>JAPSLD010000052.1 GCA_031181105.1 Isoptericola sp. | reverse complement strand
GTCGATCGCGGCGAGCGCGGCCGCGAGCGCCGCGGCGAGCGCGTCCCCGAGCGCGCCCTGCGCGCGGGCGTCCGCGCCGTCGTCGGGCACGACGACGGACGTCACCTCGGGCGGGGCGCCCGCGCCGACGAGGACCTCGTGCGCGACCGCGAGCGCCAGCTCGGCCTCGCCGCGGCCGAGCCCGGCGAGCACGCCGGCCTCGATGGCGCGGGCGGTGTCGGCGACGTCGTGGACGCTCACCGGCGGCGGCGTCCCGCCCGTGCCTCGGACGAGCTCGTCGAGGGTGTCGCCGAAGTACACGAACGACGCGTCGTCGTCGTGCACCCGGAGCGGGGACCCGGCCGCCGCGAGGCCCGCGTTCAGCGAGGAGAGCCAGCGCGACTCCAGCTCGTCGGGGTCGAGGCCGCCGGAGTCGCGGCCGTGGACGAGGACGAGTCGGGTCACGCGGCGAGGCTAGCGGCACCCCACGACGGGACGCGGGCGAACCCACCGGAGAAGGGCGAGGCTCAGTCCAGCGGGTGCAGGATGCGGTGCAGGAACTGCCGGGTGCGCGGCTCGCGCGGGTCGGTGAACAGCTGGGCGGGAGCGCCGCGCTCGGCCACGACGCCGCCGTCGAGGAACAGCACCTCGTCCGCCACGGCACGGGCGAACTGCAGCTCGTGGGTCACCACGACCATGGTCCAGCCCTCGTCGGCGAGCTCCTTCATGACGCTGAGCACCTCGCCCACGAGCTCGGGGTCCAGGGCCGACGTCGGCTCGTCGAACAGCAGCAGGTCGGGGCTCAGGGCGAGCGCCCGCACGATCCCCACCCGCTGCTGCTGTCCCCCGGAGAGCTGGCGCGGGTAGGCGTCGCGCTTCTCCGCCAGCCCGACGCGCTCGAGCAGCTCCGTCGCACGGCGCTCCGCCTCCGGCCGCGGCACGCGGCGCACCTGCACCGGGCCCTCGGTCACGTTCTGGATCACCGTCATGTGCGGGAACAGGTTGTGGTGCTGGAACACCATCGCGGAGCGGTCGCGCAGCGCGAGCCGCTGAGCCTTCGGCACCGGGCGCGAGAAGTCGATCGTCGGCCCGCCCGCGACCTCGATCGTGCCGCCGTCGGGCGTCTCGAGGCCGTTGAGCGAGCGCAGCATCGTCGTCTTGCCCGACCCGCTCGGGCCGATGAGCGCGACCACCTGGCCGCGGTGCACCTCGAGGTCCATGCCGCGCAGCACCTCGTGGTCGCCGAACGACTTGCGGATGCCGCGCGCCCGCAGCAGGGGCTGCTCAGACATACTGCTCCAGCTTCCTCTCGATCCGGTCCTGGCCGAAGCTCAGCACGGTGCAGAAGATCCAGTAGATCGCGGCCGCCTCGAGGTAGAGGGTCATGAACTCGCTCGTGAACGACGTGATCTCCTGGGCCTTGCGGAACATCTCGGTCACGAGGATGAGCGAGGCGAGCGAGGTGTCCTTGACGAGCGAGATGAACGTGTTCGACAGCGGCGGCACCGACACGCGCGCGGCCTGCGGCAGCACGATGCGGCGCAACGTGCGCGCGTGCGACATCCCGACGACGTAGCCCGCCTCCCACTGGCCGCGCGGCACCGAGAGGATCGCGGCCCGGATGACCTCGGCCGCGTACCCGCCGACGTTGAGCGAGAACGCGATGATCGCGCTGGGCCAGGGGTCGACGACGACGCCGATCGACGGCAGGCCGTAGAAGATGACGAACAGCTGGACGAGCAGCGGCGTGCCGCGGATCACCGAGACGTACGTGCGGCCGATCCACGAGACGACCGGGTTCGAGGCCAGGCGCAGGAGCGCGACGACGAGCGCCAGCACGAGCCCCAGCGCGAACGACGCGAGCGCGAGCGGGATGGTGCCGGTCAGACCGCCCTGCAAGAGCGGCCAGAACGAGTCGGCGACAAGCTGCCAGTCCACGGGTTCACCTCACCATCTGCGAGTCTTCGGCGCGCGGGGGACACGACGGCGCGTGCCCCGTCGTGCGCCCGGACGTGCGAGAGCGCCGGTACCCGCAGGTGCCGGCGCCCTCGCGGGGACGTCACTCGGACGAGACGTCCTCGCCGAAGTACTTCTCGCTCAGCTCGGTCAGCACGCCCTCGGCGCGCAGCTCGTCGAGCGCGCCGTCGATCGCCTCTCCGAGCGCCTCGCGCTCGGGCGTGACGACGAACGCGGACTGCGACGTCTCCTCGGTCTCGGCCGCGACCTTGATCGGCGCGTCCGGGCGCTCCTTGACGTAGTCGAGGAAGGTCAGCGAGTCGTTGATCGTCGCGTCCACGCGCTGCTGCTCGAGCAGGGTCACGGCCTGGGCCCAGCCCTCGACGGCCTCGACCTGCGCGCCGGACTCCTCCGCCAGCGCGCGCCAGTTGCTCGTGAGCGACTGCGCGGTCACCTTGCCCTGGAGATCCTCGAAGCTCGAGACGGAGTCGTCGTCATCGCGGACCACGATCACGCCGCGCGAGATCGTGTACGGCTGCGTGAAGACGTACTTCTCCTCGCGCTCCGGGGTGATCGAGACCTGGTTCGCGATGGTGTCGAACCGGCCGGCGTCGAGGCCCGCGAAGATCGCGTCCCACTGGGTCTCCTGGAACCGGACCTCGAGGTCGAGCTTCTCGGCGACGGCCTCGGCCACCTCGACGTCGTACCCCACGAGCTCGCCGGAGGCGTCGTGGAACGTGAACGGGCGGTAGGTGCCCTCGGTGGCGACCGTCAGGACGCCGTCCTGCACGAGGCCGAGGTCGTTGCCGCCCGCACCCTCGGAGGCGGCGTCGGCGGAGCCCGGGGTGGAGCCGGAGCCGCACGCCGCGAGCGCCAGGGCGGTCATGGTGGCCGTCACGGTGGCGAAAAGGGCGCGGTTGCGTCGCATGGTTCTCGGGATCTCCTGTGTGGGTTCGGCGCCGGGCGGGAGTGTGCCCGGCCGGTCGAGTAGACCCGACGAAGTATCGGGCCGGCAAATGCGAGCGATAGACGTTCTCGATCGCTCCGTGACGTAACGACGCCGACCTGCGGTCCCATTCCGCGGTGTGAGCGACCGCACTGTCCGTTCGCCCGGCCGACGGCGCTCGCTCGCCTCGCGTTCCCCTGCTCGCTACCGCGAGCGGGTCGGATCGGGAGGACCGCACCGTGCCCCGAGGAGGAAGCATGCGCCTGACCCGAGTCTCCGCCGCGCTGTCCGTCGCAGCCCTGGCCACGACCGCGCTCGTCGCCCCCGCCGCCACCGCCGTCGCCGCACCGCCGGCGGCCGACGTCGAGCTCGGCACCCCCCGCGCTCAAGCCCACGCGCACAACGACTACGAGCACGAGCGCCCGCTGCTCGACGCGCTCGAGCACGGGTTCACGAGCGTCGAGGCCGACGTCTGGCTCGTCGACGGCGAGCTGCTCGTCGCCCACGACGCCTGGGAGCTCGACGACGCCCCGACGTTCGAGGAGTCCTACCTCGAGCCGCTGGCCGACCTCGTGCGCGGCAAGGGCCGCAGCGTGTACCCCGGATGGGACGGGACGTTCCAGCTGCTGGTCGACATCAAGTCCGAGGGCGAGGCGACGTACGCCGCGATCGAGTCCGCGCTGGCCGAGCACCGCCAGATCTTCACGCGGTACGTCGACGGGCAGGTCAAGCCGGGCCCGGTGCAGGTCGTCATCAGCGGCAACCGCCCGTCCGGGACCATCTCGTCGGCCGACGAGCGTCTCGCGTTCCACGACGGCCGCTCCGGCGACCTCGGGTCGGGCATCCCCGCCTCGACCATGCCGCTCGTGAGCGACAACTGGAACTCCCTGTTCACGTGGCGCGGCGTGGGCGAGATGCCTGCCGCCGAGCGCGAGCGGCTGCACCAGATGGTCGACGCCGCGCACGCGGCCGGCTACCGCGTCCGGTTCTGGGCGACGCCCGACGCGCCCGGCGCCGCGCGCGACGCGCTGTGGGCCGAGCTGCTCGCGGCCGGCGTCGACCACATCAACACCGACGACCTCGCCGGTCTCGAGACGTTCCTCGCCGCCCGCGGCTGACGTCCCGTGCGCAGGGCCCCGGGCGCCCGGGGCCCTGCCGGCGGGACGGACGTCCGGGAATGACCGGTCCGCCGTCGTGCTTTGCCTGAGCATGAGCGTGCAGGTCACCGGGACCACCGACCGTTCCGACGAGCACCGTCCGGAAGATGCGCTGGCGGCCGACGCGCTGCTGCGCCAGATGCGCTGGTCCGTGCGCGACGTCGGGCACGTGCACCTCATGCCCGGCCACTCGCGGCGGCTCGGGGACGTCACGATCCGCTTCCTGCACGTGGCCGAGGGCACGATCGCGGTCACCCGACCCCCGGTGGCGGGGACGGGCGACCGGGTTGCGGAGCCGGTCGAGCTCCGGCGTGGCGACTTCGCCCTCCTCCCGCGCGGCGGCGAGCACCGCGTCCGGACGCCACCCGGGGTGCGGGCGCGGGTCGTGACGGGTGGCCTCGCCCTCGAGGCGGCGCCGTTCGAGCGGCTCGCCGAGCTGATGCCCCCGGTGCTGCTGCGCTGCGGGTCTCGGCTCGACGACCCCACGTACTCCGCGCTGCTCGAGATGCTCGACACCGAGACGCGCACGGGCGGTGGCAGCTCGCCCCTCCTGCGGCCGCTGCTCGACCTGGTGGTCGCCTCGACCCTGCGCGCGTTCTTCGAGCGCGGGTGCGCCAGCGCGCGGGAGTGGCTCGCGCAGCTCCGTGATCCCCTCGTCGGGCCGGCGCTCGCCGCGATCCACGCGGAGCCCGGCTCGCCGTGGACGATCGACGCGCTCGCCCGGGTGGCCCGCGCCTCCCGATCGCAGTTCGCCGAGCGGTTCCGGACGCGGATGGGGCAGTCGCCCGCCAAGTACGTGACCCAGGTGCGGATGCGCCGCGCGAAGGAGCTGCTGCGGGCCGGAGAGCCGGTCAGCCAGGTCGCCTTCGCGCTCGGGTACGACTCGGACGAGGGCTTCCGCCGGGCGTTCCACCGGCACACCGGGCTCAGCCCGCGCGAGTGGCGCCGTCGGGCCGGGGCCGAGACCGAGGTCCAGCCCGCCTGACGGCGCCACCCGCGCCCGGCTCGGCGCGGATCAGCGCGCCCGAGCGGTAGACACCCGGGAGAAGGCGAGCGCACCGACGGCTCCCGCGACACCCGCCGCGAGGAACGCCGCCCGGACGTCGAGGGCGTCGTTGAGCATCCCGCCGGCGGCCGCGCCGAGCGCGATCGACACCTGGAACACGGCCACGGTGAGCCCGCCCGCGCTCTCGAGGCGGTCCGGCGCGACCCGGCCGAGCCACGTCTGCACCATGGTCGGCACGCCGCCGAACCCGAGGCCCCAGGCCACCACCGCGACCACCACGACGGCCACCGACGTCTGCGCGGCCAGCGCGAGCACCGACGTCGAGACCGCCACGAGCAGCGGCACCGCGACGAGCACCGCGCGCATGCGCCGGTCCACGGTGACGCCCACGACCACGTTGCCGGCGAAGGCGGCCGCGCCGAACGCCGCGAGCAGCCCGGCGAGCCCCGCGGCCCCCAGGCCGTCGACGCGGTCGAGCAGCGGGCGCACGTAGGTGAACGCGGCGAAGTGCGCCGTCACGAGCAGCGCGAGGGCGGCGAACCCGGTCGCCACCACGGGTGTGGTCAGGGTGTTCAGGAGCGGCCGCACGCCCGAGCGCTCGCTCGAGCCGATGCGCGGCAGGGCCACCGCCTGCAGCAGCAGGGTCACGACGCCGGCCGCGGCCACGCCCCAGAACGTCGCCCGCCAGCCGAGCTGCTCGCCGACGTAGGCCCCGAGCGGCACGGCCGCGACCGTCGCGAGCGAGACGCCGGTGTTGACGATCGTCATCGCGCGGCCGAGGCGCTCGGCGGGCACCATCTGCGCCACGACGGCGAGCGAGAGCGCCCAGAAGCCCGACAGCGCGACACCCAGCAGGGCACGCCCCACGAGCATGAGGGCCAGGTTCGGCGCGACGGCCACCATGACGTTGGAGGCCACCGAGAGCGCCGTCAGCCCCACCATGACCCAGCGCCGGTCGACCGGCGGCAGGACGGCGACGATCGCCGGGCCGGCGATCATGCCCGCGACGGCGGTCGCGGTCACGAGCTGGCCGGCCATGCCGACCGTGATGCCGAGCTCGGCGGCGACGGGGGTGAGCAGGCTCGCGGGCAGGAACTCGCTCGCGACGAGCGTGAAGATGGCGAGCCCGAGCGTGGAGACCCGCCAGAGCCCGGCGCCGCGCGGGGGCGCGGCGGCGGCGGCGATCGCGGTCGGGGTCTCGGCGGCGACGGACATGCGGTGCTCCTTCTCGGACGTGGAGCCTTCATCGTCGGTACGCGCGGGCGTGCGGACCCGACCGTTCGTCGGCGCCATCCCACCGTTCGTCCGGGCGGAGGCGGTCGTCGCCGCGTGTAGCCTTCCAGCAGAACCGGGTTGGAACGCGAGGAGCGATGGCGCACGTACGACGGTCAGCCCCCAGCATCTCGGACGTCGCCCGCGCGGCGGGCGTCTCGATGGGCACGGTGTCCAACGTGCTCAACGGCACGGCACGCGTCACGCCGGCCACCCGCGAGCGGGTCGAGGCCGCGATCCGCGAGCTCGGCTTCGTGCGCAACGGCGTCGCGCGGTCCCTCGCGGCGGGGCGCAGCTCGACCCTGGGGTTCGTCATCATCGACCTGTCCAACTCCTACTTCCTCGACATCGCGCGCGGCGCGGAGGCCGAGGCCGGCACGAACGGCCTGAACCTGCTGCTGGCGAACTCCGACATGTCGGAGGACAAGCAGCGCACCTACCTGGACCTGTTCGAGGAGGAGCGCGTGGCCGGGATCCTGATGGCGCCGAACCACGGGACCGCCAAGGACATCCTGCGCCCCTCGCGCCGCGGGGTCCCGGTGGTGGTCGTCGACGAGCCCGCCGAGGGCGCGGACGTCTGCGCCGTCGTGCCGGACAACACGCTCGGCGGCTACCTCGCCGCCCGGCACCTCATCGACGCCGGTCGCCGGCGCCTCCTGTTCGCCGGCACGACCGAGCTCGTCCCCGTGCGCGACCGGCTCGCCGGGGTCGAGCGCGCCGTCGCGGAGTCCTCCGGCGTGCTGCTCGAGGTCGAGCAGACCGGCAACGTGCAGGTCGAGGACGGGCGTCGCGTCGGCGACGACATCGCGCT
This sequence comes from Isoptericola sp., assembly GCA_031181105.1. Taxonomy (GTDB): domain Bacteria; phylum Actinomycetota; class Actinomycetes; order Actinomycetales; family Cellulomonadaceae; genus Isoptericola. Next base: position 8,276 of record JAPSLD010000052.1, on the reverse strand, counting down.
GCGACAGCCGGGGGAGCGGCCGGACGGCGAGCAGGCGCCGGGCGGCGCGGTCGCCGACGCGCCCGCCGGCGCGGTGCCCAACTTCGTGCCGTGGATCCCGTGCGGGTTCCCCGAGTGGTCCACGGCCGCCTGGGGCGACGCCGCCGTCGTCGTGCCGTGGACCATGTACGAGCGCTACGGCGACCGGCAGATCCTGGCCCAGCAGCTCGACTCGATGACCGGCTGGGTCGACCACCTCGCGAGCCGCGCGGACGCCGACGGCGTGGTGCGCTCCGGCTTCGGGCTGGGGGACTGGCTCGACCCGATCGCGCCGCCCGAGAACCCGGGCGCCGGTCGTACCGACCGGCACCTGGTCACGACGGCGTACATCGCGCGGTCGGCCGGGCTCCTGGTGCGGGCGGCCGAGGTGCTCGGCCATGACGACGTCGCCGTGCGGTACCGCAAGGTGGCCGAGCTGTCGACGGCCGGCTTCCAGGCCGAGCACGTGCTGCCGGACGGCCGGATGAAGCACGAGTCCCCGACCGGGTACTCGCTCGCCATCGCGTTCGACCTGCTGGCGACCGCGGAGCAGCGGGCCGTCGCCGGCGCGCGGCTCGCCGAGATCGTGCGCGAGGGCGGCTACCGTATCCAGACCGGGTTCGTGGGCACGCCGATCATCTGCGACGCGCTGGCCGGCACCGGGCACGTCGACGTCGCCTACCGGCTGCTGCTCGAGCGCGAGTGCCCGTCGTGGCTCTACCCGGTGACGATGGGCGCCACGACGATCTGGGAACGGTGGGACTCGATGCTGCCCGACGGCAGCGTCAACCCCGGCGACATGACGTCGTTCAACCACTACGCGCTCGGTGCGGTCGTGGACTTCATGCACCGCGTGGTGGCCGGGCTCGCCCCCGCCGCGCCGGGCTACCGCCGCCTGCGAGTCGAGCCTCGGCCCGGGCCGGGCCTCGACCGGGCGTCGGCCCGCCTGACGAGCCCGTACGGGCCGGTCTCGACGGCCTGGACGCTCGACGGCGACCGCTTCGAGCTCGCGCTCAGCGTCCCGTTCGGCGTGAGCGCCGACGTCGTGCTGCCCGACGGCGCGACGCACGAGGTCGGCGCCGGTGACCACGCATGGACCGCCGTCGTGCCGCGTGCGGCAACTCTCGAGGAGGACTGATGCAGGACGCGATCACGCCGGGCCAGGTCTGGCTCGACACGAACGGCAACCGAATCCAGGCGCACGGCGGGTCGATCATCGCCGTGGACGGGGTCTTCTACTGGTACGGCGAGAACAAGGAGCGTTCCACGCCCGGCAGCGGCATCTGGCACTGGGGCGTGCGCTGCTACTCCTCGACCGACCTGTACAGCTGGACCGACCGCGGGCTGATCATCCCGCCCGAGCCCGACGACCCGGAGTCCCCGCTGCACCCGGCCGCCGGCGTCGACCGGCCGCACATCGTCCGCGACGAGCGGACGGGCCAGTTCGTGTGCTGGCTCAAGGTCATGTCGAAGGGCTCGGTGCAGCGGTCGACCGTGCTCGTCGCGGACGACATCCTCGGCCCGTACAAGACGGTGCGGACCTGGCTGCGGCCGCTGGGCATGAGCGCGGGGGACTTCGACCTGGTCGTCGACCCGCACGACGGGAAGGGCTACTACGTCTTCGAGCGGGTCCACTCGGAGCTGATCGTCGCCGACCTCACGGACGACTACACCGACGTCACCGGGTACTACTCGACGCACTTCCCGCAGCCGCAGCCGCCGTTCGTGCGGGAGGCGCCGGCGTACTTCCGGCGCGGCCGGAAGCACTACCTCATCACCTCGGGAACCACCGGGTACTACCCGAACCCGTCGGAGGCCGCCGTCGCGGACACGTACCACGGGCCGTGGACCGTGCTCGGGGACACGCACCCCTCGGACGTCAGCCGGACCTCGTTCCGGTCGCAGATCTCCTCGGTGTTCGAGCACCCCGGCAAGAAGGACCTGTACATCGCGCTCGGCGACCGGTGGCTGCCTCGTTACACCGAGGACAGCTCGCGGGCGATCGCCGCGTTCACCGAGCACTTCGCACCCGGGCGGGACGGCGACGAGCCGATGGAGGAGCTCGCGCACGTCGACACCTCGATCGCCGACTACGTGTGGCTGCCGATCCGGTTCGACGGCGACCGGCCGGTGATCGAGTGGCGAGACGAGTGGCGGACCGAGGAGTTCGAGGACCGCTGAGCACCCGGTGCGGCCGGCCCGGCTCGTGAGCCCGGGGACGTGGCCGGACACTGGGACGACGGCCCACCCGAAGCACCGAAGGAGACCACCGTGCGCACCTACCAGGTCGGATACTTCGTCGGCAGCCTGTCGTCCACGTCGATCAACCGGGTCCTGAGCCGGGCACTGATCCGGCTCGCGCCCGACGACATGGAGTTCACCGAGATCCCCATCGGCGGCCTGCCGCTGTACAGCCCGGACTTCGACGACGACTACCCGCCGGAGGCCGTGGCGCTCAAGGAGGCGATCGGCCGCGCCGACGCCCTGCTGTTCGTCACGCCCGAGTACAACCGCTCGATCCCCGGCGCGCTGAAGAACGCGATCGACTGGGCGTCGCGCCCGTACGGGCAGAACTCGTTCGACCACGTGCCGGCGGCCGTGACCGGGGCGTCGATCGGGCAGATCGGCACCGCGGTCGCGCAGCAGAGCCTGCGCGGGGTGCTCAGCTTCTGCAACGCCCGTCAGATGACCGCGCCCGAGGCGTACGTCCAGTACACGCCCGAGGTGTTCAAGGACGACGGCGAGGTCACGGACGAGTCCACGGCCGAGTTCCTGCGCGGCTTCCTCGAGGAGTTCCGCGTCCATGTCGAGCGCGTGCTCACGGTGATCCCGCGCGGCTGACCTTCCCGACGAGCACCTGCTCGAAAGGGAGATTTCACCCGGTCGGTGGTCGGCGGACCGTGGTTGCCTGAGGCAGGGTTGGGGCGACACGCCCGCCCCACCCGGAGGTGACCGCCCGATGCCCGCCACGCCGCCGACCCGTCGTCCGTCGTTCTGGGTCGGGCTCGCGGGGCTCGCGGTCGCGATGCTGCTCGGCCTCGCCGGAGGATGGGCGACCGCGCTCGCGCTCGGGTGCCTCTACCTCGCGCTGTGCGCGGGCTGGGGCGTGCTGACCACGCGGACGTGGTGGGGCCGCATGCCCCGCGGCCGCGCCGCGGCGACCGGCGGCGGGGCGCTCGTCGCCCTCGTCCTGGTCGCCGGCCTCGCGGGCGGCACGACGGCGGACGACCCGCCGGGCGAGGACGCACCCGCCGCTCCGGTCGCGGCGTCGGGCAGCCCGGCTCCGTCCGACGACGCCGCTCCCGGGACGGTCTCGGGCGTCACCCCGTCCGCCGCGCCCACGACCGTCGTCGAGCTCCGGGACCCGGTCTCCGCGCAGGAGCCCACGGCGCCGGCCGAGCAGGCGCGTCCGGGCACCGCGCTCGCGACGGTCGCGCTGCTCGAGGTCAAGGGCCGTGCGCCCAAGACCGGCTACGACCGCGACCAGTTCGGCCCGCGGTGGGCCGACGTCGACCGCAACGGCTGCGACCAGCGCAACGACGTGCTGCGCCGCGACCTGACCGACGTCGTCACGAAGGCCGGGACGCACGGCTGCGTCGTCCTGCGGGGCACGTTCGACGATCCGTACTCGGGCACGACGATGGCGTTCGAGCGGGGCGAGTCGACGTCGTCGCTGGTGCAGATCGACCACGTCGTCGCGCTGTCCGACGCGTGGCAGAAGGGCGCCCAGCGGTGGACGGCCGACAAGCGGCGGCTGTTCGGCAACGACCCCCTGAACCTGCTCGCGTCCGAGGGGTCGCTCAACCAGCAGAAGGGTGACGGGGACACGGCGACGTGGCTGCCGCCGAACCGGGCGTTCCGGTGCGCGTACGTCGCGCGGCAGGTCGCGGTGAAGCACTCCTACGGGCTGTGGGTCACGCAGGCGGAGCGGGACGCCATGGAGCGCGTGCTCACCGCGTGCCCGGACGAGCCGCTGCCGTCCGGTGACGCGTCGCAGCCCGCGGCGCCGCTGCTGCCCGACGCCGCCGAGCAGGAGCAGTCGAGCGGCTCGGGCGGTGCGACGTCGGGCGGGTCGGGCACGGGCGGGTCGGGCACGGGCGGCGGCGCCGCGGTGACCGGTGGGGAGCCGGGCTGCCCGGTCAAGGGCAACCACTCGTCGTCGGGCGACTGGATCTACCACGTGCCGAGCGGCCAGTACTACGACGCGACCGACCCGGAGGAGTGCTTCGGCACGCCGGCCGAGGCGGAGGCGGCGGGCTACCGGGCGTCGAAGCGATGACGCGTGGGACGCTGTGCCCATGACCACCGATGACGTCTCCGCCCTGGTCGCCGAGGTCGAGCAGCAGGAGCGCGAGCTCGTGCTGCCGCGGTTCACCCACGACGACGCCTGGCGCCTGGGCAGCCTGCTCGTGGAGCTCGCCGGCGAGCGCGACCTGCCCGTGACGATCGACGTGCGCAAGGGAACGCAGCAGGTGTTCCACGCCGCGCGCGAGGGCACGACGCCGGACAACGACTCGTGGGTCGAGCGCAAGGTGCGCGTGGTGTACCGGTTCGGCGCGTCGTCGTTCCTGGTCGGGCTGCGCGCCCGGGCCAAGGGCCGCGACTTCTCCGAGCAGCACGGGCTGCCGCTGCAGGAGTACGCCGCGCACGGCGGTGCGTTCCCCGTGCGCGTCGAGGGCGTGGGGATCGTCGGCGTCGTGACCGTCTCCGGGCTCGCGCAGGCCGACGACCACGCGCTCGTCGTCGAGGCGCTGCGCGCCTTCGCGGGCTAGGGCCGGGGCACCCGTCCCGACGGCGCGGCGAGCGCCGGGTGCCGCAGCACCTCGGCCGCGAGGAGCGCGCCGTCGGTGATCGGCACCATGTGCGCCCCGCCGGACAGCGTGACGGACGGTCCGAGCGCGCGGCACCAGTCGTCGGGAGCGATCCGGTCGTGCACCCCGCGGACCACGAGCACCGGGCACCGCACGTCCGCGAGCGTCTCGTCGATCCGGTCGTGCCGCGCCGTGTCCATCGTCCGGAAGATGCTGCGCACCGTCGTCCGGCGGTACTGCCGCAGGAGCGACGGCAACTGGCGCGGCGTCTCGCGCCCCAGGTTCGCGATCCAGCGCCCCGCCAGGCGGGGCCACGCCGCCGCGCGGGGGTCCTGGGTAGGGCCGACGAGCACGAGCCCAACGACGCGCTCCGGGGCGAGGGCGGCCGCGTGGGCGACGATCTGGGAGCTGCACGAGTGCCCGACCAGCACGTACTCGCGGTCAGGCCGGACCGCGGTGTCGAGGAGGCGGCGCGCGGCGTCGCGCGGCACCGTCGAGTCCGCCGGGTCCAGCGGCTGCCCGTACCCCTGCATCGGCATCACGGTCACGCGGGCCGGGTCCACCCCGCGCCGCACGAGCTCGCGGACGGTCGGCTCCCAGGCCGCGGCGGTCAGGCCGAGCCCGGGCACGAGCAGCAGGTGGGGGTCGCTTCCCGGCATCGCCCCATCAGAGCCCGCCGCGGCGTCCCTCGCACGTCGGCGCGGCGTCTACCGTGTGCCCGTGACCGCACTGCTCCTCGCGAACGCGCGCCTGGCCGGGCGCGCGCACGGCCTCGTCGACGTGCTGCTCGACGCCGGCCGCACCGTCGCCGTCGTACCGGCCGGCTCGGCCGTCCCGAGACCGGGCGAGCCGCCCGAGCGTGTCGACCTCGACGGGCGCACGGTGATCCGCGGCCTGTGGGACGCGCACGTGCACCTGACGCAGTGGGCGCTCGTGCGGCGCCGGCTCGACGTGTCGCACGCCACGAGCCCCGTGCACGCCGCGGCGCTCGTCCGCGCGCGGCTCGACGACCCGGTGGCGGCCCCGGCCGCGGCCGGTCTGCCGCTCGTCGGGTACGGCTTCCGGTGGGCGGGGTGGGACACCGAGCCCACGGCCGCCGTGCTGGACGAGGCCGTGGGCGACGTCCCGGTGATCCTGCTGTCCGGCGACCTGCACAGCGCGTGGGCGTCGACCGCCGCGCTGCGCTTCCTCGGCATCCACGACCACCCCACCGGGCTGCTCCGCGAGGAGGAGTGGATGCCGGCCAGCCCGCGCATCGTCACGGTGCCCGACGACGTCGCCGACGACCTCGTGGCCGACGCGGCGCGTGCGGCGGCTCGGCGCGGCGTGGTCGGCGTGGTCGACTTCGAGGTCGCCGACAACCTCGCGGAGTGGCGCCGGCGGCTCGCGAAGGGCTGGGACGGGCTCCGCGTGCGCGCGGCCGTGTGGGAGCAGTACCTCGACGCCACCCTCGCCGAGGGGCTGCGCGACGGCGACCCGCTCGTCGCCGGCGATCCGCTGGTCCGGCAGGGGCCGCTCAAGGTCATCAGCGACGGCTCGCTCAACACGCGCACCGCCTACTGCTTCGACGCCTACGCGGACACCGGCTCCGCGGAGGACGATGACGCGCACGGCATCCTCAACGTGGGCACGGACCACCTGGTGCCGCTGATGCGGCGCGCGCACGCGGCCGGGCTGCGCTGCGCGATCCACGCGATCGGCGACCGCGCGAACGCGCTCGCGCTCGACGCGTTCGCGGCGTCGGGGGCGCGGGGCTCGGTCGAGCACGCGCAGCTCCTGCGTCCCGACGACGTCGCGCGGTTCGCCGCGCTGGGCGTGACCGCGAGCGTCCAGCCCGAGCACGCGATGGACGACCGCGACCTCACCGAGCAGCTGTGGCCCGGGCGGACCGGCCGGGCGTTCCCGCTGGCCGAGCTGCGCGCCGCCGGGGTGCGGATGACGTTCGGGTCGGACGCGCCCGTCGCGCCGCTCGACCCGTGGGTCGCGATCGCCGCGGCGGTGACCCGCTCGCGCGACGGCCGCGAGCCGTGGCACCCCGAGCACCGCGTCGACGTGCGCACCGCGCTGGAGGCGTCCGTGGACGGGCGGCCGCTCGGGCTCGACGTCGGCGGGCCGGCCGATCTCGCGGTGCTCGACGCCGACCCGCTCGCCGCCGGCGACGAGGCGGCCGGCGACGCCGCGGCCGTGAGCGCGCGGCTGCGCGAGCTGCCCGTGGCGGGCACGCTGCTCGCCGGCCGCTGGACGCACCGCACCCTCTGAGCTGTGAGCGGGATCTTGGCCCACTTTCGCGTCGCGAAGTGGGCCAAGATCCCGCTCACAGCGCTCAGGCGGACAGCTCCGCGACCTCGGCCAGCAGCCGCTCGCGCATCTCGGCATCGGCGACGTGCTTCTCGATCACGGCCGTGAGCCGCTCCCAGTCCTGCTCACCGAGCGCCGAGAAGAGCTGCTGGGCCTGGCCCGTGCTCAGCTCGAGCTCGGCGAGGCTCGTGAGGAGGCCCGGAGCCGGCTCGGGCTCGGGCTCCGGCTCGGGCTCGACGACCTGCTCCTGCGCCGACTTCCAGCCGATGAACGCGCCCGGCCGGTCGGTGATGACGCCCTCGACGCCGAGCTCGGCGAACCGGGCCCAGTCGTTCGCGGAGTTGATCGTCCACACGAACACGCCGATGCCCGCGGCGTTGAGGTCCTCGACGACGGACGGCCGCGTCGCGAGCGCCCCGCCCGACGGGTTGTAGTACGTGGCGTTGAGCGACCGCGCGGTGGCGACCGGGTCGGCGTCGAGCGAGCCGCGCAGGATGCCGAGCGGGATCTGCGGCGCCCGCTCGTACGCGTACCGCAGCACGTTCGCGTCGAACGACTGCAGCACGACCCGGTCGTCGAGCCCGGCCTCGACGACCATGTCGACGATGCGGTGGACCTCCTCGCGCGTCTCGGGGCCCTTGACCTCGAGCAGCATGTCCGAGCTGCCGGTGCGCACCAGGTCGAGCATCTCGGCGAAGGTCGGCGCCTGCTGGCCGGCGAACGCCGGGTTGAACCACGACCCCGCGTCCAGCCCCGTGACGTACGACGACTGGAGCCGCGCGACGTCGCCGGCGCCGTCGGTCGTGCGGTTGACGGTCTATTCGTGCATGACGACGGGCACGCCGTCGGCCGTGGTGTGCACGTCGATCTCGACGTACTCGGCGCCGGTGCGCATGCCGGCCGCGTACGCGGCGAGCGTGTTCTCCGGCGTCACCGACGAGTAGCCGCGGTGCGCGGCCGTGACGGGCAGCTCGCCGTCGTCGTTCACGGGCGACGCGGGCTCGATCTCGGTGACCACGACGTCGTCGATGCTGATGCGCGCGCCGTCGTACGAGAACCCGAGCACGCCGTCGTCGGAGCGCCCGATGCGGCCCTCGAGCACCTCGGTGCCCTCGTAGATCCACGTGGCACGGTTGCCCTGCACCTCGA
>JAPSLD010000257.1 GCA_031181105.1 Isoptericola sp. | reverse complement strand
CCGACACCTTCCAGGCGCACGCGGGTGCCGAGCTCCAGGACTACATCGACGCGGCCCAGATCGAGGACGTCTCCGACCTCTACGACGAGTTCGGCCTCACCGACGTCTTCCCGGCCGACCTGGTCGACCGCCTGCGCTCCGAGGACGGGGCGATCTACTCGGTCCCGTCGAACATCCACCGGGCCAACCTCGTCTGGGCCAACCCGACGGTGCTCGAGGAGAACGGCATCGACCCGGCGGCGACGTACGCCGACCTCGACGCGTGGATGGCCGACCTGGACAAGCTCCAGGCCGCGGGCGTGACGCCGCTGTCGGTGGCGACGACCTGGACGCAGGTGCACCTGCTCGAGACGGTGCTGCTCTCCACGCTCGGTCCCGACGGGTACCAGGGGCTGTGGGACGGCTCGACCGACTGGCAGAGCGCCGAGGTGACGACCGCCCTCGAGAACTTCGACCGGCTCATGGGCTACACCAACACCGACCGCGACGGGCTCGACTGGCCCGAGGCGACACAGATGGTGATCGACGGCGGTGCCGCCTTCAACGTCATGGGCGACTGGGCGGTCGCCGCGTTCGAGGAGCAGGACAAGGAGCTGAGCACGGACTTCACGGTCTTCCCCGTGCCCGGCTCGGACGGCGTGTTCGACTTCCTCGCCGACTCCTTCACTATCCCCGTCGGCGCACCGAACCCCGAAGGCTCGAAGGCCTGGCTCGAGACGGTCGGCTCGCTCGAGGGTCAGGTCGCGTTCAACAAGGCCAAGGGCTCCATCCCGGCACGCACCGACGCCGACCCGTCGGAGTTCTCCGAGTACCAGCAGAGCGCGATCGAGGCGTTCGGCAACGACACGATCGTGTCCTCGCTCGCGCACGGCGCCGCGGCGCCGATCGCGACGCTCAACGCGGTCTCCGACGCGACGAGCAAGTTCACGACGGGTGCGTCCGACCTCGCCGCGTTCCAGTCGGAGCTGGCCGCGACCGCGGCGGGCTGACCGCCGGACGACCCCGGCCATGCGCACGGCTCTGCGGCGGGCGGGTCCGGGACTGCTCCTGCTCGCGCCCTCTCTGGTCCTCGTCGGCATCTTCGTCTACGGGCTCATCGTCGCGAACTTCCAGACCTCGGTCACCGACAACCACACCGCGGCCCAGGCGACCGGACGCGAGCCGTCCGTCGTCGTCTGGTTCCGCAACTACACCGACCTGCTCGCGAGCGAGGCGTTCCAGCACTCGCTGGCGAACCTGGTCCTCTACACGGTCGTCTTCCTCGTGGGCACCATGGTCATGGGCTTCCTGTGGGCGTGGCTCCTCGACAACCCGATCCGGGGCGAGGGCATCTTCCGGTCCGTCTACCTGTTCCCCATGGCGGTGTCGTTCGTCGCGTCCGGCGTGGTGTGGCGCTGGCTGCTGAACTCGAACCAGGGCGAGCAGGCGTCCGGGCTCAACCGGCTCTTCCAGATCGTCGGCCTCGACTTCCTCCAGAACAACTGGTGGAACAACGTGACGTTCGGGATCACCGCGATCGCGATCCCGGCGATCTGGCAGCTCTCCGGCTACGTCATGGCGCTCTTCCTGGCCGGGTTCCGCGGCATCCCCGCCGAGCTGCGCGAGGCCGCCCGCATGGACGGCGCGAACGAGTGGAAGCTGTACCGGCACGTGCTCTTCCCGCAGCTGTCTCCGATCGCGCTCTCGGCCCTGATCATCGTCGGCCACATGTCGCTCAAGGCCTTCGACCTCATCATGTCGATCTCGAAGCCGGCGAACTACCAGACCAAGGTGCCGGCCGTCGACATGTACGTGTTCAAGTCGAGCTTCGACTACGCCAGCTCGGCAGCCGTCGGCGCGATCCTGCTGATCCTCGTGGCCGTCGTGATCGTCCCCTACCTCGTGCACCTCCACCGCCAGGAGAGGCGATGACCACCACGACCACCGGCGCGGTCCCCGACCCGCGGGCCGACGCCGTCCCGACCGGCGCCGCCGGCACCCCGGGCCGGCCGGTGGACCTGCGGGGCGCCGTCCGGCCAGGCCGGTTCTCGACGGCGCGGACGCTGCGCT
>JAPSLD010000256.1 GCA_031181105.1 Isoptericola sp. | reverse complement strand
AGGTCGGCGGCAGCTGGAGCTCGACCGGCCAGGACTTCGAGTCCATGGAGTCGGGCCTGGGCAGCGCGCAGCACATCGTCGACGACCTGCGCGAGCTCGAGCCGTCCGCCTGGGTGTTCTGGCAGCCCGTCGAGGACTACGACAACATGGCGCCGGGCGGCGAGAGCCCGCAGGGTGGCAACTGGGGCGAGATCCAGCTCTCCTTCTCGTGCGGCCCCGACGACACGCTCGAGACCTGCCCCATCTACACCAACACGAAGTACTGGGTCACCCAGAACTTCACGCACCACATCCGGCCGGGCGACCGGCTCGTCGGCGCCGACGACCGCAACAGCATCGCGGCGGTCTCCGCCTCGGGCGACGCGGCGACCGTCGTGCACGTCAACGCCACGACGTCGCAGCGCGCGGTCACGCTCGACCTGTCGAAGTTCGGCGAGGTCGCCGACGGCGCCGGGGTGACCCCCGTCGTCACCAGCGAGGACGGGTACCTCGTCGAGGGCTCGCGCGTCCCGGTCACGGTGTCCGACGACGGCGCGTCCGCGACGCTCGTCGTGCCGGCCGAGTCCGTGACGACGTTCCTGGTCGACGGCGTCTCCGGCGTCGCGGACGACGCCGCGCTGGCGCAGGACGGCCACGTCTACCGGCTCGACGGCGTGCAGTCCGACCGCTCGCTCGCCCCTGCCGGTGACCGGCTCGTCATCCGCACCGACGCGCAGACCCGGGACCAGCTGTGGGAGCTCACGCCGCTCGGCGCGCCCGAGGGCGCGGGGACGCACCGCACGCAGTACCTGCTCGGCTCGGCGTCCGACGGGCGCGTCGTGTCGGTGGCGGCGGACGGCTCGGCCGTGCTCGTCCCGGCGCCGGCGTCGCCCGGCGACGCCCCGGCGACGATGCGCTGGATCCTGTCGACCACGGGCGACGGGACGTACACGCTCGTGAGCGCCGCGACGGGTCGCCTCCTCGAGGTGGGCGGCGAGGCCCGCGCCGACGGCTCGCCGGTCGGCACGTGGCTCGCCAACTCCAACACGAACCAGCGCTGGCGCGTCGTCGACGAGACGGTGCTCGGCACCGAGCCGGTCGACGCCTTCACCACGCCCGGCGTCGCGCCCGAGCTGCCCGACGTCGTCACCCCGGTCTACCGGGACGGCGCCCGCGGCTCGCTCCCCGTCGTCTGGGACGTCCCCGGCGACGCGGCGTGGGCGGAGGCGGGGACGGTCGAGGTCTCCGGCACCGTCACGACGCCGGCCGGCACGACGGTCGCGGCGAGCGCCACGGTCGTCGTGGACACGCTCGTCGAGACCCGGCCGGCGCGCGCCAAGGCGTACGCGGGCGGGTCGCCCGACCTGCCCGGCACGGTCATGGCGGTGGCGGCCGGCGGTGCGCTCGTGGACCGGCCCGTCGTCTGGGAGGAGGCACCCGCGGGTGCGTTCGACGAGGTCGGGTTCGTCGACCTCGCCGGGACGGCGGACGCCGGGGCGGGCGAGACGCTGCCGGCGACGGTGCGCGTGCAGGTGACCGAGGCCGGCGAGGCCAACGCGGCGCTGACGCCAGGCACGACGACGGGCGCGAGCTTCACCGAGCCGGGCTACTCGTCGGCCGACGTCGTCGACGGCGACCTCACCGACAAGGCGTGGTCCAACTGGAGGTCCGGGACCAAGAACCCGACCGACACGCTCACGGTCACGCTCCCCGAGCCGCGCGACCTCACGCGCGTCGTGACGCGGTTCTGGAAGGACGGGTCGCACGCGAGCTGGGCCCGCGAGGTGGCGCTCGAGGCGCGCGTCGACGGCGAGTGGGTCGTCCTGCACGAGGCCGTGCCCTCGGACGGCGACCCCGCCGGTCCGGCGCCCGTCGTCGACCTCCCGGCGGACGTCCGGGCCGACGCCGTCCGCGTGACCATGACGGCGCGCGAGGCGACGCACATGGTCGTCAGCGAGATCGAGGTGTTCGCCAAGGTGCCCGGCGTCGGCACGGACGCCACCGCCCGGGCGATCACGGTCGGCGGCGAGCCGCTGGCGGGCTTCGAGCCCGGCACGGCCGAGCACGAGGTGCGCGTCGACCCGGC
>JAPSLD010000255.1 GCA_031181105.1 Isoptericola sp. | reverse complement strand
TTGAGGCGGACGAGCTGCGCAACCACGCCAGTCCCTCCGACTCCTTGCGGCCGCCGACGAGGCCGACGAACCGGTCCTCGAGCGACTCCCCGGCCCGCACCTCGTCCGTGGTGCCCGCCGCGAGCAGTCGACCGCCCGCGATGATCGCCACGTGCGAGCACATGCGCTGCACCAGGTCCATGACGTGGCTCGACACCACGACCGTCCCGCCGTCGCCCACGTACGCGTGCAGGATGTCGCGGATGTTCGCGGCGCTGACCGGGTCGACGGCCTCGAAGGGCTCGTCGAGGACGAGCACGCGCGGCGCGTGGATCATCGCGGACGCGAGCGCGACCTTCTTAGTCATGCCCGCGGAGTAGTCGACGACGAACGTGTCGCGGTCGCCCGCGAGGTCCATCGCGTGCAGCAGGTCCTCGGTGCGCTCGGCGACCGTGACCCGGTCCAGGCCGCGCAGCAGGCCCGCGTAGGTGAGCAGCTGCGCGCCGGTGAGCCGGTCGAAGAGGCGCACCCCGTCGGGCAGGACGCCGAGGCGCCGGCGCGCGTCGTCGGGGCGGGCCCACAGGTCGGTGCCGAGCACGTGCGCGGTGCCGCCGTCGGGGCGCAGCAGGCCCGTGGCCATCGACAGCAGCGTCGTCTTGCCGGCGCCGTTGGGGCCGACCAGGCCGAAGAACGAGCCCGCCGGGACGTCGAGGTCGACGCCGTCGACGGCGACCTTCTCGCCGAAGTGCTTCCGCAGACCCCGCAGGCTGAGGGCCGCGCTCGCATCCGCAGGCAGGGGAGGCCGGGGCGCGTCGGGCCGGTCGGGCCGGTCGGGCCGGTCGAGCTCGGGTCGGTGGGGCCGGGTGGGCTCGTCGGGCTCGTCGGGCGGCGGGGGCGCGAACGGGTCGGTCACGGCACCCACGCTAGCGGGGCGCGGCGGGGTGCCGGCCGGGGCGTGTCGGCCGGGGCGTGTCGGTGCCGCGTGACAGCCTGTGGCGCATGACGACGTCGACCGCGCTGCTGCTCAGCCTCGCAACCCTCCTGGTGGGCGCCCTCGTCGGGTGGCTCGCGCACGCGAACCGTGCCGGTCGCGCGCACCGGTCGGAGGAGGTGGAGCTGGTGCGGCTGCACGCCGAGGTGGAGTCGGCCCGGCGCGAGACGGCGGGCCTGCGCGAGCAGCTCGACGTCGCGCGCGACGACGCCGAGCGCCGGGTCGCCGAGGTGCGTGCCGAGGCGGCGCGCCAGCTGGCCGAGGCCAAGGGTGACCAGGAGGCCGCGGCGCACCGGTTCCAGGCGCTCGCGGGCGAGGTGCTGCAGACGAGCAGCAAGCAGTTCCTCGAGCTGGCCGAGCAGCGGCTGCGCTCGAGCACGGTGCGCAACGACGAGGTGCTCGCGCAGCGCGAGCAGGCGTTCCGCGCGCTCGTCGAGCCCCTGAGCAAGAGCCTGGAGAAGGTGCGCGCGGAGGTCACCGCGGCTGAGAAGGCGCGGGCGGAGGGCGCCTCCACGCTCACCGAGCACCTGCGCCAGCTCGCCACCGCCAACGCCGAGCTCCGTCAGGGCACGAGCGACCTGATCACCGCCCTGCGCTCGTCGCAGACGCGCGGCGCGTGGGGCGAGCTGCAGCTCAAGCGCGTCGTCGAGGCCGTCGGCATGCTCGAGCGGGTGGACTTCGACACGCAGGTGAGCGTGACCAGCTCGGACGGCGATCAGCTGCGCCCCGACATGGTCGTGAGGCTCGCGGGCGGCAAGCACGTCGTCGTCGACGCGAAGGTCGCGTTCCTGGGGTACCTCGAGGCGCAGCAGGCGGACGACCCGCGGGTGCGCGAGGAGCGGCTCGACGCCCACGTGCGGCACGTGCGCAAGCACGTCGACGACCTCGCGTCCAAGAAGTACTGGGACCAGTTCGACCACGCGCCCGAGTTCGTGGTCATGTTCGTCCCGGCCGAGGCGTTCCTGTCGGCGGCCCTGGAGCGCCAGCCCGACCTGATGGAGTACGCGGCCCGCAAGAACGTCATCCTGGCGAGCCCCGCGATCATGCTGGGACTGCTGCGGACCATCGCGTTCGCGTGGCGCCAGGAGGCGCTGGCCGA
>JAPSLD010000051.1 GCA_031181105.1 Isoptericola sp. | reverse complement strand
CGTGACCTCTCGTTCCAAGGGCTGGGTCGTCGGCCGCGTCGCCGGCGCGCCCGTCGTCGTGACGCCGTCGTGGTTCCTCGCCGCCGTCGTGCTCACGTTCGTCTTCGCGCCCACCGTGCGCTCCTTCTCCCCGCTCCTGGAGACGACGGGAGTGCTGGTCGTCTCGTTCGCGTTCGTGCTGCTGCTGTTCGCCTCCGTCTTCCTGCACGAGGTCGCGCACGCCCTCGTCGCGCGGGCCCGCGGGCACCAGGTCACCGAGCTCGCGGTCACGCTGTGGGGCGGCCACACCGCCTACACCGGCGCCACGCGGCGCCCGGTGGACGGTGCGCTCGTGGCCGTCGTCGGGCCGCTGACCAACCTCGTGCTCGCGGTCGGGCTGTGGTTCGCGTTCCAGGCCCAGACCGACGTCACGGTGCCGGCGATGCTGCTCTACGCCGGCGCGTTCTCCAACGCGTTCGTCGGCCTGTTCAACCTCCTGCCCGGCCTGCCGCTCGACGGCGGCCAGATCCTCGAGTCGCTCGTGTGGGCCGTCACCGGGTCGCGCACGCGCGGCACCGTCGTGGCCGGCTGGTTCGGGCGCGCGGTGGCCGTCGGCGTCGTCGTCTGGGCGCTCGCGTGGCCCCTGGCCCAGGGGCAGCGGACGAGCTGGGTCACCGTCATGTGGGCAGCCCTCATCGGGGCGTTCCTGTGGGTGGGCGCGGGGGAGGCGATCACGGCCGAGCGGCGCCGCGAGCGCCTGTCCGGGCTCAGCGTGCGCACCCTGGCGGCGCCCGCGGTCGTCGTGGCGTCCGGCACCAGCGTCGCGGACGCGGGGGCGACGGTCTCGGGCCACCCGAGCAGCGCGCTCGTCGTCGTGGGGCGCTCGGGCGAGCCCCTCGGATGGGTGGACCCGGCCGCCGCGGGCGCCGTGCCGGGCGAGCAGGCAGGGTCCACGCCGGTGGACGCGGCCGTCGTCCCGTTCCCGCCGGGCTCGGGCGTCGACGCGCACCTGTCCGGCACGGACCTGCTCGAGCGCCTCGCCCGGACGTCGGCCGGGGCGCGCGTGGTCCCGGTGCTCGACGACGGACGGGTCACCGGCGTGCTGGACGTCGCGCGCGTCGCGGCGGCGGTGCGCCAGTAGACTGGCCCGCCGTGACTTCCGCCGACCCCACGCCCCCGAAGACCCCCGCGGCCACCGGCGCCGACCAGCGCCGCGGACCGCTGCGCGTGGGCGACAAGGTGCAGCTGACCGACCCCAAGGGCCGCCTGCACACCATCACGCTCCAGCCGGGCGGGACCTTCCACACCCACAAGGGGTACTTCCGTCACGAGGAGCTCGTCGGCAGGCCCGAGGGCTGGGTCGTCACGAACACCGCCGGGATCGAGTACCTGGCGCTGCGGCCGCTCCTGAGCGACTACGTGCTGTCGATGCCGCGCGGGGCCGCCGTCGTCTACCCCAAGGACGCCGGCCAGATCGTGCAGATGGCCGACATCTTCCCGGGCGCGCGGGTCGTCGAGGCCGGCGTGGGCTCCGGCGCCCTGACCATGTCGCTGCTGCGCGCGGTCGGCGACGCGGGCGAGCTGCACTCGATCGAGCGGCGCGAGGACTTCGCCGCGATCGCCCGCGGCAACGTCGAGACGTTCTTCGGCGGGCCGCACCCCGCGTGGCGCCTGACCGTGGGCGACCTCGCCGACGTCCTGCCCACCGCCTGCGAGCCCGGCACGGTCGACCGCGTGGTGCTCGACATGCTCGCCCCGTGGGAGAACATCGACGTCGTCGC
The DNA here is from genome assembly GCA_031181105.1 of Isoptericola sp. Lineage (GTDB taxonomy): Bacteria > Actinomycetota > Actinomycetes > Actinomycetales > Cellulomonadaceae > Isoptericola. The sequence goes on along the minus strand of JAPSLD010000051.1, from coordinate 13,847 downwards.
CCGGGCGCTGGTGCCCGGTGGCGTGCTCGTGGCGTACGTCGCCACGGCGACGCAGCTGTCGCGCACCGCGGAGGACCTGCGCGCCGACGGCCGGTTCGCCGAGCCGACGGCGTGGGAGTCCATGGTCCGCGGCTGGCACCTCGAGGGCCTCGCGGTACGCCCCCAGCACCGCATGATCGGGCACACCGGCTTCCTGGTCACCGCGCGCCGGCTCGCCGACGGGGTCGTGCCGCCGGAGCGCAAGCGCCGCCCGGCCAAGGGCGCCCACCCGGGCCCGGACGCGGAGTGGACGGAGGAGGACCTGGGCGAGCGCCCCGTGTCCGACAAGAAGCTCCGGCGCGCCCGGCGGGAGGTCGGCCAGGCGCCCGAGGAGGCCTGAGGGCAGGTCTCGGTGCGGTCACCGTCGCGTGATGGTCGTGTGAACCTGCGGACCGCGCCGCGGTATGAACCACCGAGTGTCCGCGTTCCGCTCTAGGGTGCTGTATCTCGGGGGCACCTTCCCGCACGGGGAGGCCACCACCCGGGTCTGCACGAGAGGGGGATGCGATGACCGAGAACACTGTCCGCCCCGAGCCCACGGGTCCGAGCCGGGACGCCCAGCTCGCGCTCCTCGCCGCCAAGAACGAGCGACTCGCCGAGGCGCTGCGCGCCGCGCGCGACCAGATCGTCGAGCTCAAGAAGCAGATCGACGAGCTCGCCAAGCCCCCGGGCACGTACGCCACGTTCCTCGCCGCCCACGACGACGGGTCGGTCGACATCTCGTCGTCGGGCCGCAAGATGCACGTCTCGGCGAGCCCCAGCCTCGACGTGGCCGAGCTCAAGCCCGGCCAGGAGGTCAAGCTCAACGAGGCCATGACGGTCGTGTCGGCCGGCGGCTTCGAGCGCACCGGCGAGCTCGTCACGATCAAGGAGGTCCTCGACGAGGACCGGGTGCTCGTCGTCGGGCGCGCCGACGAGGAGCGCGTGGTGCGGCTCGCCGGCTCGGTGACCGGCTCCAACCTGCGCGTCGGCGACTCGCTCACGGTCGACGTCCGCAGCGGCTTCGTGTTCGAGGTCGTCCCCAAGTCGGAGGTCGAGGAGCTCGTCCTCGAGGAGGTCCCCGACATCGCCTACGAGGACATCGGTGGCCTGGGGCCCCAGATCGAGGCCATCCGCGACGCGGTGGAGCTGCCGTTCTCCCACCCCGACCTGTTCCGCGAGCACGGGCTGCGCCCGCCGAAGGGCGTGCTGCTCTACGGCCCGCCCGGGTGCGGCAAGACGCTCATCGCCAAGGCGGTCGCCAGCTCGCTCGCCAAGATGGTCGCGGACAAGCGCGGCGGCGACCCGAACGCCAAGAGCTACTTCCTCAACGTCAAGGGCCCCGAGCTGCTCAACAAGTACGTCGGCGAGACGGAGCGGCACATCCGCCTGATCTTCGCCCGCGCCCGGGAGAAGGCGTCGCAGGGCATGCCCGTCGTGGTGTTCTTCGACGAGATGGAGTCGCTGTTCCGCACCCGCGGGACCGGGCTGTCCTCCGACGTCGAGACCACGATCGTGCCGCAGCTGCTGGCCGAGATCGACGGCGTGGAGCGGCTCGACAACGTCATCGTCATCGGCGCCTCGAACCGCGAGGACATGATCGACCCCGCGATCCTGCGCCCCGGCCGCCTCGACGTGAAGATCAAGATCGAGCGTCCCGACGCCGAGGGTGCCGAGGAGATCTTCGGCAAGTACCTCACGCCGGACCTGCCGATCCACGCCGACGACCTCGCCGAGCACGGCGGCGACGCCCGCGAGGCCGTCGAGGCGATGATCCGCAGCGTCGTCGAGCGCATGTACGCCGAGGACGAGGAGAACCAGTTCCTCGAGGTCACGTACGCGTCCGGGGACAAGGAGACCCTGTACTTCAAGGACTTCAACTCCGGCGCCATGATCCAGAACGTCGTCGACCGGGCCAAGAAGATGGCCATCAAGGACCTCCTGTCCACCGGCCAGCGCGGCATCCGCGTCGAGCACCTGCTGTCCGCGTGCGTCGACGAGTTCAAGGAGAACGAGGACCTGCCCAACACCACGAACCCCGACGACTGGGCGCGGATCAGCGGCAAGAAGGGCGAGCGCATCGTCTTCATCCGCACGATCGTCCAGAAGAAGGGCGAGAACGGCGCGCCCCGCACGATCGACACGGTGACGAGCACGGGCCAGTACCTGTGAGCCATAGGGTGGACGCGTGAGCGTTCGTCGCGTGATGGGGATCGAGACCGAGTACGGCGTGCTGTCCCCGGGCCGGCCGCTGGCCAACCCGATGCTGATGAGCTCGCAGGTCGTGACGACCTACCGGGCGCTGGTGTCGGGCGGCCGGCCCGGCGGGCACCCGCCCGCGCGGTGGGACTACGACGACGAGGACCCGCTGCAGGACGCGCGCGGCTTCCACCTGCAGCGCGCGTCGGCGCACCCCTCCCTCCTGACGGACGACCCCTCGCACGCGGCCCCGTCCGGGCCCGTGGCGGGCTCGACGGTCGCGGTCGAGACGTCGGCCGGCCCGGCGTCGTCCCGCGTCGCCGGCAGCGCCGCGACGCCCGGCGGCAGGTCCCGGCGCACGCCGGGGCCCCAGGACGTGGACCGGCCCGCGGGCGAGGAGTACGACGACCCGAGCGCCGCGAACTGCATCCTCACCAACGGGGCGCGCCTGTACGTCGACCACGCCCACCCCGAGTACTCCTCGCCCGAGGTGACCAACCCGCTCGACGGCGTGCTGTGGGACGTCGCGGGCGAGCGGGTCATGCTCGCGGCGTCGCGGGAGCTGGCGACGGCGCCCGGCTCAGAGGTCGTGCTCTACAAGAACAACGTGGACGGCAAGGGCGCGAGCTACGGCACGCACGAGAACTACCTCGTCGACCGGGCGCTGCCGTTCGGCACGCTGGTGGAGCTCCTCACGCCGTTCCTCGTCACGCGCCAGGTCTACACCGGCTCCGGTCGCGTCGGGCTGGGGCCGACGGGCGGCGAGGCGGGCTACCAGCTCTCGCAGCGCGCCGACTACATCGAGGCGGAGGTGGGGCTGGAGACGACGCTGCGCCGGCCGATCGTCAACACGCGCGACGAGCCGCACGCCGACCGGGCCCGCTGGCGGCGGCTGCACCTCATCCTCGGCGACGCCAACCACTTCGAGGTCGCCACGTACCTCAAGCTGGGCACCACCTCCCTCGTGCTGTGGGTGCTCGAGCACCTCGACGCGCTCGCCGAGGCCGGCGTGCCGGCGCGCGCCGAGCTGGCCGCGCTCCGGCTCGCCGACCCCGTGCGCGACGTCCAGCTCGTCTCGCGCGACCTCGACCTCGCGGCGCCGCTCGAGCTCGCCGACGGCACCACCCGGACCGCGCTCGAGGTGCAGGAGGCGTACGCCGACGTCGTGGGGCGGGGGCTCGCTGCCCTGGGCTCGGACGCGCCGTCCGACGACGTGCTCGACCGCTGGCGGTCGGTGCTGCGGCGGCTCGGGACCGACCCGGCGTCGTGCGCGCGCGAGGTCGAGTGGGTGGCCAAGCGCCGCCTGCTGGAGGGCCTGCGCTCGCGCGACGGGCTCGACTGGGACCACCCCCGGCTGCACGCGATGGACCTGCAGTGGTCCGACGTGCGGCCCGAGCGGGGGATCTACCACCGCCTCGTCGCGTCGGGCGCCGTCGAGCGGCTCGTGGACGAGGAGCGGGTCGCCCACGCGGTCCACCACCCGCCGGCCGACACCCGCGCCTGGTTCCGCGGCGAGGTGATGGCCCGCTACGCGGACGAGGTGTCGGCCGCGAGCTGGGACTCGGTGATCTTCGACGTCCCGGGCGCTGCCGCGCTCCAGCGCGTCCCGATGCTCGACCCGACCCGCGGCACCCGCCGGCACATCGGCGCGCTGCTCGACGCCAGCGCCGACGCGGCCGCCCTGCTCAAGGGCCTGCGCGGCGAGGGGTGAGGTTTCAGCCGTCGGCGCACACGCGGGCCCGTCGGACCACGGGCGAGCGCCGCAGCGCATAGGCTGACGTTCGCGACACTTCATCGCAGGACCGAGCGAAGGAGGCGGACCATGGCCGGTCAGGAACGGGTCAACCCGCAGCACGAGGACCGCGCGCCCGACGACGACGCGCAGGGGCCGCCGCCCGCGGCACCGCAGGCCGCCGAGCGCGACGCCGAGGTGGACGCCCTGCTCGAGGAGATCGACGAGGTGCTCGAGACCAACGCCGAGTCGTTCGTCCGGGGCTTCGTCCAGAAGGGCGGGCAGTAGGACTCCATGACCACGGCTGACACCTCTGGACGGCTCCCGGACGCGTTCCTGCGCCCGGGATCGTCGTCCTTCGTGGACTTCCTGGGCGAGCACGCCCCCGACCTCCTGCCCGGGCGGCGCCTGGCGGCGTCCGGCGCCGCAGGCGGGGCCGCGTCGGGGCTCGCGCCGCACGCCACCACGATCGTGGCGCTGACGTTCGGGCCCGCCGACGGACCGCGCGGCGTCGTGATGGCGGGCGACCGCCGTGCCACGCAGGGCAACATGATCGCGAACCGCGAGATCGAGAAGGTCTTCCCGGCCGACGAGTACTCCGCCGTCGGGATCGCCGGCTCGGCCGGGATCGCGGTGGAGCTCGTGCGCCTGTTCCAGCTGGAGCTGGAGCACTACGAGAAGATCGAGGGCTCGCTCATGTCGCTCGACGGCAAGGCGAACCGGCTGTCCACGATGATCCGGGGCAACCTCTCGCTGGCGCTGCAGGGGCTCGCCGTCGTCCCGCTGTTCGGGGGCTACGACCTCGAGCGCGGGCTCGGGCGCATCTTCAGCTACGACGTGACGGGCGGGCGCTACGAGGAGCACGACCACCACAGCGTCGGCTCCGGCTCGGTCTTCGCGCGCGGCGCGCTCAAGAAGCTCTGGCGCCCGGGCCTGGACGGCGCTGCCGCCGTGCGGGTGGCGGTCGAGGCGCTGTACGACGCGGCCGACGACGACAGCGCCACGGGCGGTCCCGACACGGTGCGCCGGATCTGGCCCGTCGTGGCGACCGTGACCGCCGACGGCTACCGGCGCGTGGGCGACGACGAGCTGGCCACGCTCGCCGAGCAGATCCTGGCCGAGCGCCGCGAGGGCCCCCACGGAGGTGCACGCGCATGACCATGCCGTTCTACGTCTCGCCCGAGCAGCTCATGAAGGACCGGGCGGACTTCGCGCGCAAGGGCATCGCGCGCGGCCGCTCGGTCGTCGTGCTGGCCTACGACGACGGGATCGCGTTCGCCACGGAGAACCCGTCGCGCGCGCTCCACAAGATCTCCGAGATCTACGACCGCATCGCGTTCGCCGCGGTCGGCAAGTACAACGAGTTCGAGAACCTGCGTGTCGCCGGCGTGCGCTACGCCGACCTGCGCGGCTACTCCTACGACCGCACCGACGTGACGGCGCGGGGGCTGGCCAACGCCTACGCCCAGACGCTCGGCACGGTGTTCACGACCGAGTCGAAGCCGCTGGAGGTCGAGCTCGTCGTCGCCGAGGTCGGGCCGACGTCGGCCGAGGACCAGGTCTACCGGCTGTCGTACGACGGCTCCGTCGCCGACGAGCACGGGCACGTCGTCATGGGTGGTCAGGCCGAGCAGCTCGGCGCCCGGGTCGCCGAGTCGTGGCGTGCCGACATGCCGCTCGACGAGGTGCTGCGGCTCGCGGTGCGCACCCTGGGCGCGGTCGGGCCCGACGGGAACGTCGTCGCCGACGGCGCCGAGCGCGCGATCCCGCCGGCGCAGCTCGAGGTCGCCGTCCTGGACCGCCGCCGCCCGCGGCGCGCGTTCCGGCGCATCGGCGGCACCGCGCTCGCCGACCTGCTCGCGGCGCCCGAGGACTGACGGACGACGCGTCGTGGAGCGCGCGAGGGGAGGGACCGGCATGGACCGCAGGATCTTCGGTCTGGAGACCGAGTACGGGGTGACGTGCGCGGCCGACGACGGCCGCGGGCTGTCGGCGGACGAGGTCGCCCGGTACCTGTTCCGCAAGGTCGTCGCGTGGGGGCGCTCGTCGAACGTCTTCCTGCGCAACGGCTCGCGCCTCTACCTCGACGTCGGGTCCCACCCCGAGTACGCGACCGCCGAGTGCGACGACGTGCGCCAGCTGGTCGCGTACGACCGGGGCGGCGAACGCATCCTCGAGGGCCTCGTCGCGGACGCCCAGCAGCGCCTCGAGCACGAGGGCCTGCCCGGCAAGGTGCACCTGTTCAAGAACAACACGGACTCGGCGGGCAACTCCTACGGCTGCCACGAGAACTACCTCGTGCGCCGCCAGGGCGACTTCTCGCGCCTGTCCGAGGTGCTGGTCCCGTTCCTCATCACGCGTCAGGTCCTCACCGGGGCGGGGAAGGTGCTCGCGACGCCCCGCGGTGCCGTCTACTGCCTCTCGCAGCGGGCGGACCACATCTGGGAGGCCGTCTCGAGCGCCACGACGCGGTCGCGGCCGATCATCAACACGCGCGACGAGCCGCACGCCGACGCCGAGAGCTACCGGCGCCTGCACGTCATCGTGGGCGACTCCTCCATGGCCGAGCCGACGACGATGCTCAAGGTCGGGGCGACGGACCTGGTGCTGCGGCTCGTCGAGGCGGGCGTGCCCATGCGGGACCTCTCGCTCGAGAACCCGATCCGCGCGATCCGGGAGATCAGCCACGACCGGACGGGGCTGCACCCGGTGCAGCTCGCGAGCGGGCGCACGGCGACCGCCGTGGACATCCAGGCCGAGTACTTCCAGCGGGTGCGCGAGCACGTCGACGCGCACCTCGACCCGACGCCCGTCGTCAAGCAGGTGCTCGACCTGTGGGAACGGGGCCTGCGGGCCCTCGAGACGCAGGACCTGTCGCTCGTCGAGCGCGAGCTGGACTGGGTCATCAAGCTGCGCCTCATCGAGCGGTACCGGGCCAAGCACGGGCTCGCGCTGGACGACCCGCGCGTCGCCCGCCTCGACCTGGCCTACCACGACATCTCGCGCACCGAGGGGCTGTACAACCTGCTCGTGGCGCGGGGGATGGTGGAGCGCGTCACGACCGACCTCGAGATCTTCGAGTCGACCGCGGTCCCGCCGCAGACCACGCGAGCGAAGCTGCGGGGCGACTTCGTGCGCGCCGCCCAGGAGGCGCGGCGCGACTACACGGTCGACTGGGTCCACCTCAAGCTCAACGACCAGGCGCAGCGGACGGTCCTGTGCAAGGACCCCTTCCGCAGCGTCGACGAGCGGGTCGAGCGGCTCATCGAGTCGATGTGACGGCCGAGTCGATGTGACGTCCGGGCCGGTGTGACGGCCGGGGCGTGCGGGGCCGTCCGGCGGGCACGTGGCAGACTGTCGCGGTGCTCCGCCGACCGACCCGCCCGCTGACCGCCGTGCTCGTGGGCATCCTCGCGGGCGTGCTCGCGGCGGTGCTCGCGCTCGGGGGCTGCGCGGCGTCGTGGGTGGCTGGGGACGGCGGGTCGTCGACGCCGTCGGCCCAGGCGCCCGTGCAGGTGGCGGGCACCGCGACCGAGCGGCCGACGCTCGAGTACGACGCCCCGTTCCAGGCCTCGCAGCCCGGCGCCCGCACGGTGTGGTCCGGCTCGGGCGAGCCCGTCGTCGAGGGTGAGCCGGTCCTGCTGCACCTGTACGCCGAGGACGGCCGGGACCGCTCGGTGATCCAGGACACGTGGCGGGAGGCGCCCGCGTGGATGACGATGTCGGCCGAGGCGCTCGGCCACAACCTCCACGCGACGCTGCAGGGCCAGCGCGCCGGGGCGCGGGTCCTCGTGGTCGACGAGGACGCGGGCGTGCCCGTGGTGCTCGTCGTCGACGTCCTGCCCACCGAGGCCTGGGGCACCGAGGTCGAGCCCGCCGAGGGGCTCCCCACGGTCACCCGCGCGCCCGACGGCGCGCCGTCCGTCACCGTCCCCGCCGACCTGCCGCCGCCCACCGACCTCGAGGTCGCGCCGCTCGTGCGCGGCACCGGCCCGCAGGTGCGGATCGGGCACGTGGTCACGGTGCGGTTCACGGCGGTCCGCTGGAGCGACGGCGGCGTGTTCGACACCACGTGGTCGCCCGGCACCGCCCCGCAGACCGTCACGATCGGCGTGGGGCAGCTGGTCGAGGGCTGGGACCAGGGCCTGCTGGAACAGACCGTCGGGTCGCGGGTGTTGCTCGTGGTGCCGCCGCACCTCGGATACGGTGGCACCAGCAGCGACCTCGCCGACGAGACGCTCGTGTACGTGGTCGACATCCTCGACGCCCACCGTCCGGTGGTCGACCCGGCCGAGCCGTCCGCGCAGGCGCCTGCCGAGTCCACCGACAACGCCCAGGGGTGAAGCCGCGCATGTCCGTCGCCGTCCGTGTGATCCCGTGCCTCGACGTCGACGCCGGCCGCGTGGTCAAGGGCGTCAACTTCGAGAACCTGCGCGACGCGGGCGACCCCGTCGAGCTCGCGAGCCGGTACGACGCCGAGGGTGCCGACGAGGTGACGTTCCTCGACGTGTCGGCGTCCTCGGGCGGGCGCGAGACCATGGTCGACGTCGTGCGGCGCACCGCCGACCAGGTCTTCGTCCCGCTCACGGTCGGCGGTGGCGTGCGGTCGACCGACGACGTCGACCGGCTGCTGCGCGCGGGCGCCGACAAGGTCGGCGTCAACACGGCCGCGATCGCCCGCCCCGAGCTCGTCGCCGAGATCGCCGAGCGCTTCGGCCGCCAGGTGCTGACGCTGTCCGTCGACGCGCGGCGGGTCACGGGCGACGTCACCACGCCGTCGGGCTTCGAGGTCACGACCCACGGCGGGCGCCGCGGCACGGGCATCGACGCGGTCGAGTGGGCCCAGCGGGCCGCCGGGCTCGGCGCGGGGGAGATCCTGCTCAACTCGATGGACGCCGACGGCACGACGTCGGGCTTCGACCTCGAGATGATCGAGGCCGTGCGCGCACGCGTCGACGTGCCCCTGGTCGCGTCCGGCGGGGCGGGCACGCCGGAGCACTTCGTGGCGGCGGCCCGCGCCGGCGCCGACGCCGTGCTCGCCGCGAGCGTCTTCCACTTCGGCGCCCTCACCGTCGCCCAGGTCAAGGACGCGATGCGCGCCGCGGGCGTCGAGGTCCGCTGATGACCGGTGCACCACGTCCCGCCGCCCTGACCGGCTCGCGGGTGCGGCGCTCGGCCGCCCTCATGTGGCGCGGCATGCGCAGCGAGCCGCGCCTCTACCTCGTCGCGGTCGTCGCCTCCGCGCTGTTCGGTGCCGCGACGGTGGCCGTCAGCCGCGCGGTCGGGTGGGCCACCGACGCCGTCGTGGTGCCCGCGATCGGCGGCGACCCCGAGGCGCAGGCGCGCATCTGGCAGGCCGGGCTCGTCCTCGGCGGCGTCGCGCTCACCCTCGCGCTCAGCGTCGCGGCCCGGCGCATCTTCGCCGGCTTCGGGTACGCCAGCATCCAGGCGCACCACCGACGGGGCGTCACGCGCCAGTACCTGCGCCTGCCCATGTCCTGGCACCGCGCGCACCCGACCGGCCAGCTGCTGTCGAACGCGAGCGCCGACGTCGAGGCCGCCACGGGCGTGTTCAACCCGCTGCCGTTCGCGCTCGGGGTCGTCGTGATGATCCTGGTGTCGACGGTCATGCTCGTCGGCATCGACCTGTGGCTCGCCGCCGCGGCCCTGCTCGTCATCCCCGCGGCGATCGGGGCCAACCTCGTCTTCCAGAGGTACATGTCGCCCGCCGCGACGCGCGCGCAGCAGCTGCGCGCCGAGGTCGCCGACGTCGCGCACGAGAGCTTCGAGGCCGCGCTCCTGGTCAAGTCGCTCGGCACCGCGGAGCGCGAGGAGGAGCGCTTCGGGGAGCGCACCGACGCGCTGCGGGTGGCCAACGTGCGCGTCGGCGTCGTGCGGGCGCTGTTCGACCCGGTCATCGAGCTCCTGCCGTCGCTCGGCACGCTCCTCGTGCTCGCCGTCGGCGCCTGGCGGGCGGCCGCTGGCGCGGTCGACGCCGGCGACGTCGTCACCGCGGCGTACCTGCTGACGATCATGGCGGTGCCTGTGCGCGCGTTCGGCTGGGTGCTGGGCGAGCTGCCGCGCGCGCTCGTCGGCTACGAGCGCATCGCGCGCGTGCTCGACGCGCGCGGCTCGCTCGAGCCCGGCACGGCCCGGCTGCCGCGGCGCGACGGCGGCCTCGCGGTGCGGCTCGACGGCGTGGGCCTCGACGTGCCGGCGGCGGGCCGCACCGCGCGGCTGCTCGACGACGTCACCCTCGACGTCGAGCCGGGCTCGACCGTCGCCGTGGTCGGCACCACGGGCAGCGGCAAGACGACGCTCGTGTCGCTGCTCGCCCGCCTGAGCGACCCGACCCGCGGCCGGGTGCTGCTCGACGGGGTCGACCTGCGCACGCTCGCCGAGGGCGAGGTGCCCGCCCAGGTCGCGCTCGTCGCGCAGCAGACGTTCGTGTTCGAGGACACCGTGCGGGCGAACGTCACCCTCGCCGACCCCGAGGACGACGCGGCGGCCCCCGAGCGGGCCGTGACCGACGACCAGGTCTGGGAGGCGCTGCGCCTGGCGCGCGTCGACGGCGTCGTGCGCGCGCTGCCCGACGGCCTGGACGCCCCGCTCGGCGAGCGCGGCGCCAACCTGTCGGGCGGCCAGCGCCAGCGCCTCGCGATCGCCCGCGCGCTCGTGCGCCGACCGCGCCTGCTGGTCCTGGACGACGCCACGAGCGCCGTCGACCCGGGCGTCGAGCAGGAGATCCTCGCGGGTCTCGCCGCCGAGCGGACCGCGAGCGGCCGCCGCGCCACGACCGTCGTGATGGTCGCCTACCGCATGTCGTCGGTCGCGCTCGCGGACGTCGTCGTGCACCTCGACGGCGGTCGTGTCGTCGACGTCGGCACGCACGCCGAGCTGCTCGCCCGCGACCCGGGCTACCGCGAGCTCGCGACCGCGTACGAGGAGGAGACGGCCCGGCGCGCACGGGAGCTCGCCGACGAGCGCGCCGCCGGGGAGCAGGCGGCCGCCGGCGACGGGGCGTGGGACGACGCCGCCGACGCCGGGGCCGGAGACACGGGGGAGCGTCTGGGCGAGGACCTGGACGACGAGGCCGAGGAGGTGGCCCGGTGAGCGACTCGCGCATCGCGACGGCGAGCGAGCTGGGCGTGCTGGCGACGCTGCGCCGCGGCGTGCAGATCTCGCCGCAGATCGTCGACGGGCTGTGGATCACGCTCGGCCTGGCCGTGCTGGCGGCGGCGGGCCGCGTCGTCGTGCCCATGGCCGTCCAGCGCACGATCGACGACGGGATCCTCGCGACCGGCGGTCCCGACGCGACCCGGGTCGGGCTGCTCGTCTCGCTCGCCGCCGGTGCCCTCGTCGTCGCGGGCCTGTGCTCGGCGCTCGTCAACGTCCGGCTCTTCCGCTCGACCGAGGCCGGGCTCGCGAGCCTGCGCGTCCGCGCGTTCCGGCACGTGCACGACCTGTCGACGCTGTCGCAGGGCACGGAGCGCCGGGGCGCGCTGGTGTCGCGCGTCACGAGCGACGTCGACACGATCTCGCTGTTCGTCCAGTGGGGCGGCATCATGCTGCTCGTCTCGACGCTCCAGGTGCTCGTCGCCACGGCGCTCATGGCGGTGTACTCGTGGCAGCTCACCCTCGTGGTCTGGGTCTGCTTCGTCCCGCTGTTCCTGGTCCTGCGCAAGGCGCAGACCTACGTGAGCCGTGCCTACGCGGCGGTGCGTGCGCGCACGGGCGCGATGCTCGGCGCGATCTCGGAGGCCGTCGTCGGGGCCGAGACGGTCCGCGCCTACGGCGTCGCCGCGCGCACCGGCAGGCGCGTCGACGCCGCCGTCGAGGAGACGCGGCGGGCCCAGGCCCACGCGCAGGTGCTCGTGGCGAGCGTCTTCTCCTCGGGCACGTTCATGGCGAACGTCGTGCTCGCGGTGGTGGTCGTCGTCGGGTCGTACCTCGGCGTCGGCGGGGGACTGACCGCGGGCCAGCTCGTCGCCTTCCTCTTCCTCGTGCAGCTCTTCACCGGGCCGGTGCAGATGGCGACCGAGATCCTCAACGAGCTGCAGAACGCGATCGCCGGCTGGCGCCGGGTGCTCGCCGTCGTCGAGACGCCGGTCGACGTCGCCGACCCCGGCGAGGCCGGGGTGACGAGCCCGCGCGGGCCGGCCGCCGTGAGCCTGCGCGGCGTGCGGTTCGCGTACCCGGACGGACCCGAGGTGCTGCACGGCGTGGACCTCGAGCTGCCGGCGCGCAGCAAGGTGGCCGTCGTGGGGCAGACGGGGTCGGGCAAGACGACGATCGCGAAGCTCGTCGCACGGCTCATGGACCCCACGGAGGGCCAGGTGCTGCTCGACGGCGTCGACCTGCGCGACATCCGGCTGGCCTCGCTGCGCGAGCGGGTGGTCCTCGTCCCGCAGGAGGGGTTCCTCTTCGACGGCACCGTGGCCCAGAACGTCGCCTACGGCCTGCGCGAGCTGCCGCCCGCGGGCGCCGAGGACCCGGAGGTGCGGTCGGCGGTGACCGCCGCCTTCGACGCGCTCGGCCTGACCGACTGGGCGGCGGACCTGCCCGCGGGTCTCGACACCCGCGTGGGGCAGCGCGGCGAGTCGCTCAGCGCGGGGGAGCGCCAGCTCGTCGCCATGGCCCGCGCCTACCTCGCCGCGGGGGACCTGCTGGTGCTCGACGAGGCGACCTCCGCCGTCGACCCGGCCACGGAGGTCCGCATCGCCCGGGCGCTCGACACGCTCACCTCCGGGCGCTCGACCGTCACGATCGCGCACCGGCTCTCGACGGCCGAGGCGAGCGACCTCGTCGTCGTGGTCGACGCCGGGCACGTCGTCGAGGTGGGGTCGCACGAGGAGCTCGTGACCGCCGGCGGCGTCTACGCGCGGATGCACGCGAGCTGGGTCGCCCAGACCCGGTGAGCGCACGACCTGACGTGGACGGACGCCGTCGCGAGCGTCGCGTCGTGGGAGGATGGCACGCGTGCCAGACGTGACCGCAAGCCCGCTCGACCCCGCCCTCGCCGACCGCCTCAAGCGGGACGCCGACGGCCTCGTGGCCGCGATCGTGCAGCAGCACGACAGCGGCGAGGTGCTCATGCTCGGCTGGATGGACGACGAGGCGCTGCACCGCACCCTGACGACCGGACGGGTCACCTTCTGGAGCCGGTCGCGCCAGGAGTACTGGCGCAAGGGCGACACGTCGGGGCACGTGCAGCACGTGCGGTCGGTCGCCATCGACTGCGACGGCGACGCGCTGCTGGTCAAGGTCGACCAGGTGGGTGCCGCGTGCCACACCGGCGCCCGGACGTGCTTCGACGCCGGCGGCGAGCTGCCCGCCGTCGTCGGGCACCGGCAGGACGAGGAGGCCCGGTGACCACGGACACGCGCACGACGGCACCCACGCCCGACGAGCTGGCCTGGGGCGCCACCTGGCCGAGCCTGGAGACGTTCCGCGAGCTGGCCCGCGACCGCCGGGTGATCCCCGTCGTGCGGCGCGTGCTCGCCGACGACGTCACGCCCGTGGGCCTGTACCGCACGCTCGCGCAGGGCCGCCCGGGCACCTTCGTGCTCGAGTCCGCCGAGGCGTCCGGGACCTGGGCGCGCTGGTCGTTCGTCGGCGTCGCCTCGCGCGCGACGCTGAGCTCCGAGGGCGGGCGCGCCGTCTGGACCGGTGACGTGCCCGTGGGCGTCCCGACGTCCGGCGACGTCGTCGAGGTCCTCGGCGCGGCGCTCGAGGCGCTGCGCACGCCGCCCGTCGAGGGCCTGCCCCCGCTCACCGGCGGGATGGCCGGCGCCCTCGGGTGGGACGTCGTGCGGCACTGGGAGCCCACCCTGCCCGCGAACGCGCCCGACGAGCTCGGCGTGCCCGAGCTGACCCTGTGCCTGGCGACGGACCTCGT
>JAPSLD010000254.1 GCA_031181105.1 Isoptericola sp. | reverse complement strand
TCGCGGCGCCCGTCGCGCCGTCGAACACCGTGAGGTACTCCGGTCCGCCGAGCACGTAGCCGCCCGAGTTGCGGTGGTCCGCGTCGGCGTTCCCGATCACGGTGCCCTCGCCGTCGACCGTGCCGTCGGCCGTCTTCATGACGACCTCGGCGCGACCGTCGCCGTCGTAGTCGTACACCTGGAACTGGGTGTAGTGGGCGCCGGCACGGATGTTGCGGCCGAGATCGACGCGCCACAGCTGGGTGCCGTCGAGCTCGTAGGCGTCGACGTGGACGTTGCCCGTGTGCCCGCTCTGGGAGTTGTCCTTCGAGTTGCTCGGGTCCCACTTGAGGACGATCTCGTACTCGCCGTCACCGTCCACGTCGCCCACGGAGGCGTCGTTGGCGCGGTAGGTGTACGCGACGCCGTCGGGCGTGGTGCCGCCGTCGGGCACCTGCAGCGGGACGTCGAGCGTCTGGCTCTCCCAGACCTCGAGCTCGTCGGTCGCCCAGTGCTCGATCTCGCCGTCGACCGTGCTCACGCGGTAGGTGGACCCGGCCGTGCCGTCCGGGTCGACGACATTGGTGGAGTCCGTGACGGGCTCGTCGGTGATGCGTTCGCCGTCGCGGTAGACGTGGAAGGCCACGTCGTACGCGTCGTCGCCGAGCAGGCGCCAGCCGACGTACACGCCCTCGTCGGTCGCGACCGCGACCGGCGACCGGTCGACACGCTCGGCCTGCCGGGACAGCTCGACCGAGGCCGGGACCTCGACGCGCTCCGAGCGCTCGGACCGCCCGCCGACCCCGACGGCGGCGACCTCGTACGCGTACGAGACCGTCGGCTCCGCGGACTCGTCGGTCCACGAGGTTCCGCTCACGCGCTCCTGCAGCGTCGGCTGGAAGCCGCCCGCGCGCGCCCGGTAGACGTCGTACGCGACCGCACCCCCGACCGGCTGCCACGTCACCGTGGCCCCGTCCGCGGTGACGCCCTCCGGTGCGGAGGGCGGTGCGCCGTCCGGGTCGACGACGGTCACCTCGGCCGGCTCCGACGGCTCGCTCTCGCGCCCCGTCGCCCCGACCGTGGTCACGGTGTAGACGTACTCGTGCGCCAGGGCGACTCCCGTGTCGGTCCACGACGTCGTGCCGGCCGGCAGGTCGGCGACGCGCGCCGGCGCCCCGCCGTCGTCAGCCCGCTGGACGCGGTATCCCGCGGCGTCGGGGGCGGCGTCCCAGCCCAGGTCGACGCTGGGCGTGGCGGTGGCGTGCACGGTCGCGGCCAGCCCGCTCGGGACGGCGATCGGCGAGAGCACCTGCAGGGCGTTGACCCGCATCGAGCTGCCGGTGAAGCGGACCTCGAGGCGCCCGTCCGTCACGGGGACGTCCTCGAGCGTGCGCTGCACGACGTTGCCCGAGCCGGGGCTGCTGCTGGGGAGCGTGACCCCGTTGGCGACCAGGCCGGTGTTGCTCGACGCGATGGCGTCGCCGGTGTGCAGCACGAGGGTGTAGACGCCGTCGGGCAGGTCGGCCACGAACCGTGTGCTGTCCACGGGGAGCAGGAAGTCGCGGTCCTCGCGAGCGCCCGTCCCGCGGTCGCGGCAGGCGTTCGACGCCAGCGCGGTCGTGAGGCCGAACCCGCGCTCCGGGGAGTACGTCGTGCCCGGCGCGACCTCGGAGAAGCCGGCCGCGACCGGGTTTCCGGCGCACTGGAAGTCGAAGCGCAGGTCGACGGGCGCCGGGGCGGCGGCGGCGGGGGCACCCACGGCCCCGGCCGCGGCCACGGCCAGGGTGGCCGCGAGCGCGGTGATCGGTCGCATGCGGAAAGCGCTTGCTCGTGGGGCGGCAGGTCGCGGTCGTGGTTGATGCACTGGTCACTCCGTCGTCTCGTCGTTGAGTCCGGCTGGCCCGGCGCGCGCAACCCTCGTCGGCGAGGGCGTGGTGGACGAATCCTTGAATGGATTCAGAAGCGCGTCGCGGCCATCATGCCCTCCGCGCCCGGGCGCTGTCCAGGTGCGGCGCGGGGATCGTCGCGGCCGGCGCGATCATCCGGCCCGCTCCGCGCCTCCGAACGGGACGGTCAGGACGCCCCGGCGGACGCGGAGGTGGAACCGGGTGCGA
>JAPSLD010000253.1 GCA_031181105.1 Isoptericola sp. | reverse complement strand
CCTGGACCGACGCCGCCAGGTCGGCGTGCGCGGGGGGCAGACCGCCGTGGGAGTCGTCCGGCTGCATCGCCGGGTCGGTGAGCGTGCCCGGCCCCGCGGCCGGCGCCCAGCGGCTCCAGTCCGGCGCCTCGGCGACGAAGCCGCCGTCGCCGGTCGTGCGGATCACCTGGCGCAGGTCGTCGAGGAATCGAGGCTCGCCGTACGAGGCGAGCGCCATGACCTTGTACTCGTCGCTCGAGCGCAGGAAGCCGAGGTGCTCGGTGAGCGACTCGTAGACCAGGCCGAGCGAGTCCGGCAGCTCCTGGCTCGCCAGCACCTCCAGCCGGCCGTCGGAGTAGCGGCCGGCGAGGTGGCTCGAGCGCTCGCCGCGACCGTCGAGCGACAGGACGCTGCACCGGCGGAACGGCGAGGCGAGCGCGGCCGACGCCGCGTGGGCGACCTCGTGCGGCACGAACCGCACCACCGCGGGGTTCAGCCCGGGAAGCGCCGCCGCGAGGAACTGGGGCGCGCGCTCGGCGTACTGGCGGCGCAGCCAGTCCCACGGGTCCGGCAGGCCCATCTCCTCGGCCGGCTTGGCGAGCGCCGGGTCGAACGAGTAGGCCACGGCGTCGAGCTCCGACGGCTCGATCCCGCCGACCTCGAGGCACCAGCGCATCGCCTGCTCGGGGAGCTCCCAGGCGGCGAACGGCACCGGGCGCTTGCCGTGCTTGCGGCGCGAGAAGCGCTCCTCCTCCGCGGCGGCCACCGTGCGCCCGTCGACGACCAGGGCCGCGGACGGGTCGTGGAACAGGGCGTTGACTCCGAGGACTCGCATCGGCTGGAGAACCTCCACGGGTGCGGGGCGGCCGGGTGGCTCCCGGTCATCGCACCGTGCGGTCGTTCTCCCGCACTCGCAAGAGAAGTGCTTCTCCCGCTCGCAAGCGGGAGCGCCCCTGCTGGGCCGTCCGGCAGGGGCGCTCCTCGTGCGTCGGTCGGGCCGGCGTCAGGGCTCGTCGTCGGTCGTGCTCCGCGGGTTCATCATGTCCGGGTCGGCGTCGCTGTCGCCCTCGGTGGTCTCCGTCGACCGCGCCTGGTCGCCCGTGCGCGGGTTGAGGGAGGCGGGCTGGGTGTCCGGGTCCTCGTCCGGGTCGTAGGGGCTCGTGCCCTCCGGCTGCTCGCTCATCGTTCCTCCCGCGTGCTCGGGTCGCGGACCCGGTCGGGCCCGCCCCGTCCACGCTGGCACGCGGCGGCCGGCCTCGCAGCCAGCCGGTGTTCGACTGGCGGTTTCTTCCGGCGTCGGTACGGTGAGTGGCACCGGGAGTCATGAAGCGGCCCCAGAGATCTGTCCGTTCTGGGAGGAAGCATGGCGATCACCACCCTTCCCACGTCCGACGCCCGAACGGGCGTCGACACCGTGTCCGTCGACGACGTCCAGACCGAGGCGCCGATCGACCTCGCCGACCTCACCCAGGCGCTCGCCGCCGGGACCTCGCTGCTGGTGGGCCAGTACCGCGTGGACCTCGCGACCGGCCGCTGGTGGTGGTCGGACGAGATCTACGTCATGCACGGGCGCCGCCCGGGCGAGATCGACCCGAGCGTGGAGCTGATGCGCTCGCGCAAGCACCCTGACGACCGCGGGCGGCTCACGCGGACGGCGACGGCGGCCCTGCGGGCCGGGCGTCCGTTCTCCTGCTCGCACCGCATCGTCGACAAGCAGGGCCGGGCGCGCAGCGTCGTCGTGACCGGCCACGGCCGTCGTGGTCCGGACGGCAAGGTCGTGCAGGTGGCGGGCTACGTCATGGACGTCAGCCCCGTGCTGCGCGAGACGCTCGAGCGCGAGGCGTCGAGCGCCGTCGCGCGCGCCTTCGTCACCGAGGCGGCGCTCGAGCAGGCCAAGGGCGTCGTCATGGCGGTCCGCGGCGTCGACGACGTCACGGCGCAGCACGTCCTGGCCGAGACCGCCGCGGCCGTCGGCATCCCGGCGCACGTCGCCGGGTCGCAGGTCATGAAGCACCTCGCCAAGCAGGGCGGCACGGGCGCCGCCTCGGCCGAGGCGCTCGACGCCGCTCTCGCGGCCGTGCACCCCGTGGACCGGCCCCGGGGTCACGAGGCGCAGCTGGCACGGCGCCGCTCGCGCTGACGGCGCTCGCTGACGAGCGCGGCACGCACGAG
>JAPSLD010000050.1 GCA_031181105.1 Isoptericola sp. | reverse complement strand
GCGCACGCGGCTGGGCGGTGTCGTCGTGGTGAGCGACCGCAGGGCAGGCGAACGTGCGCTGTGCTCAGCTGCACATTCGACGGGTCATGCCGACGACCGTAACGGCGTGCCGACCGGACCGACAGCGGCGTCTCGCGATGCGAGACCAGTATTCGAGACGGCTCCGGACGGGTGCGTCCGGCACGCGTCCCGCGCGGGCGCCGACCTGCGCGGGGAGCGTCGTGGCTGGTCGGAGCGCCGCGGGGGCTGGCGCGAACGTCCCGCGCGCGGCACCCTGGGCGGGGGCCCGCGGTGCGGGCACCGTGACGGCGGAACAGGGGAGTCGGGATGTCCCGCGCGCAGGAGCACCGGGGGCGGCGCACGACGGCGGCGCTCGTCGCGGCGCTGCTCGTCTGCGGCGCGCCCGCGGGCGGGGCGGTCGCGTGGGCCGACCCCCCGGCCGACGACGACGTCGTCGCGGCGGGGGAGGCCGTGGACGCCGCCCGGCTCGACGTGGCCGGCGCCGAGGCGCGGCTCGACGCCCTCCGGGCCGAGCTCGCCCGGGCGGAGGCCGCGGTGCAGACGGCGGCCGAGGACTACACGGTCGCGCACGAGGCGCTGGGGTCGGCGCGGGCGGGCGTCCGGGAGGCGCGCGAGCGGGCGGCCGCGGCGAGCGCGGGCGAGGTCGCCGCACGGTCGTCGCTCGCCGAGGCGTACCGGATCACGGCGCGGGCCGAGACGAGCCGCGGGCCCCTGGCCCTCCTCGCGGGTGCGCGCGACGTGCGCGAGGCCGTCGAGGACGACGCCGCGCGGCGCGCCGTCGACCGCAAGATCGCCGGCGCGCTCGCCGTGCACGCGGACGCGCGGGCGGTGGCCGAGGCCGCGGGTGCCCGTCGCGGGGCCGCCGAGCAGGCCCACGAGGCCGCGAGCGCGGAGGCGGAGGAGGCGTTCGCCGCCGCGCAGGCGTCGGTGGCCGAGCTCGACGCGCTGACCGCCGCGGCGGAGCGCGAGCGGGAGGCGCTCGTGGCGCGGCTCGCCGAGCTGCGCGAAACGAGCGTCGAGGTGGAGCGAGAGCGTGACGCCGCCCGCGCGGCAGCCGCCGAGGCCGAGCGGGAGCGCGCGGCCCGCGAGCGGCACGCCGGTCCCGCCGTCGCCGACGACGCGGCGGACGAGCCCGCCCCGGGCGAGCCGCCGGCCGTGCCGTCGTCACGTCCGACGCGCGCCCCGACTCAGGCCCCGGCACAGGAGCCCACGCAGCGGCCGACACAGGACCCGACACAGGACCCGACACCGGAGCCCACGCAGGCTCCCGCGCCGGCCCCGACGCGCCCCGCCCCGACCCCCGACCCGCCGCCCGCTCCGACGACGGGCGTGGGCGTGGGTACCGCGGAGCAGGGGCGGGCGGCCCTGGCGTGGGCGCGCTCGAAGATCGGGACCGCCTACCAGTGGGGCGGCACGGGCAACCCGGGCTACGACTGCTCGGGGCTGACGTCGGGCGCCTGGCGCAGCGCGGGGGTGTGGATCACCCGCACGACGCGCTCGCAGTACGAGGCGGTCGCCAAGATCCCGTACGCCCAGATGCGCCCCGGCGACCTCATCTTCTGGGCGAACGACACGTCGGACCCGTCGACCATCCGCCACGTCGCGATCTATGCGGGGAACGGCAGGATGGTCGAGGCCGCGCGGCCCGGCACGCTCGTCCGTGAGGTGCCGATCCGGTGGGGTGACACGATGCCCTACGCCGGGCGCCCGTAGTGCCGAGGTAGCGCTGGGATCACCGAGGTAGCGCGGGAATCGCCGAGGTAGCGCGGGAATCACCGAGGTAGCACGTCAGTGGGCGTAGCCGGAGTCCTTCGCGCGCTGGAAGGAGCGCTCGATCTCGGCCTCGGCCTCGGCGCGGCCGACCCAGTGCGCGCCCTCGACGGACTTGCCCGGCTCGAGGTCCTTGTAGACCTCGAAGAAGTGCTGGATCTCGAGGCGGTGGAAGTCCGAGACGTCGTCGATGTCCTGGCGCCAGGCGGCACGCTGGTCGCCGGTCGGGACGCACAGGACCTTGTCGTCGCCGCCGGCCTCGTCGCGCATCCGGAACATGCCGAGCGCACGGCAGCGGATGAGGCAGCCGGGGAACGTCGGCTCCTCGAGCAGGACGAGAGCGTCCAGCGGGTCGCCGTCCTCACCGAGAGTGCCCTCGATGAACCCGTAGTCGTCCGGGTAGCGCGTCGAGGTGAAGAGCATGCGGTCCAGACGGATGCGACCGGTCTCGTGGTCGACCTCGTACTTGTTCCGCTGGCCCTTCGGGATCTCGATCGTGACGTCGAACTCCACCGTTCCTCCAGTCTCGTGCGTGCGCGGCCCCAAGTCTGCCACGCAGCCCTTCGGCGGGCCGGGCGTGGGCGGTCGGAGCAAGGGTCCGAATCGTGCCATGATTCGCACTGAGGACCGCACGGGGAGCAGAACCTGTGACGAGGCTCACGGACTCGGAGGGGCCAGATGGGGTGGCGGCTGCACGTCGGCGCCACCGTGACCACCGTCGTGGCCCTGTTCGGCGGATACCTCGTGGCCGACGCGTACGACGTCGTGCCGGGCCTGCTCACCACCGCGCCCCCGCCACCTGAGCCCGCGCCGTTCCCCGTCGCGCCGGGCGCCGTCCTCGGCGCCGAGCCCGACCCCGCGCTGCCCACGCTCTCGCCCGACGCCCCCGTGCCGTCCACGAGCGCCGTCGGGGACCTCGTCACGGGGCTCGCGCGCGACGCGCGGCTCGGCGACCGTGTCGCGGTGCTCGTGACCGACGCGCTCACGGGCGACGTGCTCGGCTCGGCCGCGCCCGACCAGGAGATGGTCCCCGCCTCGACCCAGAAGGTGCTCACCGCCGTCGCCGCGCTCACGTCGCCCGGCGGCGACACGACGCTGCCCACGACCGCGGTCCTGTCGGGGGAGTCGCAGGTCGTGCTCGTCGGCGGCGGCGACATGATGCTCGCCGCCGGTGCGGGGGACCCCGAGGCCGTCAACGGCCACGCGGGCCTCGGCGACCTGGCCGACCAGGTCGCGGCCCGGATCCTGGTGTCGGGCCGCACGTCCGTGACGCTCGGGCTGGACGACACGATCTTCACCGGCCCCGCCGTCGCGCCGAGCGTCCGGCCGAGCGACGCCGAGGCCGGCTACGTCGCGCCCGTGGCCGCGCTCGCGATCGACGTCGCGCGCCTCACCGACGACGAGTACGCGCGACGCGCGGAGGACCCGGCGCTCGCGGCGGCGCAGGAGTTCGCCCGCCAGCTGGAGGCGCGCGGGCTCGACGTCGAGGGCTCCGTCGCGCGCACCGCCGCGCCGTCGTCGGCCACGGTGATCGGCGAGGTCCGCTCCGCGCCGCTGTCGGCGATCGTGCAGGACATGCTCGAGCGCTCCGACAACACGATCACCGAGGTGCTCGGGCGCCTCGTGGCGATCGACGCCGGGCTGCCCGGCTCGCTCGAGGGCTCGGTGCGGGCCGTCACGACGGCGGTCGAGCGGCTCGGGGTCGACCTCGAGGGCGCGCGCCTCACCGACCTGTCGGGCCTCGGCGAGGGCTCGCGCATGACCGCGCGCCAGCTCGTCGACGCGCTCGCCCTCGCCGTCGACCCCGCCAACCCGCAGCTGCGGGACGCCGTGACGGGTCTGCCGCTGGCCGGGCTGAGCGGCACGCTCGGCACCCGGTACCCGGACGACCACCCCGGTCGCGGCGTCGTGACCGGCAAGACCGGCAGCCTCCCGAGCACGACCTCGCTGGTCGGGACGGTCCTCACCGCGGACGACCGCCTCCTGGTCTACGCGGTGCTCGCCGACGCGGTGCCCGACGGCGGCACGTGGGGCGCGCGCGTCATCTTCGACGACTTCCTGGGCCGCCTCGCGGCCTGCGGCTGCACCACGTCCTGACGCCGGGCGGCTACGGTGGAGCGGTGACGCCCCCCGCCACGCCCGTGCCCGACGACGGCCTGACGCCCGACGTCGAGCCCCTCGTCGACTGGAGCGCGGCCGCCGAGGTCGCCGGGCGCCTCGTGCGTCCCGGCCCCACCGCGGACCGCGCCGACCTCGACGCGCTGGTGAGCGGGCTGCGCACGGCTGCGGGCACGGCCGTCGAGCACGTCCTGACGGTGACCCGCATGGAGCCCGCCGCTCCGTCGCCCGGCCCGGGCACGAACGGGCTCGGCGCGGTGCGCGTCGTCGACCGGGCCACGTGGACCCGGGCCAACGTCGAGTCGATGCGGTCGCTGACGGCCCCGGTGGCGCAGGCGATCGGCCCCGACGCGCCGCCGACGTCCAGCGCCGCGCGGCTCGGCGGGGCGGCCGAGGTCGGGACGGTGCTGGCGCTGCTCTCGACCAAGGTGCTGGGCCAGTTCGACCCGTACGGCTCGGCCACCGGCCGCCTGCTGCTCGTGGCCCCGAACGTCCTCGCGGCCGAGCGCTCGCTCGGCGTGCGTCCCCGCGACTTCCGGCTCTGGGTGTGCCTGCACGAGCAGACGCACGCCCTGCAGTTCGCGACCGCGCCGTGGCTGGCCGACCACCTGCGCGGCCGGCTCGGCGACCTCCTGCAGGACGTCACCCGCTCCTCGCTGAGCCTGGCGCGGGCACCGCTGCCCGAGAAGGCCGCCTTCACGGCCCGCGCCCTGCTGCGCGTGCTGCGGGGCGACGGCCGGTCGCCGCTCGACGGCGTCCTCGGCCCGGGGCAGCGCCGCGAGCTCGAGGAGATCACGGCCGTCATGGCCCTGCTCGAGGGGCACGCCGACGTGATGATGGACGCCGTCGGGCCGCGCGTCGTCCGGTCGGTCCGGACGATCCGCGAGCGGTTCGAGAAGCGGCGCCAGGGCGAGGGTGCGCCCGCGCTGGACCTCCTGCTGCGGCGGCTGCTCGGCATGGACGCCAAGCTGGCGCAGTACCGCGACGGGGCCCGGTTCGTGCGCGCGGTGGAGGAGCGGGTCGGTCGCGACGGCCTCAACGCCGTGTGGGCGAGCCCGGAGAACCTGCCGTCGGCGCGCGAGATCGCCGACGCCCGCGCCTGGGTCCGCCGCGTCCACGGGTGACGGTCGGCCGTGAGCGTGCACGCGGTGCGACGTCGCGCGGGAGCGGCCTGATGGCTCGCGTCGACCCGGCGCTCGCGGCCGCCCGCGCGGCCGTGCGCGCCGAGCTCGCCGACCTCGGGCCGGGCGAGCTCGTGCTGGTCGCCTGCTCCGGCGGCGCCGACAGCCTCGCGCTCGCCGCGGCCGCGGCGCACGAGGCGCGGCGCGTCGGCCGCTCGGTGCGCTCCCGGGGGTACGGCGTGCGCGCGGGCGCGGTCGTCGTCGACCACGGCCTGCAGCGCGGGTCCGACGCCGTCGCCGCGCGTGCGGCCGCGCGTTGCCGGGATCTCGGGCTCGACCCGGTCGAGGTCCGGCGCGTCGAGGTGCGCGCGCCCGGCGGCGCCGGGCTCGAGGGCGCCGCGCGCGAGGCCCGCTACGCCGCGCTCGACGCCGCCGCCGACGAGACCGGGGCGGCCGCGGTCCTGCTCGGGCACACCCTCGACGACCAGGCGGAGTCGGTGCTGCTCGGGCTCGCCCGCGGCAGCGGGGCCCGCTCGCTGGCGGGCATGGCCCGCCGTCGAGGGCGGTACCGGCGCCCGTTCCTCGGCCTGCGCCGCGCCCAGACCGAGGCGGTGTGCGCCGCCCTCGGGCTCGACTACTGGACGGACCCCACGAACCTCGTGAGCGGCGACGCGACCGACCACGCGCCCGCGCCGCTGCGCTCGCGCGTGCGGGCCGCCGTCGTGCCGGTGCTCCAGGACGTCCTCGGCCCGGGCGCCGTCGAGGCGCTCGCCCGCAGCGCGGACCAGCTGCGCGACGACGCCGACCTGCTCGACGCGCTCGCCGCCGACCTGCTCGCCACCGCGCGCGCCCGCGCCGCCGACGCCACCGGCACGGCCCCCGACACGGCCCCCGACACGGCCACCGGCACCAGCACCGCCGGTGACGCGGCGCTCGCCCTCGACGTCGCGACGCTCGCCGAGGCCCCGGCGGCCCTGCGCCGTCGCGCCGAGCGCGCGGCCGCGCTCGAGGCCGGCTGCGCGCCCGCGGCGACGACGGCGCGGCACGTCGACGCGCTCGACGCGCTGGTCGTCGCGTGGCGCGGGCAGGGTCCTGCCCACCTGCCGGGCGGCGCACGAGCGTGGCGCGCGTGTGGCAGGCTTTTCCTGGCCCCGGCCCGAGCCGGCCGGGACCGCGTTCCCCCCGCCACCGCCACCACCCGGGAGTGACCAGTGGACCAGTCGGACGTCGCCGGCGACCTCGCCAGCATCCTCCTCACCGAGGAGCAGCTCGGCACCAGGCTCGACGAGATCGCCGCGCAGATCGACGCGGACTACGCCGGCAAGGACCTGCTCCTGGTCGGGGTGCTCAAGGGGGCGGTCATGGTGATGGCCGACCTGGCCCGCCGGCTCCACCACCCGGTGCAGATGGACTGGATGGCCGTGTCGTCGTACGGGTCGGGCACCAGGTCCTCGGGCGTGGTGCGCATCCTCAAGGACCTCGACAGCGACCTGGACGGCCGCAACGTGCTCATCGTCGAGGACATCATCGACTCCGGGCTCACGCTGTCCTGGCTCGTGTCGAACCTGCGCTCGCGCGGCCCGGCCTCGGTCGAGATCGCGACGATGCTCCGCAAGCCGGACGCGGCCAAGGTCGACGTCGGCGTGAAGTACGTGGGCTTCGACATCCCGAACGAGTTCGTCGTCGGCTTCGGGCTCGACTACGCGGAGAAGTACCGCAACCTGCCGTTCGTCGGCACGCTCGCGCCGCACGTCTACAGCTGAGGTCGCGGCGCTGCCGGGCGGGTGGCGGCGCGGGGCGCCGGGTCGTCGCCCGGGGCGTGCCGTCGCGCCCTGGGCGAACACTCACGGAACTTTCAGGCGCACCGTGTAGTTTCTAACGGCGAAGCACCGCCCGACGGAAGGGAAGCGGGGTTCCGTCCCCGTCGCCGATGAACATCAAGAAGATCCTCAGTGGCCCGATCATCTGGATCGCCGTGGGCCTGCTCCTCGTCACGCTCGCGTTCGGTGCGTTCAACACCGAGCGCATCTCCCGCGTCGAGACGCACCAGGGCATCGAGCTGCTCGACGGCGGCACGGTCGACCACGCCCTCATCGTCGACGGGCAGCAGCGCGTCGAGCTCGAGCTGAGCGAGCCCTACGTCAGCGACCCGGGCACCGACGAGGAGATCGACCACGGGACGCGGGTCGAGTTCTTCTACGTCGAGCCGCAGGGCGACGCGGTCGCCGACGCGGTCGCGACGGCGGACCTGCCCGACGGGTTCGACTCCGAGGTGCCGCAGCCGAGCTTCTGGGGCTCGATGCTGTCGTTCATCATCCCGTTCCTCATCATCGGCCTCGTCTTCTGGTTCATCCTGTCGCGGATGCAGGGCGGCGGGAGCCGGGTGATGGGCTTCGGCAAGTCCCGCGCGAAGCTCATCAGCAAGGACATGCCGCAGGTGACGTTCGCCGACGTCGCAGGCGTCGACGAGGCCGTCGAGGAGCTGTACGAGATCAAGGAGTTCCTCGCGGAGCCGGCCAAGTTCCAGGCCGTGGGCGCCAAGATCCCCAAGGGCGTGCTGCTGTACGGCCCGCCCGGGACGGGCAAGACGCTCCTCGCACGCGCCGTCGCGGGCGAGGCGGGCGTCCCGTTCTACTCGATCTCCGGCTCCGACTTCGTCGAGATGTTCGTCGGCGTGGGCGCCTCGCGCGTGCGCGACCTGTTCGAGCAGGCCAAGCAGAACGCGCCGGCCATCATCTTCGTCGACGAGATCGACGCCGTCGGCCGGCACCGCGGCGCCGGCATGGGCGGCGGGCACGACGAGCGCGAGCAGACGCTCAACCAGATGCTCGTCGAGATGGACGGGTTCGACGTCAAGACGAACGTCATCCTCATCGCCGCGACCAACCGGCCCGACATCCTCGACCCGGCGCTGCTGCGCCCGGGCCGCTTCGACCGGCAGGTCGCCGTCGAGGCCCCCGACCTCAAGGGACGCGAGGCGATCCTCAAGGT
The DNA here is from genome assembly GCA_031181105.1 of Isoptericola sp. Lineage (GTDB taxonomy): Bacteria > Actinomycetota > Actinomycetes > Actinomycetales > Cellulomonadaceae > Isoptericola. The sequence continues at coordinate 8,016 of JAPSLD010000050.1, read as the reverse complement.
CCACGCGCAGGGCAAGCCGATGGTGCCCGAGGTCGACCTCGCGGCCGTCGCGCGGCGCACGCCCGGCTTCACCGGCGCGGACCTGGCCAATGTGCTCAACGAGGCCGCGCTGCTCACCGCGCGCAGCGGTGCCCAGCTCATCGACGACCGCGCGCTCGACGAGGCGATCGACCGCGTCGTGGCCGGCCCGCAGAAGCGCACGCGGGTCATGAAGGTCAAGGAGCAGAAGATCACCGCGTACCACGAGGGCGGGCACGCGCTCGTGGCGGCGGCGATGCGCTACACCGACCCCGTGACGAAGGTGACGATCCTGCCGCGCGGCCGTGCGCTCGGCTACACGATGGTCATGCCGACCGAGGACAAGTACTCCACCACGCGCAACGAGCTGCTGGACCAGCTCGCGTACGCGATGGGCGGCCGCGTCGCCGAGGAGATCGTGTTCCACGACCCGACGACGGGCGCGAGCAACGACATCGAGAAGGCCACGGCCATCGCGCGCAAGATGGTCATGGAGTACGGCATGAGCGAGGCCGTCGGCGCGATCAAGCTCGGCGCCGGCGCGAGCGAGCCGTTCCTCGGCAAGGAGATGGGCCACCAGCGCGACTACTCCGAGGCCGTCGCCGGCACCGTGGACCACGAGGTGCGCAGGCTCGTCGAGGCCGCGCACGACGAGGCGTGGGAGGTCCTCACGCAGTACCGCGACGTGCTGGACGACCTGGTGCTGCGCCTGCTCGAGCAGGAGACGCTCAACCAGGCCGAGCTCGCCGAGGTCTTCGCGTCGGTCGAGAAGCGCCCGGCGCGCGACGTCTGGCTCAGCAGCGACCAGCGCACCGTCCACACGCGGGGCCCGGTCATGACCGACCGCGAGCGGGCGACCAGCAACGGCCACCCGGTGATCCCGCAGGACGAGGCGGCCAAGGCCGCCGACGAGCTGCCGCCGCAGCGGATCGGGGAGGTGCCGGAGTGACCGACCTGCGCACGGACGACGGGCGTCACCTCCCGCCGACCGCTGCGTCGGTCGGGGTGCGCCCGGCCGCGGAGATCCCTCCGTACGACGCCGAGCGCGCCGAGGCCGCCGTGCGCGAGCTGCTGCTCGCGATCGGCGAGGACCCCGAGCGCGAGGGGCTGCGGGACACGCCGGCGCGCGTCGCGCGGGCCTACCGCGAGATCTTCGCGGGCCTGCGCCAGGAGCCGGAGGACGTCCTGACGACGACGTTCGACATCGGCCACGAGGAGATGGTGCTCGTCAAGGACATCGAGGTGTACTCGACGTGCGAGCACCACCTCGTGCCGTTCCACGGCGTGGCGCACGTGGGCTACATCCCGAGCACCGAGGGGCGCATCACCGGGCTGTCGAAGCTCGCGCGCCTCGTCGAGGTGTACGCGCGCCGCCCGCAGGTCCAGGAGCGCCTCACGACGCAGGTCGCGGACGCGCTCGTGCGCATCCTCGAGCCGCGCGGCGTGATCGTCGTGGTCGAGTGCGAGCACCTGTGCATGTCGATGCGCGGGGTGCGCAAGCCGGGGTCGCGCACCGTGACCTCCGCCGTGCGGGGCATCATGCAGGACGCCCCCGCCACGCGCGCCGAGGCCATGAGCCTCATCCTCGGGAAGTAGCACGTGCACCCGCGGGACGCCGACGTCGCCGGCCTGCCGGAGCTGTCCGGGACGGGGCGCTGCCTCGTCATGGGCGTCGTCAACATCACCCCCGACTCGTTCTCGGACGGCGGCGAGTGGTTCGAGCCCGACGCCGGCGTCCAGCACGGGCTCGACCTGCTCGCCGAGGGCGCCGACATCCTCGACGTCGGCGGCGAGTCCACCCGGCCCGGCTCGGTGCGCGTCAGCCAGGACGAGGAGCTGCGGCGCGTGCTGCCCGTGATCGAGCGGCTCGCCGCCGAGGGCGCCGTCGTCTCGGTCGACACCACGCGCGCCGCCGTCGCCGAGCGCGCCGTCGCCGCGGGCGCGCGGATCGTCAACGACGTCTCGGGCGGCCTGGCCGACCCCGACATGGCCGGCGTGGTCGCCCGGACCGGGGTCGCGTACGTCGTGATGCACTGGCGCGGTCACGCGGACGTCATGGACAGCCTCGAGGTGTACGACGACGTCGTGGCGGACGTGCGCGACGAGCTGGCGGCCCGGCTCGCCGCGCTGCACGACGCCGGTGTCCGGCCCGAGCAGGTCGTCGTGGACCCGGGCCTCGGGTTCGCCAAGGCCGGCGCGCTCAACTGGCCGCTCCTCGCGCACCTCGACGCGCTGCACTCGCTCGGCCGTCCGGTGCTCGTCGGGGCGTCCCGCAAGCGGTTCCTCGGCCACCTGCTGGCCGGGGCGGACGGCGTCCCGGTGCCGCCGCTCGAGCGCGACGCCGCGACCGCGGCCGTGTCGGCGCTGGCCGCCGCGGGCGGCGCCTGGTGCGTCCGCGTCCACGCCGCACGCGCGAGCGTCGACGCCGTGCACGTGGCCGCGGCATGGACCGCGGCGGCCGAGGCCGGTTCACCGACCGGGGCCCGCCCGGGTACGGTGACCCGGACCGCTGACCAGGGAGGAACCTCGTGACCTTCTCCGGTGCCGTGCCCGGACCCGACGGCCGGCCGCTCGACCAGATCCGTCTCACCGGGGTGTCCGCGACCGGTCACCACGGGGTGCTCGACCACGAGCGCGCCGAGGGCCAGGTCTTCCGCGCCGACGTCGTGCTGCACGTCGACACGCGTGCCGCGGCGGCCGGCGACGACCTCGGCGCCACCGTGAGCTACGCCGAGGTGGCCCAGGACGTCCACGACGTCCTGGCGGGCCGGCCCGCCGACCTCGTCGAGACCGTCGCGGAGCGCATCGCCGCCGCCGCGCTCGCCTACCCCGCGGTCCAGGCGGTCGACGTGCGCGTGCACAAGCCGCAGGCGCCGATCGCGGTGCCGTTCGACGACGTCGAGGTCGCCGTCCGCCGCGACCGCGTGCGCACGCCCGTGGTGCCCGCCGAGCCCCGGCCCGTCGAGGCGTCGCCCGCGGAGGCGTCCCCGGAGGACACACCGGCGGAGCAGGACGTCGCGGCCGAGCGGCCCGAGCCGGGCGCCCCGCAGCAGCCGTTCGCGTCCGTGCCGCTGGCTCAGGTCCCCGTGCCGCCGCCACCGCCGCCGGTGCCGGCGGACCCGCCGACCGCGCCGTTCGACCCGGTGGGCGCGGTGCCGCCGGCACCTGTCGGACCTGGCCCCCAGCCCTCCCCGGAGCCTGCCCCGGTGCCCGTGCGGGACCCGCTCGACGAGGCGCCGGCCGAGCCGGTCGAGGTGGTGCTCGCGCTCGGCGCGAACCTGGGCGAGCCGCAGGCCACGCTGCGGCAGGCCGTCACGGACATCGACCGCATCGCGGGCCTGCAGGTCATGGAGGTCTCACCGCTGGCGCGCACTGCCGCCGTCGGCGGGCCCGACCAGGGCGACTTCCTCAACGCGGTGCTCGTGGCCCGCACGACGCTGTCGCCGCGGGAGGTGCTCCACGCCTGCCAGCGGGTCGAGGAGCAGCACGGCCGCGTCCGCGAGGAGCGCTGGGGCCCGCGCACGCTCGACGTCGACGTGATCCAGTACGGCACGCTCGTCGCCTCGGCGCCGGACCTCGAGCTGCCGCACCCGCGGGCGCGCGAGCGCGCGTTCGTGCTCGTCCCGTGGGCCGAGGTCGCGCCCGACGCCGTGCTGCACGGCCTCGGCGGCGGCCCCGTGGCGCAGCTCGCGGTGACGGCGCCCGACCGGCCGGGGATCCGGTGGCTCGCGCTCGACTGGCTGGCCGGTCCCCAGGACACGGTCGCCGCCCCGCGCGCGCAGCACGGCCCGGGCACGTCCGGCACCGGCCCCGTGGCATCGCCCGCCCACCAGCCGGTCCAGCCGGTGCAGGAAGCGGTGCACGCGCCGGTGCAGGAATCGGTCCAGGCGCCGGTGCAGGAGCCGGTCCGCGCGCCGGCCCCGCCGGCCCCGGAGTCCGCGTTCGCGCCGCGGCCCGAGCAGTACGCGCCGCCGACGGACACCGCGTACGCCCCGCCCTCGTACCACCCGCCGCGCCCCGACGACCGCGAGCGCTGACATGCGCCGCACCTCGATCCGGACGCTCGCGCTCGTCCTCGTCTCCGTCGCGGCCGTCGGCGCCCTGCTGCTGCGCCTGCTCGAGGGCTACGGCGTCTACCTGCCGGAGGTCGGCTGGGTCGAGTGCGTCGCGATCCTGGCCCTGGCCGGCGGCATCTTCTGGGCCGGCTGGGCCGTCCGCGCCTACCAGCGGGGCGACCGGCCGAACCTCGACCCGCTCCGCGCCGCACGCACGTTCGTCCTCGCCAAGGCCGGTGCGCTCACCGGTGCGCTGCTCGGCGGGCGCTACCTCGCCGAGGTCGCCGTCCACGTCGGGCAGCTCGAGATCGAGTCGCGACGTGACCACGCCGTGGCGGCCGCGATCGCGGTCGTGTGCTCGCTCGTGCTCGTGGTGGTCGGGCTCGTCGTCGAGAAGTTCTGCGAGCTGCCGCCGCCCGACGAGGCGCAGGGCGAGGAGAGCCCCGACCCGCTGCCGTCCTGAGGCGATGGGACAATGGCCCCATGACCAGCGAACCCATCAGCACGACGGGCCCGTTCGACCCGCCCGGCGTCACGTGGCAGGGCGTCTCGCCGCGGCTGATCACCGCCCGGCTCGTGAGCGGCGGCATCACGCTCGCCGTGCCCGTCGTCGCCGGGGTGGTGCTCGCGGTGCTCGTGTCGCCCTGGTTCTGGCTCCTGGCTGCGGTGCCCGCCGCGATCCTCGTCTGGGTCGCGCTGGTCGTGCCGCGGCAGGTCCGCGCGATCGGCTACGCCGAGCGGGACGACGACCTGCTGATCCGCAAGGGCATCCTGTTCCGCTCGCTCGTCGTCGTGCCCTACGGGCGCATGCAGTACGTCGACGTCGAGGCCGGGCCGCTCGACCGGCGGCTCGGTATCGCGAAGGTGCAGCTCCACACCGCGTCGGCGAGCACCGACGCCAACATCCCGGGGCTCGTGCCCGACGAGGCCGAGCGGCTGCGCGACCGCCTCACCGTGCGCGGCGAGGCGAGGCTGGCGGGCCTGTGAGCGCTCCGACGCCCGCCGACGGGTGGCGCCGCGTCCACCCCGTCACGCCGTTCGTGCGCGGGTGGGCCGCGCTCGCGGCCGTGCTCTTCCTCGGCGGCCAGCAGGTCGTCGAGGACCTGCCGAACGTCGGCCGGGTCGCGGGCACGGTGCAGGGCCTGTGGTGGCAGGCGCTGATCGGGCTCGTGCTCGTCGCGCTCGTCGCGTTCGGGTACGCGGCGCTGGCGTGGCGCATGACCGCCTACGCCGTGGACGACGACGCCGTGCACCTGCGCAAGGGCGTGCTGTTCCGCCAGCAGCGGCACGCACGCCTCGACCGGCTGCAGGCCGTCGACATCCGCCAGCCGCTCCTCGCGCGCCTGTTCGGGCTCGCCGAGCTCACGCTCGAGGTGGCCGGCGGCTCGGGCTCCGGCGTCGCGATCGGCTTCCTCAAGGAGTCCGACGCCCAGCTCCTGCGCGCCGACCTGCTCGCGCGCGCGGCGGGCGTGAAGGCACGCCGCGCCGTCCCGCCGCCGCAGGCAGCCGGCACTGTCCCGGACGGCGAGCAGGACGGCGCCGTGCCGGACGGCGAGCAGGACGGCGCTGGGCCGGACGGGACGGTGCCCCTCGGCGAGGTGCCTGCCGGCGTCGCCGCCCCCGCGCCGGTGGCGGAGGAGCCGGCCCCCGTGGCCCCCGAGCAGCCGGTCTACGAGGTGCCGCCCGGGCGCCTCATCGTCTCGCTGCTGCGCTCGGCGGCGGTGTGGGTGCTGGTCGTGGTGCTGGTCGCGATCGTGACGGCGGCGCTCGTCACCCGCAGCTGGGGGTTCCTCGCCTCGGCGCTGCCGGGCGTCGTCGGCGCGGGCGGGTACCTGTTCCAGCGGTTCGCGGGCGAGTTCGGCTTCCGCGCGGCGATCTCGCCCGACGGCATCCGTCTGCGGCACGGCCTGCTGGAGACGCGCGCACAGACCATCCCGCCCGGTCGGGTCCAGGCCGTCTCGCTCACGCAGGGTCCGTTCTGGCGCGGCCCCGACTGGTGGCGGGTCAAGGTCAACGTCGCGGGCTACGACTCGGCCGACGGCAAGGAGTCCCAGAACATCCTGCTGCCCGTGGGCCCGCGCGACGAGGCGCTCGCGGCGCTGTGGCTCGTGCTGCCCGACCTCGGCACCGACGAGCCGCGCGAGCTCATCGACGAGGCGCTCGCGGGCGACGCGACCACGGACCGCTGGTTCACCACCAGCCCACGGCGGGCCCGGCTCCTGGACCCGTTCACGTGGCGGCGCAACGGCTTCGCCGTGACGGACCGGGCGCTGCTCCTGCGCTCCGGCCGCCTCCTGCGCTCCCTGGTGGTCGTCCCGCACGAGCGCACCCAGTCGCTCGGCCTGCAGCAGGGACCGTGGGAGCGTCGGCGCGGGCTCGCGAGCTTCTCGGTGCACTCGACCGCCGGACCCGTCCGGCCCGTGGCCTACCACCTCGACGCCGGCGACGCCGCGCGGCTCCTGGACGACCAGGCGGTGCGCGCCCGCACGGCCCGGGCGCACGCGACGCCCGCGCGCTGGATGGAGCATGTGGCCGAGGCCGTGCCGCAGGTCTCGCCGGAGGAGCTTCCCGTGCCCGAGCCGGACGGCGGCGCCGCGACCCTGCCGGAGGACGCCCGATGAGCACGCCGCCGGGCCGGCTCGGCGTCGGGGTCGTCGGCGCCGGCCGCGTCGGCGCGGTGCTGGGCAGCGCGCTGCGGGCGGCCGGTCACACCGTCGTCGGCGCCAGCGGCATCAGCGAGGCGTCGCGCGAGCGCATCGAGACGCTGCTGCCGGGCGTGCCGAACCTGACCGTGGACGAGGTCGTCGAGCGCGCCGAGCTCGTCCTGCTCGCGGTGCCCGACGACGCGCTCCCCGGGCTCGTCACCGGCCTCGGCGAGGTCGGGGCCTGGCAGCCGGGGCAGCTCGTGGTGCACACCTCGGGCAGCCACGGCACCGCCGTGCTGGACCCGGCGCGCCGCGCGGGGGCGATCCCGCTCGCCCTGCACCCTGCCATGACGTTCACCGGGACGTCGCTCGACCTCGCACGCCTCGAGGGGTGCACGTTCGCCGTCACCGCGCCCGGCGCGGTGCTGCCGATCGGCCAGGCGCTCGTCGTCGAGGTCGGCGGCGAGCCCGTCGTCGTGCCGGAGCAGGCGCGCGGCCTCTACCACGCGGCACTGGCCCACGCGTCGAACCACCTCGTGGTCCTGGTCGCCCAGGCGGCGCAGGCGCTCGAGTCGGCGGGCGTGGAGGCACCCGGCCGGGTGCTCGCACCGCTGCTGGGCGCCGCGCTCGACGGCGCGACGCGGGCCGCGGACGTGCGCGAGGGTGTCGGCCCGGGGGCGATCGCGGCGCTCACCGGACCGGTCTCGCGCGGCGACGTCGGTACCGTGTCCCGGCACCTCGAGGTGCTCGGCGACCTCGCCGCGCGCACGGGCGCGACCGACGTGCCGGCGTCGTACACCGAGCTGGCACGCGGGGCGACCCGCCGCGCGCTCGCGAGCCACCGCATCGACGACGCGGCCGCGCAGGCGCTGCTCGACGCGCTCGACGGCCCGCCCGCCGCGCCGCCGGCCACCGGACCCTCCGAGGAGGACGCATGACCACCGCCCCGACCGCCGCCACCACCGAGGACGGGGTGGGCCCCGCCGTCGTGCGCACGCGCGCCGAGCTGCGCGAGGTGCTCGGCGCGTGGGCGCTGACCGGGCCGGACGTCGCCGACCGCCGCGCCGTCGTCATGACGATGGGCGCGCTCCACGAGGGGCACCTGCGGCTCGTGCGCCGCGCGCGCGAGGCGGCCGGGCCGACCGGGCAGGTCGTGGTGACGATCTTCGTCAACCCGCTGCAGTTCGGGCCCGACGAGGACCTCGACAAGTACCCCCGCGACCTCGACGGCGACGTCGCCAAGGTGGCGGCCGCCGGGGCGGACGTCGTCTTCGCCCCGACCCCGGACGTCGTGTACC
>JAPSLD010000049.1 GCA_031181105.1 Isoptericola sp. | reverse complement strand
CCGCGCGACGTGCGGGCCCGCGTGCGCGCCGCCGTCGGGCACCCGCTGCCCTAGGTCCGCCGCCGCCCGCAGGCCGTGCTCACCACCGGCCGCGGTGGACGACCTCCTCGGTCGGCCTGCGCCGGCGCCGCGAGGCCGAGCCCCGCGCGCCGCCCTCGGCAGGGTGCCCGACGGCGACCACCCCGGTGTGCGTCCACCCGTCCGGCACGCCGAACGCCGCGCGCACGGCCGGTGCCTCCGACGTCCCGATGCCGAAGAACGACGCACCGAGCCCCTCGTCGACGGCGGTCTGCAGCATGAGCAGCGCGGCCATGCCGGCGTCGACGTGCCAGTACGGGACCGGCCAGCGCGCCTCCTCCCGGTCGGTCCACCCCTTGTCCGGCTCGGCGTAGCGGCCGAGGTAGGCGGCCTTCGAGCACAGCACCACGATCAGCACCGGGGCCGTCCGCATGCCGGCGAGCCAGGTGGACATGTCGCGCTGCGACGTCGCGGGCGTGGCGGCGTCCCAGAACCGCTCGCGGTCCGAATGCTCCGTCAGGACGAGGAACGACCACCCCTGCGTGAAGCCCGCGCTCGGCGCGCGCACCGCGTTGCGCAGGAGGCGGTCGACCACCTCCGGGGGCACCGGATCGTCGGTGAAGCGGCGGACCATGCGGCGCTTGCGGACGACGTCCTGGAACTCCATGCGACGCATCCTCCCAGGCAGCGCTACCTCGGCGAACGGAGCGCTACCTCGGCGAACGCAGCGCTACCTCGGCGAACGCAGCGCTACCTCGCGGGGAGGCGCTCGGCCAGGATCTCGACGAGCGCCTTGCCCTCGACGCCCTCGAGCTGCAGCGCCTGCGTGCGGCACGAGAAGCCGTCGGCGACGAACACCTCCCCCTCGCCGCGCGACCGCAGCGCCGGCAGCAGCGCGTTCTCCGCGACGGCGACGGACACGTCGTAGTGGCCCTTCTGCATGCCGAAGTTCCCGGCGAGCCCGCAGCACCCGGCCAGCACCTTGATCGTCGCGCCGGCGGACCGCATGAGCGCCTCGTCGGCCGCGAAGCCCATGACCGAGTGCTGGTGGCAGTGCGGCTGCACGACGGCGGTGAGGTCGGACAGGTCGGGCACCGTCCACCCGCTGTCGGCCGCCGGGGCGGTGTCGGGCGACGTCAGCAGCTCGGCCAGCGTCCGCGTGGCACCGGCGACGGCGTGCGCGCGCGGGTCGTCGGGGAACAGGTCGAGCAGGTCCGAGCGCAGCACCGCGGTGCACGACGGCTCCAGCCCGAGGATCGGCATGCCGTTGACCGCGTACGGGCCGAGGACCGACAGCAGCGACGACAGCCGCTTGCGCGCGCCGTCGAGCTGGCCGGTCGAGATCCAGGTCAGGCCGCAGCACGCCTGCCGGTCCGGCACGACGACGTCGTACCCCGCCGCGGTGAGCACCTTGACCGCCGCCTGCGGCACGGACGGCGACAGGGCGTCGCTGAACGAGTCGGTCCACAGCACCACGCGGGGACGGCCGCCCGGCGAGACGGCCGCGCCCGGGGCCTGCCCGACGGCCAGGCCCGGCACGCCGTGCGTGGCCCCGCCGCGCCGCCACCACGTGCGGAACGGGACCTCGGCGAACTCGGGCACCTCGCGCCGCGTGTCCATGCCGCCGGCCCACAGCACCGCCTTGGCGATCGGCCGGACGCCCAGGACCTTGTTGAGCAGGCGCGGCATCGTCCCGGCGAGGCGCGCCCACCGCGGCAGCCAGCCGAGCGCGTAGTGGTCGACCGGCCGCAGCTTCCCCTTGTACGTGCGGTACAGCACCTCGGACTTGTACTGGGCCATGTCGACGCCCGCCGGGCAGTCGGACGAGCACGCCTTGCAGCTCAGGCACAGGTCGAGCGAGTCGTGCACCTCCGGCGCGGTCAGCCCGCCGACCAGCGTGCCGTTCACCGCCTCCTGCAGGACGCGCGCGCGGCCGCGGGTCACGTCCCGCTCGTCCTTGGTCGCGCGGTAGCTCGGGCACATGAAGCCGCCCGCCGCCGAGGTGTCCGCCCGGCACTTGCCCACGCCGACGCACCGGTGCACCGCCGTCGTGATGTCGTGGTGGTCGTGCGCGAAGCTGAAGCCCGCGTAGCCGGTCCGCTTCGAGATCCCCCGCAGCGGCGTCGGGCCCGCGAGACCGCGCTCGCCGACGCCCGAGCGCGACGGGACGGCGTGGGCGGCCGGGCGCCGCAGGTCGTCGTCCACGGCCCGAGGCCGCACGACGACGCCGGGGTTGAGCAGGTCGTCGGGGTCGAACAGCGCCTTGAACCGCTCCATCAGCGCGATGGCCTCGGGCGAGTACATCAGCGGCAGCAGCTCGGAGCGGGCGCGCCCGTCGCCGTGCTCGCCCGACAGCGAGCCGCCGTACCGGGCGACGAGCTCGGCGGCCTGGATCATGAACGTGCGCAGGACCGAGCCCGACGACTCGAGCGGCAGGTCGATCCGCAGGTGCACGCAGCCGTCGCCGAAGTGGCCGTACGGCAGCCCGTCGACGCCGTAGCGCGCCATGAGCGCCTCGAGGTCGCGCAGGTAGTCCCCGAGCCTCTCGGGCGGGACGGCGGAGTCCTCCCAGCCCGGCCACGCCTGCTCCCCCGCGGGCGTGCGCCCGGCCAGCCCCGCGCCGTCGGCCCGGATCTGCCACATCGCGGTCGCGGCCGGCCCGGCGGGCAGGATCTCCGACGCGACGGCCGACGACGCTGCCACGATCTGCTCGGCGCGCTCGAGCGCCTCCTCCTGCGACGCGCCGCCGACCTCGATCATGAGCCAGCCGGCGCCGGCGGGCAGCGGCGGCACCGCCGCGTCGCCGTTGGCGCGGCGCACGACGTCGACGAGCCGCGCGTCGAGGCCCTCGACCGCGAGCGGGTCGTGCGCGAGGAGGGCGGGGACGTCGTCGGCGGCGGACGGCATGTCGTCGTAGCCGAGCACGACGAGCGTCGGCGCGCCCGGGGTGGGCACGAGCCGCAGCGTCGCGCCGAGGACCGTGACGAGCGTGCCCTCGGTGCCGACGAGCGCCTTGGCGAGGTCCGAGCCGTTCTCCGGCAGGAGGTGCTCGAGGGAGTACCCCGAGACCTGCCGGCCGAACCGGCCGAACTCGGTACGGATGAGCGCGAGGTTCTCCCGGACCAGGTCGGCGAGGCCCGGCACGGCGGCGAACGTGGGGTCACCGGCACCGGCGGTGAACCGCCGGCCGCGCCCGTCGACGACGTCGAGCTCGACGACGTTGTCGGCCGTGCGCCCGTAGGCCACCGCGTGCGGGCCGCAGGCGTTGTTGCCGATCATCCCGCCGAGCGTCGCGCGGTTCTGCGTCGAGGGGTCGGGGCCGAAGCGCAGCCCGTGCGGGGCGGCGGCCCTCTGCAGCGTCGACATGACCGTGCCGGGCTCGACGACGGCGGTCCCGGCCGCCGGGTCGACGGCCCGCACGGCGCCGAGGTGCTTCGAGAAGTCGAGGACGACGCCGGTGCCCACCGCGTTGCCGGCCACCGACGTCCCGGCCCCCCGGGCGGTGACGGGCACCTCGAGCTCGCGCAGCACCTCGAGGGCGCGCACGACCTCGTCGGTGCTGCGGGGGAACACCACGGCGTCGGGCACGACGCGGTAGTTGGAGGCGTCCGTCGAGTACTCGGCCCGCCGGCGCGTGCTCGTGTCGACGTCGCCCGCGGTGACCACCGTGCGCAGCGCGGTCGCGACCGCCTCGCGCGCCTCGGCCGCGGCCCGTTCGGCCTCACGACGGGCCGCGGCGAGCTCCGCGTCGGTCCGGTCGGTCTGGGTCGTCGAGGTGGGGGCAGGCACGGGCCGATTCTCGCACCCGCCGCGGACCGGTGCGGGTACGTTCCACCCGCCGCACCCCGCGCGAAGAGCCGAGGCCACCGCTAGCGTCGGTGACGTGCGCGTCGTGGTGATCGGAGCAAGCGGCAACATCGGTACGGCCGTGCTGCGCGCGCTCGCGCCCGAGCCGGTCGTGACGTCGCTGGTCGGGGCGGCGCGGCGCGTGCCCCGGGCGGACGGCACGAGCACGGTCGCGTTCCCGCACGACCGCGCGGAGTGGGTGCGGGTCGACCTCGGCGGCACGGCGGACGAGATCCTGCGCGGTCTCGACGAGGCGGTGGCGGGCGCCGACGTCGTCGTGCACCTCGCGTGGGCGTTCCAGCCGAGCCGTGCCCGTTCCACGCTGCTCCGCGTCAACGTCCAGGGCACGCGGCACGTGCTCGACGCCGTCGTGCGCCACCACGTGCCGCACCTGGTCGTCGCGTCGTCCCTCGGCGCCTACTCGCGCGGGCCTGACGACGGCCGCCCGGTCGACGAGTCGTGGCCCACCCGCGGCATCCCGACCGAGCCGTACTCGGTCGACAAGGCGGCGGTGGAGCGGATGCTCGACGACCTGGAGGAGGACCGCTCCCGCCCGGTCGTGACCCGCCTGCGTCCCGCGCTCGTGTTCCAGCGGGACGCCGCGGCCGGCATCGCCCGGCGGTTCCTCGGCGGACCGGCGACGTTCGGGCTGCGTGCCGCGGCGGGGGCGCCGGGCAGGGTCGTGGGCGGCCTGGTGCGCGGGTGGCGGTCGGGGGACGAGCCGCTCGAGCCCGTCGACGGCGCGCTGCTGCCGGTGGTGCCGTTCCCCGCCGGGATGCGCCTGCAGGGCGTGCACGCCGACGACGTGGGCGAGGCGGTCCGCGCGGCGATCGTCGGCCGGCACCCCGGGGCGTTCAACCTGGCGGCCGACGGGATCCTCACGGGCCAGGTGCTCGCCGACGCCCTCGCGGGCGGACGGCTGCTCGAGCTCTCCCCCGACCTCGCGCGCGGCGCGATGGCGGTGGGCTGGCACTCGCGGCTGGCGGCGATCGGCGAAGGCTGGTTCGACATGGGCATGCACGGCCCGCTCCTCGACACGGCCCGGGCGCGCGCGACGCTGCGCTGGAGGCCGACGCGGACCGCTCCCGAGGCGGCGGTCGAGGTCGTCGAGGCCATCGTGGCGAAGACCGACTTCCCCTCGCCCCCGCTCTCCCGGAAGCACCTCTTCGGGTGACGCACGTGCCCGACGCCGCTGCCGGCGTCGGGCACGTGCGGGACGTCAGCCCTCGTAGGTGACGTCGAGCGTGATCTCGGGGACGGAGGCGAGCGCCTGGGAGACGGGGCAGCCCTCCTTGGCGGCCTCGGCCGCGGACCGGAACGCCGCCTCGTCGACGCCGCTCGCGTAGCCGCGCACGGTCAGCGCGATCTTCGTGATGCCGGTCCCCGGCACGAACGTGACGTCGGCGCCGACCTCGACCTGCTCGGCCGTGCCGCCGGCCTTGCCCAGCTCGCCCGCGAAGGCCATCGAGAAGCAGGACGAGTGGGCCGCGGCGATGAGCTCCTCGGGGCTCGTCACGCCCTGTGCCTCGTCGCCGGTGCGGCGGGGCCACGAGACGTCGAACGTCCCGGTGCCGGAGCTGGTCAGCTCGACCTGGCCGGTTCCCTCCTCCAGGGTGCCGTTCCATGCGGTGCGTGCGGTGCGGATGGCCATGGGTGACTCCTTCGTGACGTCGGACGGGTCAGGTCGACCGTATCCGCCACGCGCGCCGCAAGCAGGGCGGGACACCGCCCGCCCTGCTCGCGGCGCCGGTCTCAGCGGTCGGACGGCGGGACGTCGAAGTCGATCGCGTCGTCGGCCACCGCGAGGACGGACCACGCGTTGCCCTGCGCGTCGGCGAGCTCGTACGTCGGCAGGACGAGCACCGACCCGTCGCGCTGGTGGTGCTGGGCGAGCCCGAGCCGCGCCTCGGTGATCGTCACCCTCGAGACCGGCCAGGAGATCGCCGCACCGGGCGCCGGCGGTGCCGGCGGCGGGGTGGGCTCGTCCTGCGCGGGCTGGACGGGCTCGTCGAGCGGGCTCGCCTCCTCCGCGTACGCGATCGGCCACGAGGCCCCGGAGAACCGCGGGTCCCCGAGGCGCTCGACCGCCTCCGCCGGGCTGACCACGGGGTACTCGCCGATGCTGACCGGCTGCGCCAGCGCGCCGTCGACCCACGCCACGCCCTGGTCACCGACGCTGGCGCTGAACTGCAGGCCGGTCCGCCTGCCGTCGACGACCTGGTAGGCGGTCGCCCACCGCACGGGGTCCTCGCCGGTCGCTGGCTGGACCTCGACCTCGTACCCCGCGCCGTCGAGCCCGATCCGGGCCATGACGTCGAGGAGCGACGCGCGCGCCTCCTCGTCGGAGAGCTGCGTGGCGGGCGGTGTGGGGCAGGCCTCGGTGCCGTCGGCCGCGACGTCGCACCGCCACGGGTCCACGCGCGGGTCGTTGTAGCTGAAGTAGGCGCTGCCGTCGGCGGACAGCCAGACCGTCGGCCCTTGCCCGTCCTCGGGTCCGACCATCCACGCGCCGTAGCTCCAGCGCGGCTCCCCCTCGACCCCGAGCGCCGTGGCCAGGCGCTGCGCCGACTCCTGCGTGGCCACCTCCCGCGCGTCCAGCGCGTACGCCTCGGCCGTCCCCGCCTCGGTGCTCAGGCCGGAGCTGTCGAAGATCGCGCGGCCCTCGAACCACGTGGGGTACGAGGTGTCGGCGGCGCCGCCCCCGACGCCGGCGCGGCCCATGGCCTCGCCCGACGTCGCGGCGTCCGCACCGCCCTCGGCGCCACCGCCCTGGAGCGGCACGGCCGGCTCGGCCACGCCGACGTCCGCCTCGCTGACGGCGGCCATGTCGCCCGACGCCCCCTCGCCGCCGGCCAGCACACCGGCCGTCCCCGCGGCGTAGCCCGCACCGCCGATCGCGACGACGCCCGCCACGGCAGCGGCTGTGAGCCACGGGCGCCGCCTCGCGCGCCGGGCGGCCAGCTCGTCGCCGGAGGCGGCCACGGCAGGGGTCTCCCCCGTCCGCCCGTCGGCGGGAGCGTCCGCGAGCGCCGCGTCCACCTTGGCGCGCAGCACCCCCAGGCGCGGCTCGACGTCAGCCGCCGGGTCGACGGCGACGAGCGGCGCGAGCACCGGGTCACGCTCGGCAGCCGCCCGCCCCGGCTCCGCCGCGGCGGCCGTGACCTCGGAAGCGTCCGCGTCCTCGGCGCGCGACTCGGGCACGTCGGTGCCGTCCGTCTCGTCGGTGCCGTCCGTGCCGTCGGTGCCGTCCGTGCCGTCGGTGCCGTCCGTGCCGTCGGTGCCGTCCGTGCCGTCGGGCTCGCCGGCGGCGATCTCGTCGCGCTCCACGCCCGTCTCGTCCGGCTGCACGGCGTCCTGCGGCCGGTCGGCCTCGTCCTTGTCCTTGTCGTTCATCTCGACCTCCTGGTGCAGCCCCGCGTCGGCTCGATCGCCTCCGCGGCCGCACCCCGTCTGTGTCGTCAGCGGGTCCGGGCTTGCGCGTCGCCGTCGTCGGCCGCGCCGGACGACGGGGAGCCGTCGGTCCCCGCGGTCACGTCGTCCCAGGCGAGGCGCAGGCGTGCCCGCGCCCGGGACAGGGCGGCGTCGGCGCCGCCGCGCGAGACGCCGAGCACCTCGGCGAGCGCGGCGCCGTCGAGGCCGTCCCAGGCGACGAGGAGCAGGATGCGCCGGTCCCGCGGGGTGAGCCGTGCGAGCACGCGCCGCACCCGGTCGTCGTCGATCGTCATGCTCTCGGGGTCGACGTCGTCGGGCTCGTCGGGGACCACCGCGAGCGGCAGCGCCCGGAGCTTGCGCCGGTGGTTGGCGAGGACGAAGCCGGCCGTGCGGTAGAGCCACGGGAGCTCGGCGCCCGCCGGGACGTCGTCGCGCCGCCGCCAGGCCGTCGCGAGCACCTCCGCGGCGAGGTCCTCGGCGTCGTCGGCACGGCCGCCCGAGGACGCCGGGAGCCGGCGGACGAAGTAGCGGTGGATGGCGCTCGCGTGCTCGTGGAAGAGCGCGTCGAACCATGCGTCGTCGTGCGCGGTGACCTGACCCGGGGGCACGGGCTCCTCCTGCCGTCGTGGCGCTGTCGGCGCCGGTTCCGGCACCCTCTCATCCGTCCTGTGTCGTGACGCGCAGCATCCTTGCAGGAACTCACCCCGACTTTCACCCCGGACCGGTTCCGCGGGCGCGCCGGGCTGGCTAGCGTTGTCCCCGGGGGGCGCCGGTACCGGCGGCCCCCTTCGTTCTTCCGTAGCCGCGGCCACGCCCCCCGGTCGTGCGCCGCTGCGGGCGCCGGGTCCGACGAGTGACGCGTCGCCCGACGACGCGCGGCCCCCGTCGAGCCCATCGTCGGGGGCCGTCGCGCTGCCGTCAGACGTCGAGCAGGAGCGTGACCGGCCCGTCGTTGACGAGCTCGACGCTCATGTCGGCGCCGAACCGTCCCGTGGCGACCTCGAGGCCGCGCTCGCGCAGCGCCGCGACGACACCCTCGACGAGCGGCTCCGCCACCGGTCCCGGCGCCGCCGCCTGCCACGTGGGGCGGCGCCCCTTGCGCGCGTCGCCGTAGAGCGTGAACTGGCTGACCACCAGCACCGGGGCTCCCTCGTCGAGCACGGAGCGCTCGTCGCGCAGGATGCGGACCTCGGCGATCTTGCGGGCGACGGCGGCCACCTGCTCCGGGCCGTCGTCGTGCGTCACGCCCACGAGGGCCAGCAGGCCCGGGCGGTCGATCGCGCCGACGACCTCGCCGTCGACCGTCACGCTCGCGCGCGCCACGCGCTGCAGCACCGCCCTCATGCCCCGGCTCCGGCACCGGCCCAGCCGGCGGCGCGGACCTCTCCCACCGCACGGCCGCCACCGAGCACGTCGGTCCGGCCGACCGCCGCGAGAGCGTCCGCGTCCGACCCGGCGACGTCGGCCGCGCCCGCGGCACGCAGCGCCGCCGCGAGGATCGCGGGGCGCGGCCGGCTCGCGCCGTCGAGGATCTTGAAGGCCACCGCGGTGCCGTCCGGCAGCCCGGCCGCGCACACGCCCTCGGCGCCGATCTTGGCGACGAGCCCGGGCACCGCCCGCATCGCGAGCGTGTCCTCGCGGCCGGCGCCGGCCACCATCTCGGGGTGCAGGGTCATCGCGCGCGCGACCCGCGCGACCGGGGTGCCGTCGTCGGGCCGCGGGCCGGCGCCCGCGAGCCTGCCGAACGACCGTGCGAGCCCGACGAGCGAGGTGGAGAACAGCGGTGCGCCGCAGCCGTCGACCGTGGCGCGCACGGCGGCCGGGTCGTCACCCGTGAGCTCCGGGAGGGTGGCGCGGACCGCCTGCTGGAGCGGGTGGCCGGGCTCGAGGTAGGACTCGAGCGGCCAGCCGGCCGCGACGCAGGTCGCGAGCATGGCCGCGTGCTTGCCCGAGCAGTTCTGCGTGATCCGGTCCGGGCCGTGCCCCGCCTGCTGCCACGCGAGGGCCGACGGCGCGTGCAGCGGCAGGTCGGGCGTGTTGCGCAGCGCGTCGGGGTCCAGACCGGCGAGCGCGAGGATCTCGCGCGCACCCTCGACGTGCCGCGGCTCGCCGTTGTGGCTCGCGGCCGCGAGCGCGAGCAGCCGGTCCGGCAGGTCGAGGCCCGCACGGAGCATCGCGACGGCCTGCAGCGGCTTGACCGACGAGCGCGGCCAGATCTCCGTCGTCGGCTCCCCCACGGCGAGCGTCACGTCGCCGCGCGGGTCGACGACGACGAGGTGGCCGAGGTGCACGGACTCGACCAGGCCGCCGCGGACGACCTCGGCCAGCGGGGCCGCGCCGTGCGCGACGCCCGCGCCGCTCGGGGCGCTCACCAGCCGCCCGCCGGACCCTGGGGCCGGCCCCTCCCGCCGCCGTACGGGCGGATGCGCGGCCGCACGTCGACCCAGTAGATGATCGCCGGCGTCACGGCGATGATGTTCAGGAAGCCGAAGCCGCCGCCCGAGCCGGACGGGATCCCGAGCAGGCCGATCGCCGCCGCCACGCCCAGGATCAGCAGCCAGACGTTCTTGCTGAGCTTGCCCTCGGCCGTGTACGCGCGGGCCGGCCGGCGCAGCGCGTCGACGAGCGCGACGACCTGCATCACGAAGACCGCCAACGACAGCGCCATCCACACGAAGAACTGCAGCTGAGAGAGCACGTGCCGAGCCTACGGGAGAACGCGGAGGTCCCGGGATCGGGCGGCCCCCGCCACGTGCTCGTCCCAGGCCGCCACGACCGTGTCGGGGTGGGCGACGGCGAGCGCGCTGGCCACGTGCACCGCGTCCCCGCCGCGCAGGGGCACCGGGGACGCGGCGAGCAGCTCGGCGGCGGTCGCCCCGACCTCGGGCGTCAGCTCGACCACGTGCATCATGGGCCACAGCCGCTCCCACGTGGCGAGCCCGCGCTCGCGCGTCGCCGCGTCGACGACGCCCGCGCGCTCGCCCGCCGCGAGGGCCGCGCGCACCTCGACGTCGCCCAGGCGCGCGGTCACGACGACGTCGGCCCGGTTCCACAGGGCGCTCGCGAGGTCGGAGCCCGGCTCGCGGACGCAGAGCTTCACGAGCGCGCTCGCGTCGAGGTAGACGAGTGCCATCGCCCGGGCCGCTCTCAGCGCCGGATGCGGCGGACGAGGTCCGACATGCGCGACGGCGTCCGCGCGGAGGACGCGGCGCCGTTCGTGGCCGGGGCTGCCGGGACGGCGTGCACGCGCCGCTCCGCCTCGGCCGGGGTGAGGAGGCCGTCGCGGACCAGGCCGGTCACGAGGTCCGCCGTCGCGACGCCCGACAGCCGCGCCACCGGCACGCCGCGGTCGGTGATGATGACCTCCTCGCCGGCGCGGGCCTTCTCGATCCACGACTTCAGCTCGGCGCGGAGCGCGCTGACGGAGACCTCCATGGGGGACGACCGTACCGTCGATCACCCGATCTGCCGAGACCGCCGCCCCAGCCCGCGAGGTAGCGCGCCACCGCGCGAGGTAGCGCGCCACGGCGCGAGGTAGCGCGCCACGGCGCGAGGTAGCGCGCCGCGGCGCGTCAGATGTCGGGGAGGGCGCTGCGCGCCTCGGCGGGCGGAAGCCCGGCCGCCTCGAGCGTGTCGACGATCGGGGAGCGCAGCAGCAGGACGAGCGACTGCACCTGCCACTGCCCCTCCCCGACGACGCGCGGGTCGGCCTCGGCGGCCACGGCGACGAGCTCGTCGCGCGCCCTGTCCGTGCTCGCCCCGGCGGTGAGCGCCGCCGCGAGCGACCGGATGGCCGAGGCGTACCGGTCCACCAGGGCGGCCAGCTCTTCGAGCTCCGGCGCACCGGAGCGCACCGCCGTGGGCGCGCGGCGGGCGAGCACCCGCACGCTGCGCATGGCCCGGTCCACCAGCACCGCCTGGGCGGCCAGACGGCGGATCTCGTCGCGGTGCACGCGGTTGACGCTCACGCGCGCGATCTCGGCGGCGTGCCCCGCCGTGTCGTACCAGTCGGCCAGCACCGGCTCGGAGGCGCGGCCGCGCACGAGCGCGGCCGCCAGCTCGTCGGCGTCGCGGTCGCGCAGCCCGCGCGCGAGCGCCTCGAGCGTGTCGGCGAGCTCGCCCGTCGCACCGCCGGCGAGGGCACGGATCCGGCGGCGCGGGTCCCCTGGCGTCAGCACCGCGACGAGGAGCGCCACGCCGCCGCCCGCGAGCGCGTCGGTCCACCGGCCGAGCGCACCGCCGCTCGCCACGGCGGCCGCCGGCAGGCCGACGACGACGATCGCCTGGACGCCGGCCTGCGTCGTCAGGAGGGCGCCGCGGTCGAGGAACCGGGCCGCGAGCGCCGAGACGAGGAGCACGAGCGTGAGCTGCCACCAGCCCGAGCCGATCAGGTGGACCACGAGGTCGCCCATCGCGACGCCGACGGCGACGCCCACGGCGACCTCGACGACGCGCCGCAGCTCGCGGTCGAGGCTGAAGCCGAGGCACACCCACGCGGCGACCGCGGCGAAGAAGGGCTGGGCGTGGCCCAGCACGTGGTGGGCGAACGCGTACGCGGCACCCGCGGCGACCGACGCCTGGACCACCGGCCAGAACCCCGTGCGCACCCGGGCCCAGCCCTGGCGTGCACGGATGCGCCGGATGGTCGAGCGCACCGCGGTGCGCGCCGCCTCGCCTGCCGGCCCGAGGGCCGGCCCGGCGGTCACAGCAGGCTCTGCGGGGCGTCCCCGCCGCGCTGGCCGAGGCCGCGCATCACCTCACGACGGACCTCGGGCCGGTCGGCCGACACGCCGTCGCCGGGCACCACGATCTCCTGGGCGGCGGCGACGACGAGCCCCTGGGCGTCCGCGCCCGCGCCCACGGTGCCCGTGACGGTGAGCTCGGCGTCCTCGGGGACCGAGCGCTTGAGCACGGCGAGCGCCACGGGTCCGAGCTCGTGGTGGCGGGCGACCGACGTCATCGTGCCGACCACGCGCCCGTCGGGTCCGCCCTGCCGGACGTCCGCACCGGCGTCGGGCACGAGGTGCTGTGACCCGTCGAGGTGCAGCATGACGATCCGGCGCGGCGGGCGCCCGAGGTTGTGCACGCGCGCGACCGTCTCCTGGCCGCGGTAGCAGCCCTTGTGCAGGTGCACCGCCGTGCGCAGCCAGTCCAGCTCGTGCGGGATCGCGCGGTGGTCGACCTCGAACGCCAGGCGGGGACGCCACGCCTCGACGCGCAGCGCCTCGGTCGCCCAGGTGCCGGCGAGGCGCCAGCCGGCGGCCTCCCGCTCGGCGACGGCGTCGGCCAGCCTCTCGCGCGGGACGAGAACGAGCCGCCACGGCCGGTCCGTGCCCGGGTGGGCGTCCTCGGCCGGACCGTAGCGCGTGCCGCCGGGCGCCACGCGGGGCCAGGAGTCCCACCACGTCACGGGCTCGCCCTCGGCGCCCTCGGCCGCGACGGGCTCGCCGATCGCAGCGACCTGCGCGGTGACGTCGGCGATCTCGACGCGCATCATGAACTTCATCCGCTCGAGCCACGCCGCGAGCGGCGCGGCGTGGTCGCGCTCGGTCACGAGCCAGGTGGCGTCACCGTCGTCGACGACGCCGGCCACGTGCTCGACGTGACCCTGCGGCGAGAGCACGAGCAGCTCGGTGGACGTGCGCGGCGGGAGCGACTGCACGTCCTGCGACGTGATCGAGTGCAGCCACGACAGGCGGTCCGGCCCGGCGACCCGCACCACGCCCAGGTGCGACTGGTCGACGACGGCGCCGCCGCGCGCGAGGGCGCGCTGCTCGGCGACGGGGTCCCCGTAGTGCCAGGCGACGCCGGCGTCCGGGCCCGACGCCGCCACCGCCCCGTGCCGGGACAGCAGCGGGCTCGAGTAGTCGCTCATGCGGTCCCCCTCACTGCCGGTCGAGCTCTGCCGAGGCGTAGGAGCCGAGCGGGTGACCGAACGCCGCGAGCTCCTCGACCCACATGAGCCGGCCCTCGACCAGCCCGTAGAGGCGCTTGGCGGCGGTCACCTCGGCGGCCGTCGACGTGCGTGCGACGAAGTCGGTCGCGAGGTCGATCCGGCCGTTGCCCACCATGCCGAGGAACAGCGACAGCCGCCCGGAGGCGTCGGTCAGCAGCACCTCGATCGAGTGCTTCCCGTCCGGCATGCCCTCGGGGCGCTCGCTCGACATGCGCCAGTAGCCGGTCTCCGTGGACCACACCGTGTCGGGCTCGTCCGACTCGCCGTCGCCCTCGCCGTCGGCGGTCGCGGCCGAGCGGACGCGCAGCGTCGACTCGAAGCGCAGGTAGGGGCCGCCGTCGTGGTCGAAGACCAGGTCCTGCACGAACTGCGTCGTGCGGATGCCCGGGTACTCGATCACGCCCTCGCCGCGCCAGCTCCCGACGAGCCACGCCAGCGGGTACACCTCGGGCGCGAGGCCCTCGGGCAGGGCGAACGGCATCAGCGCTGGCCCTGGAACAGCTTGTAGACGACGTAGCCGGCGAACCAGACGATCGTGATCGTCGCGGCGACCAGAAGACCGATGAACACTGCCTCGAGCGCGTGGTAGTCCATGCCTCGATCCTATCCGCCGCCCCTGGCGTAGGGTCGCGCCATGACCGACGCCGCACGCCCGCTCGTGATCAAGACCACGTCCGGCACCGACCGGCCCGAGGCCGCGAACCAGGCGCTGACCGTCGCGGCGACCGCGGTCGCGGCGGGCGCCGAGGTCAGCCTGTGGCTCACGGGCGAGGCCGCGTGGTTCGCCGTGCCCGGCCGGGCCGACGACCTCGTGCTCGACCACGCGGCACCGGCGTCCGAGCTCCTCGAGGCCGTCCTCGCGGCGGGCACCGTGACCCTGTGCACGCAGTGCGCGGCACGCCGCGAGATCACCGCCGACGACGTCCTGCCCGGCGTGCGCATCGCGGGCGCCGCGGTGTTCGCCGAGGAGGTGCTGCGCCCCGGGGCGCAGGCCCTCGTCTACTGACGCGTCTGCTGACTCGTCTACCGGCCGGCGGACGCGGGGCGCAGGCGGCGCAGCAGCAGGTACATCTCGCACCCGAGGCACAGGCCGAGCGTCGCGTTGAGCGCGGCGGCGACGAACGCGATCCCGGCCGCCCATGGCACGGCCCCGATCACGCCGACGGAACCGAGCACCACGCCGACCCCCGTGACGACGAGGCCGACGCCCTGCGCGAACCGCGGCGGCCGCGGGTCCTCGAGCTCGACGGGAGGTCCGACGCGCGGCCGCACGAACCGGCGGAACACCCAGCCCTGCCACGTGCGGTGCGGGCCGGCCAGCGTGCCGAGCAGGAAGCTCACGGCCACGAGCGTGAGCAGCGCGAGGGCTGCCGTGCTCGCGCCGAGCAGCACGACCACGGCGAGCAGGACGGCCGTCACCCCGGCACCGAAGCGCGGGCCGCGGGCGTCGATGCCGGCCGGTCGGCCGTGCGTGTCTTGAGTGGTCTGCGTCATGCCGTCCTGCCTCCGGTCGGGTCCTGGGTCGCGCCGGCCCCGAGCGCGGCGAGCGCCGCCTGTGCCTGGGCCGGGGTCATGGCGCCGCTGCTGCGCGCCACCTCGGTGCCGTCGCCGTCGATCATGACGACCGTCGGCGTGCGCAGCACGCGCGCCGCGCGCACCAGGCCGGGATGTGCCTCGACGTCCAGCTCGGTGTGCACGACGCCGGGTGCGGCGTCGGCCGCCGCCGCGAGCACGCGCGCGGTCGCGCGGCACGGTGCGCACACCGCGGCGGAGAGCTGCACGAAGGTCCCGCGCGGGCCGGGCTCGACGCCGGACTCACGCAGTCGGGCGAGCCAGTCGACGGCACCGGCCGTGGGTCCAGGGTCGCGCACGGCTCCCTGGCGCGACCGCCAGACGAGGCCCAGCAGCACCGTCAGGAGCACGAGCCCCGCGAGTGTGACGCTCGGCGACACGTGTACTCCTCTCCGCCGATGCTTTACGTTTTAACCAGTCCTCGGGAGCATCCTGCCCGGAGGACGCCGTCGAGCGCCCTCGCGACCGCATGCCGGGACCGCGACGCCTCGATGTCGCGCCGGGCGTGACCACCGCACGCCGGGTCCAGCACGACGCCCCCGTAGAGGACTCCCCATGACCGAAGCGCCGTCCGCCACGCGGACCTGGAACGACCTGGTGATCCCCGTGGCCGGTACCTACCGGCTGGACGAGGCGCACAAGCGACTGGGGTTCCTCGCGATGCACATGATGGTCAGCCCCGTGCGGGGCGAGTTCTCCACCGGCTCGGCGACCGTCCACGTGGCCGAGGACCCGCTGCGGTCGTCCGTGACCGCGACCATCGACGCGGCGTCGATCAGCACGCTCAACGCCGACCGCGACGCGCACCTCAAGAGCCCCGACTTCCTCGACGTCGAGCGCCACCCCACGCTCGAGTTCCGCAGCACCCGGATCGAGTGGCGGACCGAGCCCGACCCGATGTTCCGCTGGGCCGCGCTGAAGGGCCGGACGCCCGGGCGGTCGAGCGGTCTCGGCGCCGCCGCCGCGCGCACGTCGGCCTCCTTCGTGCTGCACGGGGAGCTGACGATCCGCGGCGTCACGCACCCGATCGCGCTCGACGCCGAGTTCGGCGGCGCGGGACGCGACCCGTACGGCCGCGACATCTTCGGTTTCAGCGCCACGGGCGAGTTCGACCGCGAGAAGTACGGGCTGCTGTGGAACGTCGCGCTCGAGGCGGGCGGCGTGCTGGTGGCCAGGACGGTGCGGATCGAGCTCGCCGGCGAGGCGATCCGCCAGGACTGACCGG
>JAPSLD010000048.1 GCA_031181105.1 Isoptericola sp. | reverse complement strand
ACGTGCCGGTGGTGTACACGGGCCCGGTGGACCGGTACTTCGACTACGCCGAGGGCGACCTGTCGTGGCGGACGCTGGACTTCGAGGAGGAGGTCCTTCCCGTCGGCGACTTCCAGGGCACGCCGGTCATGAACTACGCCGACCCGGACGTCCCCTACACCCGCATCCACGAGTTCCGGCACTTCCACCCCGAGCGCGACTACCCCACGGACAAGACCGTCGTCATGCGGGAGTACTCGAGGTTCGCCGAGCGCGAGGACGAGCCGTACTACCCCGTGAACACGGCCGCGGACCGCGAGCGCCTGCTCAAGTACCGCGACCTGGCGGCGGCGGAGAAGGACGTGCTCTTCGGCGGGCGTCTGGGCACCTACAAGTACCTCGACATGCACATGGCCATCGGGGCCGCGCTGTCGATGGTCGACAACAAGCTCGCGCCGCACTTCGGCAGCGGCCAGGACATCCAGAGCGGGGGCGTGGAGGCATGAGCGCCCAGACCCGGACCCCCGGCTCCACCCGCGTCCTGCAGCGGCTCGTCCTGCCGCTCACGCCCGACCAGGACATCCTCCCGCTCTACGTCGAGGGCGAGGTGCGCGCGCCCGACGAGCGGCTGGACGGCACGAAGCGCGGAGCGCCCGCGCGGCGCCAGGACGTCGCCCAGGTGCTCTCCCGCCGGTCCTACGCCGTCGAGCCGCGCTCGCGGACGTCGTTCGGGACGTACTTCAACGCGTTCCCGGCGGCGTACTGGCGTCGCTGGACGGTCGTCGAGTCCGTCCGCCTGTCCGTGACGCTCTCGGGCTCCGGGTCGCTCTTCGTGTACAGGTCCAACGCCCGCGGCAACGTGTACCGCGTCGACGGCGAGGCGTTCGAGGACGGGGCGACGCTCACGTTCGACCTGCCGCTCTCCACGTTCGCCGACGGCGGGTGGTACTGGTTCGACGTCGTCGCGCGGGACGAGGGCGCGCGGGTCGAGCAGGCGCACTGGGAGACCGACACCGATCGTCCCCAGGGCACGGTGACGGTGGGCGTCACCACCCTCAACCGGCCCGACGACGTCGTGACGCTGCTCGCGCAGCTCGGGTCCGACGACGACCTGCTGTCGATCCTCGACCGCGTCACGGTGGTCGACCAGGGCACCAAGCACCCGGAGGACGCGGACGGGTTCGCGGACGCGGAGAAGGCCCTCGGCGGCCGGCTGCGCATGATCCGCCAGGCCAACCTCGGCGGGTCCGGCGGCTTCTCGCGAGGCATGAGCGAGACCCTCGACGAGGGCGTCAGCACGTACCACCTCATCTCGGACGACGACGTGCGCACCGAGCCGGAGGGGATCCTGCGCGCGGTGACGTTCGCGGACCTCGCCCGCCGTCAGACCATCGTCGGCGGCCACATGTTCTCCATGTTCGACCGCGCGCACCTGCACTCGATGGGGGAGCGCATCAACCCCTGGCGCTTCTGGTGGGGTCCCGTGCTGGACGCCCCCGGTGGCCACCACCTGGACCAGGAGTCGCTGCGCTCGACGCCCGCCCTGCACCGGCGGATCGACGTCGACTACAACGGCTGGTGGATGGAGCTGATCCCGACCGCCGTGATGCGCGAGGTCGGGCTGTCGCTGCCCATCTTCATCAAGTGGGACGACGCCGAGTACGGGCTGCGCGCCCGGGAGCACGACGTGCCGACCGTCTCGCTGCCCGGCGTCGCGGCCTGGCACGTGCCGTGGACCGACAAGGACGACAGCCTCGACTGGCAGGCGTACTACCACGAGCGCAACCGGTTCGTGGCGGCGCTCCTGCACTCCCCGTTCGAGCACGGCGGTCGCCTGGTGCGCGAGAGCCTCTACCACCAGCTCAAGCACCTCCTCGCCGCGCAGTACTCGGTCGCCGAGCTGCGCAACGAGGCCCTCGAGGACCTCCTGTCCGGACCGGAGCACCTGCACGAGCAGCTCGGCACGCGCCTCGCGCGGATCCGGGAGACCCGCGCGCGGTACGACGACGCGCGCATCGAGAAGACGCCCGGGGTCTACCCGCCGACCCGCCGCAAGAAGGTCTCGAAGCGCGGCGACGAGGCGCGGGTGCCGGAGGGGCGCGTCGGCACGTACGTCGGCGCGGCGCTCGGTGTCGTCAAGGCGCTGCGCCCGGTCTCCGAGCTGAGCCGCAAGCACCCCGAGGCCGAGGTCCAGGCGATGGACGCCAAGTGGCACCTGCTGTCGCGGTTCGACTCGGCGGTCGTCTCGCTCGCCGACGGCTCCGGCGCCGCCTGGTACAAGCGCCAGCCGGCGGAGTTCCGTGCGCAGCTCGAGCGGTCGGTGGCCCTGCACGCACGGGTCCTGCGCGAGTGGCCCGAGCTGTCGCAGCGGTACAAGTCCGCGCTCCCCGACCTCGTGGGCCAGGAGGCGTGGAAGTCCACCTTCGCCCGGACGGAGCCGGGCGAGAAGTGACCGACTCTCACCAGATGCCCCTGACCGTGCCCGGTCTGGGGCGGGGGCTCCTCGACGTGCTCGAGCGCCGCTTCCTCCTGCGGCTCATCGTGCGCAAGGAGCTGCGGATCCGCTACCGCGGGTCGGTGCTCGGGATGGCGTGGTCGTACGTCAAGCCGGCGATCCAGTTCGGCGTCTACTTCCTCGCCCTGGGTGTGTTCCTGCGTCTGCGGGACACCGTCCCGGACTACGCGGTCTACCTCTTCGCGGGCATCGTCGTCATGAACTTCTTCGGCGAGGGCTTCTCCAACGCGACCCGGTCGATCATGTGGAACGCGCCGCTGATCAACAAGATCTACCTTCCCCGCGAGCTGTTCCCCGTCGCGTCGCTGTACGTCTCGGCCGTGCACTTCTTCCCGCAGCTCGTGGTCCTGGTGATCGCCTCGCTGGTCGCGGGATGGCGGCCCAACGGGGCCGAGCTCGCTGCCGGCGTCGTGGGCTTCGTCATCGTCGCGACGCTGGCCCTCGGGCTCGGGCTGCTCTTCGGTGCGGTCAACGTGTACTTCCGCGACGCGGAGAACTTCGTCGACCTCATCGTCATGGTCGCCACGTGGGCGTCCCCGGTCCTCTACACCTGGGGGCTCGTCCAGACCCAGGTGCCGCAGTGGATGTGGTGGATCTACCAGGCCAACCCGCTGACGGCGGCCGTGGAGCTGTTCCACTACGCCTTCTGGTACGGCGGCACCGGGCGTGTCACGACCCTGCCCAACGGGCTGTCACCCCTCCTGCCGGACCTGTGGCTGGTCGGGGCGTCGGCGGTCCTCGTCTCGTTGGTGGTCCTGCTCCTCGGGCAGACCGTGTTCCGGCGCCTCGAGGGGCGCTTCGCCCAGGAGCTGTGATGAGCGGACTCACCTACATCGAGGCGGTCGACGTCTCGAAGCGGTTCACGCTGCGCCACAACCGGTCGCTCAAGGAGCTGGCGGTCGCCGCCGTGCGCGGCAGGGACATGTCCGACACGTTCCTGGCGCTCGACGGCGTGAGCTTCGAGGTGACCGAGGGCGAGACCGTCGCGCTGCTGGGCTTCAACGGCTCCGGCAAGTCGACGTTGCTCAAGCTCATCTCGGGCGTCCTGCGGCCGGACGCCGGCACCATCCGCACGCGGGGGCGGGTCGCGGGGCTCATCGAGGTGGGTGCCGGCTTCCACCCGGACCTCACGGGCCGGGAGAACGTCTACCTCAACGGTTCGATCCTCGGCATGGGCGAGAAGCAGATCGACGCGGCGTTCGACGACATCGTGGCCTTCAGCGAGATCGAGAAGTTCATCGACACCGAGGTCAAGTTCTACTCCTCGGGGATGTTCCTGCGCCTCGCGTTCGCCGTCGCGGTGCACTCGGACCCCGAGGTGTTCCTGATCGACGAGATCCTCGCGGTCGGCGACGAGCCGTTCCAGCGCAAGTGCATCGCCCGGATCGAGGAGCTCAAGGCCGAGGGACGCACGCTGGTCCTGGTGAGCCACGATCTGGACATGGTCGCCCGGCTGTGCGAGCGGGGGATCCTGCTCGACGCCGGCCGGCAGGTCGCCGACGGGCCCGCGTCGGACGTGGTCGCCCAGATGCGCGGCGAGGGCGACCGCAGGTAGCCGTGCACCGTCCCGATACCATCGGGCGGGAAGAGCCACAGGCGTCGCCACGGGACCGCGTCCAGGGACGCCGGCCGCGGACGCCGTGCTGCGTCGAGGGAAGGGAACCGATGCTCAGCAGCTCCCCGGCACTGCCGGTGGGAACGACCGTCCAGCCGCACGGCGGGGCCGGCGCGACGAGGAAGACTCGGTGGTGGTGGCTCGTCGCCGCCGTCGCGATCGCGGTCAACGTCGTCGTGACGGTCCGGGTGAGCCTCACGGCGGCCGAGCCGGAGTTCCCGTTCGACGAGCTGCACCTGCTGCAGCTCGCCCGGATGCTGGCGGGCGAGCCGGTCCCCGACTTCGGCAGCGCGGGATACTTCCCGCTCTGGGGCATCCTGCTGACGCCCCTGTGGTGGGTGTGGGACGACCCGGGCACGATCTACCGGGCCGCCGGGGTCGTCGGGCTCGTGGTCGGCTACGTCACGATCTGGCCGCTGGCGATGCTGGTGCGCCGCGTCCGGCTCAGCCTGCCCCAGGCGCTGGCCGTCGCGGCGGTCGTCATGACGCTGCCCGCGCGGACCGTCCAGGCCGACTACGTGCTCAGCGAGCGGTTGCTCCTTCTCGCCGTGACGCTCACGGCCCTGGCCGCGTTCCGCCTGTGGGAGCGGACGACCGTCGTGCGAGCGGTCGTCTTCGGCCTCGCCGTGGCGCTCGTCTACCTCACCCACGTCCGCATGATCACGCTCGTCCTGGCGAGCGCCATCTGGCTGGTGGCCCTGCTGCTCAAGCGGTGGTCCGTCGCGGTGGTGGGCCTCGTGACGCTGGCGGCGGGATACCTCGGGGCGGACTGGCTGGGTTCCTACCTCAACGAGCTGCTCATGGGCGTCGCGCCGAGCCAGTCCGACCTGTTCATGAACAGCCTGCGCGACTTCCACCTCACCAACTTCGGGCGCGTCGTGCTGGCGCACACCTGGGCGCAGCTCGTCGGCTCCTTCGGCCTCGTCGCGATCGGCTTCGTGGCCGTGATCGCGTGGTCGTGGGACGAGCTCCGGCGACGACGGCTCGGCCGCGCGGCATGGGTCTTCGGCGTCTTCGTGGCCACGTTCCTCGTGTCGGCGCTCGCGTGGTCCAACGCCCACGACCTGTGGGACAACGGCTGGCGGCGGCTCGACGCGTGGCTGTACACGCGCTACCTCGACCCGGTCTCGTCCCTCGTGGTCGCCCTCGGGCTGGCCGTCCTGGTCAGCGGCATCGTCCGCAACCGGATCTGGGCCTGGGCCGCCGGCGGTAGCGCGGCCGTCGCGCTGGCGGTGGTCCTCTTCGTGGCGCCGGTGGCGCCGACGTGGGGGTACGTCACCCCCGTGCACATCCCCGGGGTGCTGCCGTGGGCGTGGACGTTCCCCGACGTGGCGTTCCCCACGCCGCTGATGCCGACGTTCACCAACGCGAACCGCTTCTGGCTCCTGGCGTCGGTGGTCGTCCTGCTGTGCCTCCTCGGGTTCCGGCTCCTGCGCGCCCGCCCGAAGCCCGTCGTGGCGGGGCTGGTCGCCCTCGCCTCGCTCGCGACGCTGTCCGCCGATCGCGCCTCGGACGAGTTCCGGGCCGGACAGGGGCTCGACCCGCGCTCCGTCACCGGCTTCTCGGCGTTCCTCGCCGAGCACGACATCAGCACCGTGGGGTGGGACTTCTCCTGCAACCGGCCCTCGCTCTCCCGAGGGGCCGGGCTCAACTACGTCGGGTACGAGCTCCTCCCGGACGTCATGGTCGAGCGGGTGGACTCCGCCTGGGACGACGAGCCGGATCTCGACGTCGTCGTCTCGTGCGCGGGAGGCACCCGCCTCGAGGGCTCGGGAGCCCTCCATCTTCCCGGCTACGAGATCTTCGAGGCCTGGGTCTGGGTCATGCCCGGGGAGCTGCAGGACTCGCTGGTGTCCAGCGGGCAGCTCGACCCGGCGCCCGCCGGCTGAGGCTCGCTCGCGGGGCTCGCTCGAGGGCCTCGCACGGGCGGTACCCTAGGCCGGTCCTGTGCAGTCGAGCCTCGGAGGCGGCTTTGAGAGTCCTCGTGACCGGTGGTGCCGGTTTCATCGGTGCGAACTTCGTCCAGCAGACGGTGCACGAGCGTCCTGAGGTCGACGTCACGGTCCTGGACGCGCTCACGTACGCCGGGGACCGGCGCTCGTTGGACCCGGTGGCCGACCGGATCACGTTCGTCGAGGGCTCGATCACCGACGCCGCGCTCGTCGACCGGCTCGTCGGCGAGTCGGACCTGGTCGTGCACTTCGCCGCGGAGTCGCACAACGACAACTCGCTCGACGACCCGTCGCCGTTCGTCCAGACCAACCTGATCGGGACGTTCACCCTGCTGGAGGCGGTGCGCAAGCACGGCGTCCGGTTCCACCACATCTCCACCGACGAGGTCTACGGAGACCTGGAGCTGGACGACCCGGACAGGTTCACCCCCGAGACGCCGTACAACCCGTCCAGCCCGTACTCCTCCACCAAGGCCGGCTCCGACCTGCTGGTGCGCGCGTGGGTGCGGTCGTTCGGCCTGCAGGCGACGATCTCCAACTGCTCGAACAACTACGGCCCGTACCAGCACGTCGAGAAGTTCATCCCCCGGCAGATCACCAACCTCATCGACGGCGTCCGCCCCAAGCTCTACGGCGCCGGCCTCAACGTGCGCGACTGGATCCACGTCGAGGACCACAACGCCGCGGTGTGGGCGATCGTCGACAAGGGGCGCGCGGGGGAGACCTACCTCATCGGCGCCGACGGCGAGAAGGACAACCTCGGCGTGGTGCGGACGCTGCTGGAGATCTTCGGCCGGGAACCGGACGACTTCGAGCACGTCAACGACCGTCCGGGCCACGACCTCCGGTACGCCATCGACGCCTCGAAGCTCCGCGAGGAGCTCGGCTGGACGCCGCGGTACACCGACTTCCGCGCCGGCCTGGAGGCCACCGTCGAGTGGTACAGGGCGAACGAGGACTGGTGGCGCCCCAGGAAGGCCGCCGTCGAGGCGAAGTACGCGGCCCAGGGCCAGTAGGCCGGACACGCGCTCGGGACCGTCGAGGTGGTCCCGCCCGGGCGTCGCCCGGGCGCCCGGTGGTCAGACGGCGGTGAGCGCTCGCTCAGACCGCTCGTGGCGCCACCGGGCGGCCCGTGACGTCGTCACCACCACCAGGAGGGCGAGCGCGAGCCCGGCGGCCGTGAGCCCGAAGCCCCACCAGGTGGGCCCGGGATAGACCGGCGCCTGCTCCCCGCGGAGCTGGCGCCCGAGCGTCGTCTCGAGCTCGAGCGCCAGCAGGGTCACCCGGGCGAGGCCCCAGAGGACCAGCGGGACGCCGCGCAGCAGCAGGAGCGGCAGGGCGAGGAAGGGCGCGAGGAACGGGAGCATCGCGAAGAAGTAGCGGGGGAACGCGCTGCCCCCGCCGGCGTGGTGCATCACCTGCATGACCGCGATCCCGCCGCACGCGCACAGCACGGTGGCGAGCAGGACGAGCCCGACGGCGCGCTGCTCGCGGGCACGCAGGATCATGACCAGCGCCATGACCAGGCCGACGAGGACCGGCAGCGCCAGGAGCAGGACGGTCCACGGCAGCGCCGGCTCCAGGGCGCGCGGCAGTCGCGGGTACTCGCCGATCGACATCTGCTCGGTCATCCGGGACCAGAAGACGGGGTCGACGGCGACCTCCGGCACGGGGCGCGCCACGCGGCTCGTGTGCCTCGCCGCCCACTCCGGGTGGCTCCCGCTGAGGTTGCCCGTCAGCGCGACGTTGCGCGCGTAGAACCAGGCCGACGTCGTGACGACCGCGCCGCCGGCGGCGAGCGCCGCCGCCCAGGCCCGCCCGGGGCGCAGGCGGCCGGGCAGGTAGCTGACGACCACGAGGGCGACGGCGAAGAGTGCGGCGACGGGGAGGAGCGAGAACCGGGTCAGGCCGCACCCGGCGCAGGCCGCGGCGAAGAGGACGACGTCGCGCCGCCCCCCGTCACCGCGCGCGAGCCGGAGGAGCGCGAGGAGCGCGAGCGAGCTCACGAGGGCCGCCGGGGTGTCCGTGTAGACCGACCCCCCGAGCCGGACGAACCAGACCGACAGCCCGACGACGACGGCGGCGGCCAGACCGGCCGCAGGGACGGTCGGCACGAGGCGAGCCCCGACCGCCCGCACGGTGTAGAGGAGGGCGACGGAGAGGGCGACCATCACGAGGCGGGCGGCCATGCCGCCGGCGTCGACGTGGCCGGCGTCGACGAGCGGTCCGACGACCGGCGCCAGGAGCAGGTACACCAGCGGCGGGTGGTGCGACGTCCACTGGACCGGGGGGTGCACGCCGACGGTGTTCGCCAGCTCGAGCCCCTCCTCGAAGACCGGCAGGCCGCCGTGCCACACCTGCAGCGCGTAGTCGACGTGGGCGGCCTCGTCCCCGCTGGAGTAGATGGGGGAGGCCATCGCGTACGCGAACGGGCCGCCGATGCCGAGCAGCACGAGCGCCGCGTGCTCGATCGACCGGCGGGCCCGTGATGGTCTGGAGCTGGTCGTCACGCGCCTAGCCTTCCGCACCACGGGCGTCGCCGTCCACGCGCGGCCGCCCGTCGCCGCCGAGTCGGTAGCGAGTCGGTAGACTGTCGGCCGGTCAGGTCCCGACAACCGAGTCGACAGAAAGCCGTCATGAAGCTCTTCGTGCAGATCCCGTGCCTCAACGAGGAAGAGACCCTCCCTCTCGTCCTCGCCACCATCCCGCGAGAGATCGAAGGCATCGACGAGATCGAGATCCTCATCGTCGACGACGGCTCGACCGATCGCACCGTCGAGGTCGCCCGGAACCTGGGTGTGAAGCACTTCGTGCGCCACACCCGCAACATGGGTCTGGCGCGCTCCTTCCGCGACGGCATCGACTACGCCCTCAAGCAGGGCGCCGACATCGTGGTGAACACCGACGGCGACAACCAGTACCCGCAGGAGCGCATCGCGGACCTGGTCCAGCCGCTCCTGCGCGGCGAGGCGGACATCGCGATCGGTGACCGCCAGACGGCGACGATCGCCCACTTCTCGCCGTTCAAGAAGATGATGCAGCGCGTCGGCTCCCAGGTCGTGAACTTCGCGGCCGGGACGGACCTG
Source organism: Isoptericola sp. (assembly GCA_031181105.1). Lineage (GTDB taxonomy): Bacteria > Actinomycetota > Actinomycetes > Actinomycetales > Cellulomonadaceae > Isoptericola. Next base: position 6,904 of record JAPSLD010000048.1, on the reverse strand, counting down.
CCTGACGCCGCCAGCGGCTTCCGCGCGTACTCGCGCGCGTCCCTCATGCACCTGAACGTCGTCACGCAGTTCAGCTACTGCATGGAGACGATCATCCAGGCGGGCAACAAGCGGCTGCGGATCGCGAGCGTGCCGATCAACACCAACCCGAAGACGCGCGAGTCCCGGCTGTTCAAGAACATCTGGCAGCACATGGGCAAGTCGGGCCAGGCGATCACGCGCTCGTACATCATGTTCAAGCCGCACACGGTGTTCGTGACGCTCGGCTCGATCTTCCTGGTCGCCGCGCTGGTCCCGTTCGTGCGCTTCCTCGTGCTGTGGTTCGCGGGGACCGCGGGCGGGCACATCCAGTCGCTGATCTTCGGCACGGCGATGCTCGTCGGCGCGCTCCTGTGCTTCGCGCTCCTCGTCATCGCGGACCTGCAGAAGACGAACCGCGTGCTGCTGGAGGAGACGCTCGAGCGCCTCAAGGAGATCCAGTACGGCACGGTGTACGGGACCGGTGACCTGCGTGCGGCGATCGACGCCCACCGCCCGAACACCCGTCCCGTGCCGCTGGCGGTCGACGCCGTCCTTCCCGGAGCGCTCGGCGGGGGAGAGACCTCCCCGGCGAACGCGCTCGCCGGGACGGACCAGGCGCGGCCCGCTCGATGATCGCGGCGTTCGGCACGTACGACGCGCAGAAGCACCCGCGGGTCGCGGTCCTCGTCGCGGGGCTGCGGGAACGGGGCCACGAGGTCGTCGAGCTGAACCGTCCGCTCGGGTTCTCCACCGCCGAGCGGGTGCGGATGCTGCAGCAGCCGTGGCGTCTGCCCCTGCTGCTCCTGCGCCTGCTCGGCCGCTGGGCGGGTCTGGTGGCCGACGCCTCCGCGCTCCGCCGCCGGGGACGGAGGCCCGACGCGGTGCTGGTCGGCTACATGGGCCACTTCGACGTGTTCCTCGCGCGGCTCCTCTTCCCGCGTGCGCAGATCGTGCTCGACCACCTGATCTTCGCGGGGGACACGGCCAGCGACCGGGGTGCGCGCGGGATCCGCGTCCGGCTCCTGTCGCTGCTGGACGCGGCGGCGACGGCCTGCGCCGACGTCGTCGTGACCGACACGGCGGAGCACCGGGAGATGCTCCGCAAGCCTCAGAAGGGCGTCGTCGCGCTCGTCGGCGCGAGCAGCGAGTGGTTCGAGGCGGGAGACGCCGCGACGCGTGCGCGCGAGGACGGCGACCCGCTGCGCGTCGTGTTCTTCGGGCTGTTCACCCCGCTGCAGGGGACGCCCGTGATCGCGGAGGCCGTCGCGCTGGCCCTCGAGGCCGGCGTGCCGCTCGAGCTCACGATGATCGGCAGCGGCCAGGACCACGCCGCGGTCCGCGAGCGGCTCGCCGAGTACGAGTCGGTCACCTGGCGCGAGTGGGTCGACCCGGCGGAGCTGCCGAGGCTGGTCGCCTCCCACGACGTGTGCCTGGGGATCTTCTCCGCCACGTCGAAGGGCATGCGGGTCGTGCCGAACAAGGTCTACCAGGGCCTGGCGGCCGGCTGCGTCGTCGTGACGTCCGACACCGCGCCGCAACGCCGGACGCTCGGCCGGGCGCTCGAGCTCGTGCCGCCGGCCGACCCGCAGTCGCTCGCCCGCCGGCTCGGTGAGCTGGCCCGGCCGGCTCAGCTGGACGAGGCCCGCGCGCGAGCGCAGGAGGGCCGCGGCGACGTCCGCCCCGAGGCGGTCGTCGCGCCGCTCGTCGCAGCGCTGGCCGCACGATGAGCGTGGTGAGGCGCCTGCTCGCGGCGGTCCGGAACCCCGTCGTGAAGTGGGCGTTCCTGGCCGTGGCGGTAGGCCTGGCCGTGTACGCGGTGTGGGCGACGTGGGACGACCTGGTCGAAGCCGCCGGTCGGCTCTCGCCGGGCACCGTGATCGCTTCCCTGGTGCTGACCGTCGCCTACGTGCTGTGCACGCTCGTCGCCTGGCGGGCGGTGCTGGCCGACCTCGGGTCGCCCCTCCCCGCGAAGGCCGCGGTCGCCGTCTTCGGCGTGAGCCAGATCGGCAAGTACGTCCCCGGAGGCGTGTGGAACGTCGTCGCCGCTGCCGAGCTGGGGGCGGCGCACCGCATCCCGCGGCGCCGGTCGCTGGCGGCCATGGCCGTCGCCGTGCTGGTCTCCGTGGTGTCCGGCGTCGTGGTCGGCACGGCGTGCCTGCCGTTCGTCTCGGCCGACTCGCTCGGCGCGTGGTCGTGGGTCGCGTTCACGGCACCGGTCCTCGCGGTGCTGCTCCTGCCGCCCGTGCTGACCCGGCTCGTGGGCCTCGCCTTCCGGGTGATCCGCCGTGAGCCCCTCGAGCAGCCGCTGACCTGGCGCGGGCTCGGGCTGGCGGCGCTCTGGTCGGTCGCCGGCTGGCTCCTCGCCGGCGCCCAGGTGTGGGTCCTGGCCACGGCCCTGGGCCTGGAGAGCGGGCCGCGGAGCTTCGCCCTGGCGGTGGGCGGGTACGCGCTCGCCTGGGTGGTCGGCTTCCTCGTCGTCTTCGTCCCCGCCGGAGCCGGCGCGCGCGAGGGCGTCCTGATCGCCGTCATGGGCGCCGCCATGCCCCACGCGGAGCTTCTCCTGACGGTGCTCCTGAGCCGTGTCCTGATGACCGTCGTGGACCTGGGGCTCGCCGCCGTCGGCGGAGCCGTGGCGGGCGGCCGCCGGCGGGACGTCCCGATGGCCGAGCAGCGCCCCTGAGCCGCCGCGTCCCGCTCCCGGCGGGCAGGCGCCGCAGCGGGAGGCACGCCGCCGCGGGGGTGGTCGCACCCCCACGGCGGCGACCGGGCTACCGCGCGGGGCGCCGCACGCCGAGGGTGTCGGCGCCGTTCCCGTCCCAGTCGCCCGCGAGCGCGGTGTCCGTGGCCCGCCCGTACGTCACGACGCGAGAGGCCTCACCACCGGCGAGCGTGTCGTTGATGTAGTACGTGGTGCCGCGCCGGACGGCGATGGTGTCCTTGCCGTCGCCGTTCCAGTCACCGACGAGGACGGCGTCGTCCGGCCTGCCGTAGGCCACGACCCTCTCGGCCTCGCCGCCGGCGAGGCGGTTGCTGAAGTAGTAGACGTGGCCGCGGCGTACCGCGAGCGTGTCCGTGCCGTCACCGTTCCAGTCGCCGACCAGGACGGCGTCCTCCGGCCTGCCGTACTGCACGACGGTCTCCGCCTCGCCGCCGGCGAGGCGGTTGCTGAAGTAGTACACGGGGCCCCGCCGCACCGCGAGCGTGTCCCTGCCGTCACGGTTCCAGTCGCCGACGAGCGTCGCGTCGTCCGACCTGCCGTACCTGATGACCGTGTCCGCTTCCCCGGCCCTGAGGCGGTTGCTGAAGTAGTAGGTGTTCCCCCGACGCACGGCCAGGGTGTCGGTGCGGCTGCCGTCCCAGTCGCCGACGTAGACGCGGTCGGACTCCACGCCGAACGGGAACACGCGGTTCGCGGCCCCGGACCACGAGTCGTTGAGGAAGTAGGTCCTGCCGCTCGTCACGGCGACGTCCTCGCACCCCAGCAGCTCGTCGGCGCCCGTCGGCCGGTTCGCGGCGAAGACGCAGACGTGGTGGTCACCGGGCGCGACGCCGACCGTCCCGCTGAACCCGACCGCCTCACGCCCGTGGATGCGGGCGACGTCCGGGCGCGAGCCGGAGGCCGTCAGGGACGTGACCCGGGCGCCGTCGACGTAGACGTGGACCGGGATGGTGGACGTGGTGTCGCGGTCGAACGCCCAGCCGACGACCCGGACGGACCCCGTCCCGGCCGGCGTGACGCTCTCCAGGACGCCCTCGGGCGGTCGGTTGCCCGTCGGGGAGCCGAACCACGCCTTGAAGAAGTGGTGGAAGTTGCGGTTGCCGTAGGAGGAGCACGAGTCGCCCGTACCCGTCCCGGCCGCGAGCGCGGCACGGTTGGGCTGGTAGGGCGTGTAGTTGTACATGCTCGCGGTCGCCTGGTTCTCGATGTACACCGGAGAGCTGCCGCAGGCTGTGTTCGGGTGGTAGCGCACGTGGTTCCACGCGTTCGCCCGGTGCGCGTACGAGGTGGGGTACGCCGCGTAGCGCTTGAGCTGGCGGGCCGCGGAGTACACCTGGTTGGCGAACCCGGCGTACTGCGGGTCGCAGACGCCGCCGCTGTTGTCCGGGCACCCGAAGCCCAGCGCGCGCGAGTAGGTCCGCGGCGGCTTCCCGGTGGTGGACGTGACGAGCCCCTGCTCCTTCTGGAGCGTCACGAGCAGCACCTGCGGGTTGATGCCGCACGCGACGCCGACCTTGGCGATGATGGCCGCCGACGTCTCGTTGGACGCACCGGCGTACGGCCGGGGGCACAGGGAGGTCGCGGGGCGCGTCGGCGTCGTCTCGCGGTAGTCCTTGAGGCACGTGTTGCCGGACGTGGCGCGGCAGGAGCTGCCCGTCGAGGCGATGAACGAGGCGATCTCCGACCGCGTCATGGAGTTGGCGTCGTACATCACGGCGTCGGTGATGATGTTGCCGGGCTTGAAGTCCGTGATGGGAGCCTTCGGCAGCGGTCCGGGCGCCTGGCTCGCGGGAGCGGCGCCGGCCGGGGCGACGGCGACGGTGAGCGACACCACGAGGGTGCACAGCGCGGCCGCCAGCCGGGCGCCGCGCGAGCGCGTGGCGGTCACGGGACGACCACCTCACGGGGAGCGGACGAGCCCGCGCTGGTCGGCGACGTGTACTCGAGGACGGCGAGCCAGGTGCCGCCGGACAGGTCGCTCCCGGGGACCTCGAGGCCACCGCACGAGGTGGTCTGCACGTCGGGCAGCGCGGCGGACTCGGCGCTCGCCGACGTCCCTGCCTTGGTCAGCACGAGCCGGCACGTCCCGCCGTCCTCGTAGACGGCGGCGTAGCCGGACGCCTCGACCGCGCGGGACTCGGGGTTCCACGCGAGGTAGGAGAGCGCGACGTCTGCGGCGGCGGCGGACGACTCGACGTCCTCCGGCACCGAGGGCGCGGGCGAGCCGTCGACGGCCGGGGCGTCCGAGGGCGTGGCAGAGGGTCCCGCGGACGGCGACGCACCCGGGTCGGGGGACGCGCCCGCCGGCGCGGGCGTCGTCGGCCCTGCCGACGCCGGCGCCTCCGGCGACACCTCGTCCGAGGAGGCGGTCGGTGCCGCAGACGTCACCTGCGCCTGCGGGGACGCGGTGGCGTGGTCGCCCTCTGGCCCGAAGGCCCACACGTACGCGGCGCCTGCGGCGCACGCGGCGACGGTGAGGGTCGCGATCAGGTTCACACGGCGCAAGGTCGGCTCTCTCGACGGCACGGCAATGACTCGTCGACCGTAGACGGTTCGTCGAGGATACGCAGGGAGGCTCGCGGGCGGGTCAGCCGCGCAGCGACTCGACGTAGGAGCGGACGGCCTCGTCGGTCGGCAGGATGCCCGCGGCGGCGGCCTCGGACAGGCCGGGCGCGGCAGCGTCCTTGTCGGAGAGGAGCGGGGCGACCGGGTTGCCGTGGCGGTCGGTGCTGGGCCACTCGATGCCGATCTCCGGGTCGAGCGGGTGGATGCCGCGTTCGCGGCCGGGGTTGTAGCCGGTCGAGCACAGGTACATGACGGTGGAGCCGTCCTCGAGGGACATGAACGCGTGCCCGAGGCCCTCGCCGAGGTAGATGGCCCGCCGCTCGACGTCGTCGAGCACGACGGAGTCCCACTGCCCGAAGGTGGGCGAACCCACCCGGACGTCGACCACGACGTCGAGGACGGCACCCTTCGCGCACGTGACGTACTTCGCCTGGCCGGGAGGCACGTCGGCGAAGTGGATGCCGCGCAGCACGCCGGCCGCCGACACGGAGCAGTTGGCCTGTTGGAGGTCGAGCGGGTGACCGACCGCCTCCTCGAAGGCCGGCGCCTTGAACCACTCGAGGAAGACGCCTCGCGGGTCGCCGAACTGCTTCGGGGTGATCTCGAAGGCGCCGGGGACGGCGAGCTCGCGGTACTGCACCACTACTCCTGTGCGGGTCGGTGACGGTGGCCGCCTAGGATCTTACGCGTGAGCGACCCCGCGCAGACCGAAGGCGACCAGTCCCCCCTCAACCGGCAGCGATGGCTCGTCGTCGGCGCCGCAGGCATGCTCGGCCAGGACCTGGTCGCGGCGGCGGCCGCCGCGGGCGCCGACGTCGTGGGACTCGGGCGCGCCGACCTCGACGTGACCGACGCCGGGGCGACGGCGGCCGCGGCGCGCGGCTTCGACGTCGTGGTCAACTGCGCCGCGTGGACCGCGGTCGACGCCGCGGAGGAGCAGGAGCCGGCGGCGTTCGCCGTCAACGCGGTTGGCGCGGCGAACGTCGCGCGCGCCGCCGCGCAGGCGGGTGCACGTGTCGTCCACGTCTCGACGGACTACGTGTTCGACGGGCGTGGGACCACGCCGTACGCCGAGGACGCACCGGTGGCACCGCGCTCGGCGTATGGCCGCACGAAGGCCGCCGGCGAGTGGGCGGTCCGCGCGGAGGCGGCCGACCACCTCGTCGTCCGGACGGCGTGGCTCTACGGCGCCGGCGGCCCGTGCTTCCCCAGGACGATGGCCAGGCTGGGCGCCGAGCGGGAGGTCCTCACGGTCGTGGAGGACCAGGTGGGTCAGCCGACGTGGACGGTCGACCTCGCCGACCTGCTGGTCAGGCTCGTGGCCGCGGGAGCCCCGGCCGGGACGTACCACGGCACGTCGTCGGGCAGCGCCTCGTGGTTCGAGTTCACCCGGCGGATCGTCGCGTCCGCCGGGCTCGACGTGCAGGTCGAGCCGACGACGAGCGACGCCTTCGTGCGTCCCGCGCCACGCCCGGGGTACTCGGTGCTGGGCCACGACGCGCTCGTGGCCGCCGGGGTCGCCCCGATCGGCGACTGGGCGCAGCGGTGGGAGGCCGCGGCGTCCGTCGTGCTCGCGCCGCAGGCCGGCGGGGAGTGACC
>JAPSLD010000252.1 GCA_031181105.1 Isoptericola sp. | reverse complement strand
GGTTCACGTTCGAGGGCTTCGTGCCGCGCAAGCCGGGGGAGCGGTCGCGGTGGCTCGGGGCGCTCGCGGCCGAGCCGCGGACGATGGTGTTCTTCGAGGCGCCGCACCGCGTCGTCGAGACGCTGGCCGCGATGGCGTCGGCGTTCGGGCACGGGCGCCCGGGCGCCGTGTGCCGCGAGCTGACCAAGACGTACGAGGAGGTGCTGCGCGGGTCGCTCGGCGAGCTGTCGTCCGCCGCGCGCGAGCGGGCCGAGGCGGGCGACGGGCTGCGCGGCGAGATCTGCGTGGTGGTGGCCGGCGCGCCCCCGGCCGAGGCGCCGAGCGCCGAGGAGCTGGTCGGCGAGGTGCTCGCGCGCGTCGAGGCGGGCGAGCGGCTGAAGGAGGCGGTGGCCGACGTCGCGTCCGCGGCCGGCGTGCCCAAGCGCGAGCTGTACGCCGCCGCGCTCGCGGCGAGGTAGCGCTACCTCGTCGGGCGCGGCGCTACCTCGACGTGCCGAGCTCGACGCCGGCCGCGACCAGCTCGGCACGGGCCTGCTCTCCCTGCTCGGGCGTCACGGGGACGGTCAGGTCGGTCAGCACGCGCGCGGAGAAGCCCGCGCGCACCGCGTCGAGCGACGTCCGCTTCACGCAGTGCGACTCCACGAGCCCGACCACGTCGACCGCCTCGACGCCCGCGTCGCGCAGCACCTGCTCGAGCGACCGCCCGTCGTCGTCGGCGCCCTCGAAGCCCGAGTACCCGTGCGCGTACTGGCCCTTCTTGACCGCCACGTCGGCCGCGAGGTCCGCGAGCGCCGGGTGCAGCTCGGCGTTGGGCGTCCCCGCGATGCCGTGCGGCGGCCAGCTGTCGACGAAGTCCGGGGTGTCGCTGAAGTGCTCGCCGGGGTCGATGTGCCAGTCCTGCGTGGTCACCACGAGGCCGTAGCGGTCGCGGTGCGCGGCGGCGTAGGCCGCGACGTCCTCGGCGACCTTGTTGCCGCCCTCCACGGCCAGCTCGCCGCCCTCGCAGAACGTGGGCTGGACGTCGACGACGATCAGGGCCCGGCGCGTCCCGGTGGTCTCGCTCATACGACCCACTCTGCCACCGGCCGCGCGGGCGCCGCGCGCCGCGGGCGCGCACGATGGAGGCATGCGCCCGGCTGCACGACGGCGGTCCCCGGCTCGCGCGGCCCCCCTGCGGTCCGCGGCGGCCGCCCTCGGCGTGGCGGCCGCGCTGGCCGCCTGCACCGGGGAGACGCCCGTCGTCGGGGTCTCGCAGGCACCGTCGGGCGCACCGTCGGGCGCGCCGTCGCCGACCCCGTCGCCGGGCGCCCCGGCGCCGGAGCCGTCCGGCTCGCCGACCGGTCTGGCGGGTCCCGGCCCGGGCCCGGCGACCACGACGGCCGAGACCGTCGTCGAGGGCCTCGACGCGCCGTGGGGCCTCGCCGTGCTGCCCGACGGGACGCTCCTCGTCTCGGAGCGCGACGCCGCGCGCCTCGTCGTGGTCGACCCCGACGACGGCACCACGACGGCGGTCACCGGTCCTGGCGCCGCCGAGCTGCAGGAGCAGACCCGGCCGCGCGGCGAGGGCGGGCTGCTCGGCGTGGCGGTCGACCCGGCGTCGGGCGACGTCGTCGTCTACCGCACGGGCCGCGACGACAACGCGGTCCTGCGCGGCCGGCTCGACGGCGCCGAGCTCGGCCGACTCACCACGGTGCTCGAGGGCATCCCGCGCGCGTCCAACCACGACGGCGGCGCGGTCGCGTTCGGTCCCGACGGCCACCTCTACGTCGCCACGGGGGACGCGGCCGACCCGCCGATCGCGCAGGACCCCGCCTCGCTCGGCGGCAAGATCCTGCGCGTGACCCTCGACGGCGAGCCGGCGCCGGGCAACCCCGACCCGGGTTCGCAGGTGTGGTCGTCCGGCCACCGCAACGTGCAGGGCCTCGGCTGGGACGCCGCGGGGACCCTGTTCGCGAGCGAGTTCGGCGCCCGCACGTACGACGAGCTCAACGTCGTCGAGCCCGGCCGGAGCTACGGCTGGCCCGACGCCGAGGGGCCGGGCGGCCCCGAGGGCACCGTGGACCCGGTGGCGTGGTGGCCCACGTCGGAGGCGTCGCCGTCGGGCGTCGCCGTGACCGGCGACGCCGTGTACCTCGCCGCGCTGCGCGGCGAGCGGCTGTGGCGCGTGCC
>JAPSLD010000251.1 GCA_031181105.1 Isoptericola sp. | reverse complement strand
CGCGCGTCACGCAGCACGTCTCCGATCTCACGTCGTAGAACGACCATCTCGCGCCCCCTTCCCGTGCCCGGTCCTACCGGCCTCGTTGGTCCCCCTGGAGCGGGGGTAGATCCACCGTACCGTGACCGGCCGACATCACGCCGACCGGGACGAACATCGATACGGCTCTGTGGCCTCTTGGCGATCACACCAGGATGAACGTTCCCGGGCGGACCCGTGTTCCCGCGGGACCTCGAGGTCCCCGGCCGACGCAGGATCTTCACCCGGCGAGCACGTCGCACGCCAGGCGGAGCGCGGCGTCGACCGCCGCGCGCCGGACCGCGGCCCGGTCACCACCCGCGACGAGGCGGCGCACCGAGTCCCCGTCCGGCGTGCTGACCGCGACGTAGACGAGTCCGGGCGCCTTGCCGTCCTGCGGGTCCGGACCGGCGACGCCCGTCGTGGCGAGCCCGACGTCGGCCGTGGCCGCCACCCGCACGCCGCGGGCCATGTGCCGCGCGACGTCGGGGTCCACGGCACCTCGTGCGGTCAGCAGGTCGGCGCCCACGCCGAGCAGGTCGTGCTTGAGGTCGGTCGCGTACGCGACGACGCCGCCGCGCAGGACCGCGGACGCCCCGGGCACGGCCACCAGCTCGGCGAGGACCAGGCCGCCCGTGAGCGACTCGGCGACGCCGAGGGTCCACCCGTGCGCGGCGAGGCGCGCGAGCACGTCCCGGGCGGCCACGCCGAAGGCGTCCTCGGCGGCCGCGCCGCGGGCGTCCTCGGCGCTCACGCCGCAGGCGTGCCGGGCACGGCGCCCGCGCGGGCCGCCCGGCGCAGCCGCCAGCCGCGCACCGCGTAGTCCGCGCCCGTGACGACGGTGACGGCGACCGCCGCGAGCATGACCACCCAGGCCGTGCCGCGCACGAGTCCGGGCAGCTGGTCCAGCGGGAGCAGGAATATCGTGATCGCGACCGTCTGCAGCACCGTCTTGACCTTGCCGCCGCGCGACGCGGGCATCACGGCGTACCGGAGCACGGCCATGCGCATGACCGTGATGCCGAGCTCGCGCACGAGGATCACGGCGGGCACCCACCACGGCAGCTCGCCCAGCGGCCACCACAGCAGGACGAGCGCCGCCCCGACGAGCGCCTTGTCCGCGATGGGGTCGAGGAGCTTGCCGAGGTCCGTGACGAGCCCCCTCGAGCGGGCGAGGTGGCCGTCGAGCCGGTCGCTCAGCGCCGCGACCGCGAACACCCCCGTCGCGACGACCCGCCACGCGACCGACTGCCCGTCGTCGACGAGAAGTGCCCACGCGAAGACCGGGACGAGGGCGATGCGCGCCATCGTCACCGCGTTGGCGACGTTCCACGGGGACGGGTGCTGTTCGGACACGTCTCCACCCTACTGGGGCCCCGCCGTGCCCGGCCGGGCGTACGTCCTGCGGCCCCGCACGCACTACGCTGCCCGCGTGACCCCTCGCGCCCGACGTCGCCGCGCAGGCGCCGTGCTGCTCGCCGCCACGGCCGCCACGGTGCCGGCGTGCTCCCCCGCCGTGCCCGACGTCGTGCCGACCGTGACCGCGACGCCCGTACCGGTCGTCGCCAAGTCGCCGCCGCCCGCCCCGGCTCCCCCGGCGACGTTCACGGTGGTCGCGGCCGGGGACGTCCTGACGCACACCCCCGTCCTGCGCTCGGCGCGCACGGCCGACGGGTCCACGGACTTCAGCCCGCTGCTGGCCGGGCTCGACGCGTGGGTCGGTGCGGCGGACCTCGCGCTGTGCCACCTGGAGGTGCCGGTCGCGCCGTCCGGCACGGACCCGAGCGGGTACCCGATGTTCGGCGCGCCGGCCACGCTCGTGCGCGACCTGGCCGAGCAGGGCTGGGACGGCTGCTCCACGGCCTCGAACCACTCGCTGGACCGCGGCCTCGCCGGCGTCATCGCCACGCTCGACGCGCTCGACGCCGTCGGCCTGGGCCATGTGGGCACCGCCCGCTCGGCCGAGGAGCAGGCGCGGCCCCAGCTGTACGAGCTGGACCGGGGGTCGCGGCCCGTGACGGTCGCCCACCTCTCGGCGACGTACGGGACCAACGGCCTGCCGGTCCCCGCGGACGCACCGTGGTCCGTCGACCTGATCGACACGGCGGCCCTCGTGGCGGACGCCCGGGCCGCGCGCGACGCCGGCGCGGACCTGGTGCTCGTGTCGCTGCACGCCG
>JAPSLD010000047.1 GCA_031181105.1 Isoptericola sp. | reverse complement strand
ACGTCGGGCTGCGCGAGGTGGTCCAGGGCGGCGCCACGTGGGTCGGCCTCGACAACTACGTCGACCAGCTCGGGCGCGAGCGGTTCTGGTACTCGTTCGGCATCTCCCTCGTGTACGCCGGCGGGTCCGTCGCGATCACGTTCGCGCTGGGCCTCGGACTCTCGCTGCTGTTCCGCCGCGCCTATCGCGGCCGGAACCTGCTGCGCGCCCTGATCCTCATCGCGTGGGTGCTGCCCACGGTCGTGAGCGCGAACGTGTGGCGCTGGCTGCTCGACGGCAGCTACGGCCTGCTCAACGCCGTGCTGCGCGGCCTCGGCCTGCTGGACGGGGACCTGTTCTGGCTCGCGCAGCCGACGACGGCGATCATCGCGGTCATCCTCGCCACGGCGTGGAGCTTCGGTCCGCTGGCGATGATCCTGCTGTCGGCGGGGCTCGAGGGGATCCCCGCCAACCTCTACGAGGCCGCCGAGCTCGACGGCGCGTCGGCGTGGCAGCAGCTCCGGTACGTCACCCTCCCCCAGCTGCGCCCGGTCGCGCTCACGGCCTTACTGCTGATCTTCATCTACACGTTCAAGACGTTCGACACGATCTTCCTCATGACCGCCGGCGGACCGGGCGGCGCCACGAGCACCCTGCCGGTGTACGCGTACAACGAGGCGTTCGAGTTCTCCCGCTTCGACACCGCGGCCGTCGCGACGACGGTCCTCATGATCGTGCCCGTCGTGATGTCGGTGCTGTACTTCCGGACCCTGCGCAAGGAGGACGCCGCATGAGCGCCCCGCTCGTCGTCGGCCGCCCCCGCCGCTCCCCCGGTACGGGCCGCGACCGGAGGACGCGCACCTGGCTCGGCGTCGCCGGCGTCGTCGCGACCGCGGTGTACCTCGTCCCCGTGTACTGGATGCTCAACACGTCGTTCAAGACGCGCAGCGACGTGTTCAGCAACCCGCCCTCGCTCGTGCCCCTGCCGCCGACGATCGAGTCCTACGCGCGCGCGGTGCTCAGCGACGGCGACATCGCGCGCGGCCTGATGAACTCGGCCGTCATCGCGATCGGCACGACGCTCGTCACGCTCGCCCTCGCGCTGCCCGCCGCGTACGGGCTGGCCCGCCTGCGGCTCCGCGGGGTCGGTGTGGTGCTCATGCTCATGCTCGTCGTGCAGATGGTGCCGTCGGTGAACCTCGCGCTACCGATGTTCGCGCTGTTCTCGAGCGTCGGCCTGGTCAACTCCTACCCGGGCCTCATCATCGCCAACTGCGCGCTCGCGGTCCCGCTCGCGATCACGATCCTGCGCCCGTACTTCCTCGGCGTGCCCGGCGAGATCGTCGAGGCGGCACGGATCGACGGGTGCAACGAGCTCAGCGGGTTCCTTCGCGTGGCGCTGCCGGTCTCCACGCCGGGCATCGTCACGACCGCCGTCATCACGTTCCTCGCGGCGTGGGGCGAGTTCGTCTTCGGCCTCGCGCTCGCGACCGACGAGGCCTACCAGCCGATCACCATCGTGCTGTCCGAGATCACGAACGAGTTCGGCGTGCGGTGGAACGACCTCATGGCCGTGTCCACGGTCGTCGCGCTGCCGGTCATCGCGGCGTTCATCTTCTTGCAGCGCTACATCGTCGCGGGTCTCACCGAGGGCGCGACCAAGTCATGAGCGAGCCGCACGGCCGCGTGAGGGGATCCTCGGATCCGGATGGAGAGTCATGAGCAGGTTCGAGTTCTGGGCGGCGGCGCTCACCCCGTACGACGGCGCGGGCCGCCTCGACGTCTCCCGCGTGCCCGAGCAGGCGCAGCACCTCGTGACGTCGGGCATCTCCGGCGTCTTCGTGAACGGCACGAGCGGGGAGTTCCCGGCGCTCACGGTCGACGAGCGCCTGGCGCTGCTCGAGGCCTGGGCCGCGGCGCGGACCGACGGTCTGAGGATCGGCGTCCAGGTCGGCGGCGTGCCGCTGGCGACGGCACGCGAGCTCGCCGCGCACGCCGAGACCCGGGGCGTCGACCTCATCGGGAGCGTCGCTCCGTTCTACGGCGAGGCGCCCTCCGTCGCGCACACCGTGCGGTGGATCGCCGACGTCGCGAGCGCCGCTCCGGGCACGCCGTTCGGCTACTATCAGATCCCCTCGATGACGGGATCCACGCACGCCCCGAGCGCGATCCTCACCCACGCCGCTCAGGAGGCGCCCACCGTGACCGCCGTCAAGTTCACCGACGAGGACCTGATGGAGCTCGACGCGATCGTCGAGGGACGTCCCGACGTCAAGGTGTACTTCGGCCGCGACGAGCTGCTGCCGGCGGCGCTCGCGCTCGGCCTCGGCTCAGGGATCGGCAGCCTCTACAACGGCCTCGGCCCCGTCGCGCACGCCGTCGTCGACGCGTTCGACCGTGGCGACGTCGCGGGCGCCTACGCCCTGCACCGCCCGTTCCGCGAGGTCGCCCGGGCCTCCACGGGCCCGGGCTTCGTCAAGGAGCTGATGAACCGGCTGGGCCCGGACGTCGGGCCGACGCGCGGCGCGTGGGGTCCGCTCGACCCTGCCGGTCGCGCCGCCGTCGACGCGCTGGCGCCGCGCCTGCGCGACGCCGTCGCGCAGGCGAAGGACCTCGCGGCATAGTGGCCGGCAAGCCGATCTACCGGGTGGCCCAGGCACGGCTGCGGGACTACATCCGCGAGCACGGCCTGGTCCCCGGCGACCGGCTGCCCTCCGAGGCCGAGCTCGCGGCCGAGCTCGGCGTGAGCCGGCTCTCCCTGCGGGAGGCGACCCGCAGCCTGCAGACGCTCGGGGTCATCGAGGCGCAGCCCGGCAACGGCCTCTTCGTCGCCGCGTTCTCGTTCCGGCCCATCATCGAGCAGCTGCCGTACGGGCTCGCCGACTCGACACGCGCGATCGACGAGATCCTGACCGCCCGGGAGGCGATGGAGGTCGGGCTCATGCCCGCCGTGGCGCGTGCCGAGGACGACGAAGCGCTGGAGCGGTGCGCCCAGCTGGCGCGCGAGATGATCGCGACCGAGGAGCGCGGCGAGGACTTCCTCGACCTCGACGCCGAGTTCCACCGCACCCTCTACCGCGGGCTGCGCAACCCCCTCGTCGAGAACCTCATCGAGCTGTTCTGGCACCTGTTCGGCGAGCTGTTCCACCGCGCGGGCACCGCGATGCCCGGGGGTCCGTCGCAGGACCGCGGCCTCGCCCACCTGCGCGTCGTCGAAGCACTCCAGGCCCGCGACGCCGAGCTCGCGATCCGCCGCATGCGCGAGCACTTCGAGGACCTGCGCCGACGCGCCGACCTCATCGCCCGTGAGCAGCGGGCCGCCGACGGCTGATCCTCGATCCTCCACCCGCTGCAGGATTCCGGGATTCCCAGGCACCGAACCCCGTCCCCACGCCCACGGATCCCGACCTCACGGATCGGTTCTGACCGCTTGCTCATGACGTACGCGCAATAGTGCCGCGCCGCCTTGACGCCGACGCACCCGGCAGAAAGGCTCTCGCGAAGTACGGCGAGCGCGTCACGGCGACGACGGAGCCGAGTTCTTCTGAGCCCCAGGCGCGGTGCACAGGTGCAGCCACGCCTGGTGAGCAGCAGAACCTCGCGGCGGCCGTGAGAGAGCCCGCCCGCGCCTCGCGGGCGCCGATCGGCCGAGGACGTCGAGCGTCGTCGAGCGACGTCGAGCGGCGTCACCCGAACCGAGCAGGTCACACGGAAGGACTCACATGCGCACGCAGACGGTGCAGGCGGACCTCGTCGTCGTCGGGGGCGGCATGGCAGGCGTGTGCGCCGCCGTCGCAGCCGCACGCCTCGGACGACGGGTCGTCCTGATCAACAACAGGCCGGTCCTCGGGGGCAACGCGTCCTCTGAGGTCCGGGTCTGGGTCGTGGGCGCCACGGCGCACGGCAACCAGCGTTGGGCGCGCGAGACCGGCGTCATCGGCGAGATGTACGTCGAGAACCAGTACCGCAACCCCGAGGGCAACCCCGTGTACTGGGACGACGTCGTCCTGGACACCGTGCGTGCCGAGCCGAACATCGATCTGTTCCTCAACACCGACGTGCGCGACGTCGAGGCCGAAGGCCCCGACGACGCTCGCCGCATCGCGTCGGTGACCGGCTGGACGATGGGTTCGGAGATCCTCACGACGTTCCGTGCGCCGTACTTCCTGGACTGCACCGGGGACGGCCTCGTGGGCCACCTCGCCGGCGCGCGGTACCGCCTGGGCAAGGAAGCACGAGACGAGTTCGGCGAGTCGCTCGCACCGCCCGAGCCGCGGCGCGAGTTCCTCGGCTCGACGCTGCTGTTCTACACGAAGGACCTCGGGCGGCCGGTCAAGTACGTCGCACCCGACTCGGCGATCGACATCACGAAGACGCCCATCCCGGCCACGCGCATCATCCGCAGCGGTGACAGCGGGGCCGCCTACTGGTGGATCGAGTGGGGCGGGCAGCTCGACATCGTCGACGACAACGAGCGCATCCGCGACGAGCTGCGTGGCGTCGTGCTCGGCGTGTGGGACTACATCAAGAACTCGGGGAAGTTCGACGCCGAGACCCTCACGCTCGAGTGGATCGGCAACCTGCCCGGCAAGCGGGAGTACCGCCGGCTCGTCGGCGACCACACGCTCACGCAGGACGACGTTCTCGGCCAGGCGGTCTTCGAGGACGGCGTCGCGTTCGGCGGATGGTCGATCGACCTGCATCCGCCGGAGGGGATGTACGCCGAGGGCTCTGGCGCCGTGCAGCGCTTCGCCGACGGCGTCTTCGAGATCCCGTTCCGGTCCCTGTACTCGGTCAACGTCGAGAACATGCTCATGGCGGGCCGGGACTTCTCCGCGACCCACGTCGCGTTCGGAGCAGCCCGGGTCATGGCCACGTGCGGCGCGATGGGCGAGGCCGTCGGCACGGCCGCCGCCCTGTGCCTCGAGCTCGGCGTCACGCCGCGCGAGCTCGCCACCTCGCACATCACCCGGCTGCGCCAGCTCCTGCTGCGGCAGGACGCACCGGTGGTCGGCGTGGCCAACGAGGACCCGGACGACCTCGCCCGGTCGGCGCGCACCACGGCGTCGTCGTACCGCGCGCAGCTCGGCGTCGAGACGGGGCCTGAAGGCGCGCCGCTTCCCGGGGCGGAGCCGTACCCGCTGGAGCGGGACCTGGGGATCGTCGTCCCGGTCGACCCGCGCCTGGACCACGTGGACCTGTGGCTGCGGGCCGACCACGACACGACCCTCGGCGTCGAGGTGTGGTCCACCGGCAGACCGCAGAACGTCGTCCCGTCGCAGCTGGAGACCAAGGCCGACGTCGACCTCGTCGCGGCGGACGCGCCCGGCTGGGTGCGCGCCCGGCTGGCGTACTCGCCCACCGTGCCGGGCAACGCCATCGTGGTGCTCCGGCGCAACCCGGACGTCACCGTATGGACGACGACGCCGCTGCCACCGGGCGTGCTGACGCTCGTGCACGGTGAGGACGCCGAGGACAGGAACGTCGAGATCGCCCCGGGGCAGGCGTTGCTGGCCTGGCCCACCAAGCCCCTGCGGCGCCGGTCCGTCGTCTTCCGGACGGCCGAGGACTCTCGCGCACTGGCCCCGGAGAAGGCGACGTCCGGCTACAACCGGCCGTTCGGCGGTCCGAACATGTGGTCCTCGCAGCCCATGGCGAACGTCCCGGAGTGGCTCCGACTGGACTGGGACGAGCCTGTCCGCGCACGCGAGCTTCGCCTCGTCTTCGACGACGACGTCGACCTCGAGCTCAACACGCTGCACCACCACCGCAGCCCGGACGAGATCCTGCCCGAGCTGGTCGGCTCGTACGTCGCCGAGGTGCTGGACGTCGACGGCGGCTGGCACGTCGTCGCCGACGTCATCGACAACCGACGGCGCCAGCGCGTGCACGACCTGCCCGACGTCCCGTTCACCGCGGCCCGGCTGACCGTGCGGGCGACCCAAGGCGCCCGCGAGGCGCGCGTCGTCGCGGTGCGGGTGCAGCGCGTCGAGAGCGATCAATTGCGGTCAGCGGCAGGACCCGCGGAAGCACGCCGCTGATCAGGCTCCGGTGGTGTCCGGCGCCGCGAGGTCGTGGCCCCCTGTGACAGGATCCCGCCGTGGCTCAGCCAGAACTTGTCCGTGACCGCGGCTCGGCGACGTCGCCGGACGACGGCCGACCCGACGCGCTGGTGCACCTGCGGGCCGACGGTGTGAGCGTCCTGCTCGACCTGCGCGCCGGCGAGCTCCCGTCGGTCGTGCACTGGGGAGACGACCTCGGACGCATCGATGCGCCCACCGCGACGGCGCTGGTGGAGGCGGCGGTGCCTCCGCTCCTGGGCAACCTCGTGGACGAGCCGGTGCGTGTCGCCCTCGTCCCCGAGGCGCGGACCGGGTGGCTCGGGCGTCCGGGCCTCGTCGGTCACCGCCAGGGCCGCGGCTGGTCGCCGCGCTTCAGGACGACCGCCGCCACGCTGGACCGAGAGCCGCTCCCGCGCGCGCTCGCGACCGGCGAGGGGGGTGGCACGGTGAGGGTCGAGGCGGTCGACGAGGAGGCGGCGCTCGCGCTCACCATCGACCTCGAGCTGACGCCGGAGGGCGTGCTCCGGACGCAGGCCACGGTGACGAACCGCGGCCCGCTCTACGTCCTCGACGAGCTGGCCGTCGTGCTGCCTGTCCCGGCCGAGGCCCGTGAGCTCCTCGACCTCGCGGGCCGGTGGACCAAGGAGCGGGTGCCGCAGCGCCGGGCGCTCACCGTGGGCCAGCACCTTCGCGAGGGCCGGCGCGGGCGGACCGGTCCTGACGCGGCGACGCTGCTCACCGTCGGACGGCCGGGGTTCGGGTTCGCGAACGGCCCCGTCTGGGGCGTCCACGTCGCATGGTCGGGCAACCACCGGCACTGGGCAGAACGGCTGTCGACAGGAGACCAGGTGCTCGGCGGCAGCGAGCTGCTGCTGCCGGGCGAGGTGCAGCTGGGCGACGGGCAGTCGTACAGCACTCCGTGGGTGTACGGGGTCTACGGCGACGGTCTCGACGCTCAGGCCGCACGGCTCCACCGCATGCTGCGGCGTCGGCCGGCGCACCCCCGGACGCGCCGGCCGGTGACGCTGAACGTCTGGGAGGCGGTCTACTTCGACCACGACCTGACGAAGCTCCGCGCGCTCGCGGACGCGGCCGAGGCCGTCGGTGTGGAGCGGTACGTGCTGGACGACGGGTGGTTCCGCCACCGGCGGGACGACACAGCGGGCCTCGGGGACTGGTACGTCGACGAGGAGGTGTGGCCCGGTGGCCTCGGGCCGCTCGCGGACCATGTCCACGCCCTGGGCATGGAGTTCGGGCTGTGGTTCGAGCCGGAGATGGTGAACCTCGACTCCGACCTCGCGCGCGCGCATCCCGACTGGGTGATGGCGACGGGCGGGCGGGTCGGGGTCTCGTCCCGGAACCAGCACGTGCTCGACCTGACGCGGGCCGAGACGGCGGCGCACGTCCTCGACCGGATGACGTCTCTGATCTCCGAGTACGGCGTCGACTACGTCAAGTGGGACCACAACCGCGACCTCGTCGACGCCGGCTCGCCACCCGGCGGCGAGCCGGCCGTCCATGCCCAGACGCTGGCCGCGTACGCCATCATGGCCGAGCTCCGCCGCCGCTTCCCGTCCCTCGAGATCGAGTCGTGCTCCTCGGGCGGCGCACGGGTCGACCTCGCCGTCGTCGAGCACACGCAACGAGTGTGGGCCTCCGACTGCACCGACGCGCTCGAGCGCCAGCAGGTGCAGCCCTGGACGGCGCAGCTCCTCCCGCTGGAGTACGTCGGCGCTCACGTCGCGGCAGAGGTCAGCCACCAGACCCGTCGCGTGCACTCGATGGCGTTCCGCGCCGGCACCGCGCTGTTCGGTCACTTCGGCATCGAGTGGGATCTCACGCAGGCGACGCCCGCACAGCTCGCCGAGCTGCGGGCGTGGACCGAGCTCTACCGTTCCGAGCGCGAGCTGATCCACACCGGGACGCTCGTGCGGATGGACGTCGCCGACCCGCAGGCTCAGCAGGTCTGGGGTGTCGTCGCGCCGGACCGGTCGCGCGCGGTGTTCCAGGTCGCCTCGCTCGCACGTGCCGCGACGGCGCCGAGCGGCCGGTTCACGCTGCGAGGCCTGGACCCCGACCGTCATTACCGGGTCGTCCCGTCGACGCTCAGCCGGGACGCGTTCGGCGAGCGGGTGCCCCCGTGGTTCGGCATGCCGTCCGCGGTCGGCGTCGTCGCGCCGGACGGCGTCACACCACGCTCGACGCACCCCGCACCGGACGACGTCGCGCGCGGCACGGTCCTGACCGGCAGAGCCCTCGCCGGTGCCGGCCTGCAGGCACCCGACTCACCACCCGAGACGACGCTCGTGGTGCACGTGGAGGCGGTGTCGTCCGTCTGACACCTCGTGCGGCCGGCGCCTAGATCCGGGTCTCGTCCGCGTGACCGTCCGGCCACCGGACTCGTGCCCGCGTCCCCGACACGGTGACGCGGGGCAGGGCCTGCGTGACCGGCGTCACCCCCAGCCGCACGGCGGCGACGTACCACCGCCCCGGCTCCGGGGCGTCCCCGCTGCCGAGCCAGGGAACCCACGTGCTCCCGTCCAGGGGCGTGACGTCGTCGAGCCGGACGACTCCACCGTCGCGCCAGCCCTCCAGCGGGTGCAGCGACGAGACGAGCCGCCGACCCCGCTGGGCGTCGACCACCGCGGTCGGGGACGCGACGCGGCGCTCCGCGGCGGTCGGCGTACCGACGTCCACGCGCTCGCCGGTGACCGGCCAGCCACCCACCCGGAGCGAGACGACATGGTCCGGGACGGGACCGAGCACGCGCACGAGCCGCACCTCCCACTCGCCGCGCAGCAGGGTCACCACCTCGAGGTGCGGACCCCCACGGGGAACGCCCGCGACGTCGGGCCGCCCGAACCCGTGGTCGGGCCGCCCGGGGTCGGGGTCCACCCAGTGCGCCTGCCACCGCGACCGGCCCAGCGACGTGCACGGTCCCGCCGCGTCGCGCGTGGCGGGAACGTCGTCGAGCAGGCAGACCGAGGCCGCCTCGATCCCGGTCCGGTGGCTCGGGGCGCCCGTCGCGTCGAGGAGGACGACCGACTGGTCGAGGGGCTGGTGCAGCGACGCGCCCGCGACCACCGGCCACGTGGAGGTGGAGTACCCGAGCCGCGCGTAGAGCGGTGGGTCGGACAGGCCGGAGCCCGGGTGCGAGTGGTCCGTGCCGTGGTTGACGACGCGCACGATCCCGTCCGCACGCGTCGCGCTCACCTGCCACCCGGGCGCCGCGACCACGAACCCCTGGTCGGCCTGCTCCACCGGGAGCGGCTCCTCGACGGCGGTCCACACCGGATGGTCGGCGGGCAGCACGAGTCCCAGGAGCCCCTTCGACGCCCAGTACGGCGACCCCGGGCCCGAGTACGACTGCGCCATCGGGCGCCACGGGCCGAACCACCCGATCGAGAGCAGACCGTCCGCCCCGACCGCCCCCTGGTCGACGAAGTACCGGACGGTGCCCGACGCCGCGCGGCGCAGGAGCCCCGGGCTGCCGACGCCCGCGCGCGCGCCGAGCCAGAAGGGCGCCGCCGTCGCGAACCTGTACACGAGCGACCTGCCCTGGACGAGCGGCGCGCCGTCCGCGCCGACGAGCCGCACGGCGTCGTCGAGGAAGCGCGCGAGCCGGTCGCGCGACACGTCGGCGAACGCGTCGGCCTCGGGCCGCCCGGCGGCCATCTCGGTCCACACCTGCGGGTACAGGTGCATCGCCCAGCCGGCGTAGTGGTCGAACGAGCGCTCCGGACCGTCGGAGTACCAGCCGTCGGCTCGGTAGAACCCGTCGAGGGTCGCGACGTCCGCGCGCAGCTGGGCGAGGTCGTCGAGCGCACCGACCGCGTGGAGGAACTCCTGTGTCACGACACGGAACCACAGCCAGTTGATCGGCGGGTAGAACGTGCGGACCCCGTCGCGCAGGTAGTCGACGACCCGCTCTCGCACGCCCGCGTCGAGCCGGTCCCACAGCCACGGGCGCGTCAGGTGGAGGCCGAGCGCCACCGACGCCGCCTCGACCTTGGTCTGGAGGTCGTCCTCGAGGCGCAGCCACGCCTCCGGCGAGCCCGGGTCGGTGGCGGCGTCCAGCCCTTGCGCGTACCAGCCCATCAGGTCGAGCGGGTCGCGCCCGTGCTCACCTGCCACTCGGAACGCCGCCGCCAGGAACGTCCGCGCGAACCCCTCCTGCGCGTCGATCCGGGGACCGTAGCCGCCCGGCGTCCCGGGCAGCGCGATCCCGCCGTGGCGGGCCGTCGCGAACGGCCGCACCGCCAGCAGGAGGTGGTCGGCCAGCACCTCCCAGTGCGTGCGGGTCCAGCCGGTGCGCGGGGACAGCCCGTGGTCGTCGAGCGCACGCAGCCGCGTCCGCAGGTCGTCGGTCATGACGGCATCAGAGCCCACGGGGACGGCCGCCTCAAGCGGCGGGCGCCGACCGGTCGGCTTCGGTCGGTGGCGCCCGCCCCCGCGCACCATGCCTACAGGGTCGCCTACAGGGTCGCTACAGGGCGCCTACAGGGGGTGCGCCGCCGTGGACTCCCGCACGACCAGCTCCGGCAGGAGCCGCACCCGTTGGGCGGGGAAGGGCGACATCGACGGCGACCGGTGGGCGACAGCGCGCAGGCACGTGTCGATCGCGGCGAAGCCGATCGCCCGCTTGGGTGGCGCCACCGCGGTGAGAGGCAGCTCGCCCAGGCCGGCCACCTCGTCGTCGTACGCGACGATGCTGAGGTCGCCGGGGATCTCGAGACCGCGGGCGAGGGTCGCCTGGGCCAGCTGGAGGGCGAGCTGGTCGGGGTGGACGAGGACCGCCGTCGCGCCCGCGGCCAGCAGCTCGTCCAGGTAGCGGCGGACGTTCGACCCGTTGTCCGTCGTGGACCAGTCAGGATGCCCGAAGGTGAACTCCGGGACGACCACGCGGGCCCCGGCGCGCTCGACCGCCTCCTCGAAGCCCGCGCGGACCTCGGCGACGTGCGGGTTCTCGTACGTCCACACCGCCAGGCGCTCGTGCCCGAGCTCGAGGAGGTGGTCCGCCGCGATCCGGGCGCCGTGCCGATGGTCGGAGCGCACCGAATCCACCACCTGCCCACGGGTCGGCAGGTCCCAGATGCGCTCGACGACGGTCACGGGCACCGGGGAGCGGTCCAGCAGCGCACGCAGGGGTCTCTCCTCCACCTGCGACCTGCTCGGCGTCACGAGGATGCCGTCGAGACCCAGCGCCACCATGCGCTCGAAGATCCGCCGCTCCTCGTCCTCGTCGTACTCGGAGATCGCGAGGACGAGACGCACGCCGGCGATCTGCGCAGCGTTCTTCGCACCCTCGATGATCTCGGCGTAGTAGTAGCTCGCCGTCGGGGCGATCATGCCGATCGTCGCCACGGGGGCGGCGTCGGGCGTAGGCCGCGGGCCGATGCCGAAGCTCCCCGCGAGCCGGCTGACGGCGGGGTGCGTCCCCTCGGGGGGCGCCGTCGACTGGTGCAGCGCCTTCGCCCCACCGTGCACGCGCGCGAGCCGCCCCTCGGCCTCCAGCTCACGCAGGTCCCGGCGCAGCGTCACGGCGGCGACGCCGATGCGCTGCGAGAACTCGGTGACGGCGAGACTCCCTCGGAGCCGAAGCTCGCGCAGGACGGCGTCCTTGCGCTCCGCAGCGATCACAGCACTCTCCTTCGAGCGGATATCGATTGGTGATCATTTGACCACAACCGCCGCCGTGCAGGGTCGAACTGTCCACGACATACCGGTTTTGATCGGTGCGCGCGGAGCGACGCCCCACCACCGGCCGTCCGGCTAGCGTCTCCGCATGCCTCCATCGACGACGACGTCCGTCCGTCCCACGGCCCCGCTCGCCGCCGCGCTGTCCGGCGCCGGCCGACCGGTACGACCGCGCCGTGCCGGGTCGCCGGACGCGCCCGCCGCCGGCTGGTTCCGCGCCAGCGACGTGCCGGGCCCGCTCCGGACGGAGCTGCGTGACGAGGGGACGCAGGCGCGCCTGGCGCCGTGGCCGGCGCTGACCGAGGACGCGTGGCGCGCGTTCCTCCGTGACGGCGACCGAGCCCCTTACGAGCAGCCCTACGGCGAGCGCCGGCGACAGGTCGTGTCCGTCGCACTCGCTCTCGCGGCCGACGGTGACCCGGGCCGCGACGACGCGCTGGCCGCTCGTGTCGCCGGCATCCTCGACGAGACGACGTGGTGCATCCCCGCGCACGACGCGAGCACCCACCTCGGTCACCGCGAGCTGCCCGACCCTGCCGTGCCCGTGCTCGACCTCTTCCAGGCGCAGACCGCCGGCACTCTTGCCGCGTTGCTGCGGCTCCTGCCCGGCTGGGTGGACGCCCACCCGGACGTCGCGGCCCGCGTGCGTGCCGAGATCGCCCAGCGCGTGCTCCGCCCGTTCCTCGCGGACGCGCGGAGCTACCACTGGTTCGCGCTGCCGAGCAACTGGAACCCGTGGATCGTCTCGAACGTCCTGCTCGCCGCCTCCGTCCTCCTCGACGGCGACGACCTGACGGACCTCGTCGCCCTCGCGGTCGAGAGCCTCGACGGCTATCTCGCCGGAGTGCCCGCGGACGGCGGCTGCGACGAGGGCGCCGCGTACTGGTGGCAGTCCGCGGCGCGCGCGTTCGAGGCGGCCGAGCAGCTCGCGGCCCTGGTCCCGGACGCCGCGGACGCGATCTTCGCCGTCCCCGTGCTGGGTGCGCTCGCCCGCTACCCGCGCGTCGTCCACCTCGGCGGTCCGTGGAGCGCCACCTTCGGCGACGGCCCGGCGCGCGCCCCGCGCGCCGGCTCGACGGGCCTCACGATGACGTCACCTCTCGGACTGCTCTGGCGCTACGCCCGGCGCACGGGGCAGGACGACCTCGCGCGGTTCGCGCGGTCGCTGCGCGTCGAGAACGCGCACGCCGGGGCGGCGGACGGCACCCTCCTGGAGCGGCCGACAGACCTCGCGCGCGCCGTCGCGATCCTGGGCGACCCGACATGGCGCGACGCGCCGCCCAGCGCGGCGCACCGTCCCACCCTGGAGTACCTCCCGACGGTCGAGGTGCTCAGCACCACCGGACGTGCCGGCGGTCGCGAGCTACGGGTGGTCGCTCGCGGCGGCCACGACGGAGAGCCGCACAACCACCTCGACGTGGGCTCGTTCGTGGTCGCGCTGGACGGCGAGCCCGTCGTCGTGGACCCCGGCGCGGGCAGCTACACGAAGGACAGCTTCAGCGCACGCCGGTACGAGCAGTGGTGGACACGCTCCTCGTTCCACAACCTCCCCGAGATCGACGGGATCTTGCAGGGTGTCGGCACGCAGTTCGCAGCACGCACGCACGTCGAGCAGCATCCCGACGAGAGCTCCACGATGCGGCTCGACCTCTCGGCCGTCTACCCCGACCTGGACGGCCGGCTCGAGCGGACGCTGCGCGTCGACCATCGCCACGCGTCCCTCGAGGTCCACGACGCGTGGTCGCTCACCGCCGCGCCGCGGGACGTCCGCGTGCACCTGATGCTGCGCGAGCGGCCGAGCCGGCGCCACGACGGCGCGCTCCTGCTCCGGGCGACGCCGGCGGGACCCGCCCTCACCCTCCAGACCGACGGGGCGGCCGTCGACGTCCGCCCCGAGCGCGTCGTGCTCGACGACCGGCGGCTCGCTGCCGTCTGGGGCCAGCAGCTGTGGCGCCTCGCCCTGGTCGTGCGCACCCCCGGGGCGGAAGGCGAGCTCGGGCTGCGCCTCCGGCCGGCAGACCGTTTCTGACCGAAACAGCGGCGGAGCTACCAGCCAGCAGGTGCTTTCGATCAGGATCTGAGCAGTCGGTCGACCGGCCGCACCCTGCACCGTGCACAACGCCGCGCACAGGTCTCTCGGAGGCTCAGGAATCAATGACGATGGACACGCCCCTCCCCCGCGGGTCGCGGACGATCGCGACGGCGATCGGGGCCGAGTGGTCGCGGACGGTCCTCGACCCTGCGGTCCGCTCCCGGATCGCTCGGGTCGGTGACCTCGTCGAGCTCGCCTCGGCCCCGGAGGAGCGGCTCGCGGAGGCGAGCGTGCTCGTCACAGGGTGGGGTGCTCCGCGCCTCGACGTCACGGTCCTGGACCGGGTCCCCCGGCTGGAGCTCGTCCTGCACGCGGCAGGCTCGGTGCACCACCTCGTGACGCCAGATCTCTGGGCGCGCGGCATCCGTGTCGTCACCGCGGCCGAGGCCAACGCCCGCGCCGTCGTCGACTTCACCGTCTCCCACATCCACCTCGCGCTGAAGAACGCCCTGCGGCTCGGCATGGCGTCGGCGCGCACGCGTCGCGTAGCCGAGCGACAGGGGGTGCGGGGTCTCGACGGCGCCGTCGTCGGCCTCGTCGGGATGGGCCGCATCGGACGGCTCGTCGCGACCGCTCTGCGGCCGCTCGACCTGCGGGTGGTCGCCTACGACCCCTACGCCGACCCGGCCGAGTGCCGTGCGGCGGGGATCGAGCTCGCGACCCTCGAGCGGCTGCTCGAGGTCAGCGACGTCGTCTCCCTGCACGCTCCCCTGACCGACGGCACACGCGGCATGCTCCGCGGCGACGACCTCGCCCGCCTCGCCCCGTCCGCCACGCTGATCAACACCGCGCGTGGCGGGTTGATCGACCACGACGACCTGGCGCGCATCCTCCGGGCCCGCCCGGACCTGTTCGCCGTGCTCGACGTGACCGAGCCCGAGCCGCTGCCCGTCGGCCATCCCCTGCTGCAGCTCGACAACGTGTTCCTCACGCCCCACATCGCCGGCAGCCTCGGCACCGAGGAGGCCCGCCTGGGGCACGCGGTCGTCGACGACCTCGAACGCTGGGTCTGCGGCCTGCCCCTGGAGCACGAGACGCGCGAGGAGCACCTGGTGCTCTCCGCCTGACCGTCACCCATCCCCCGACGGTCCCGCACCGCGGGACCCCACCACAAGGAGAGTTTCGATGAGGAAATCCCCCGGGCTACGCGCCGCGGCCGCCGCCGTGGCGACCGCCGTCGCTCTGACCCTCGGCGCCTGCTCGTCGCCCGGCGACGACGACGCCGCGACCCCAGGCGGCGGCAAGGTGACCATCACGGTCGGTGACCGTCCCAGCACCGAGCAGGCCGCCGCCCGCAAGCTGTTCGAGGACAAGGTCGCCGCCTTCAACGAGGCGAACCCCGACATCGAGGTCGTCGCGACGGACACCGTCTGGGACGCGCAGACCTTCCAGGCGGGCGTCGCCGGCGGCACGCTCCCGACCGTGTACAAGGTCCCGTTCACGGAGATCCAGTCCCTCATCCGCCGCGAGCAGGTCGCGAACATCACCGAGGAGCTCGAGGCGCTCGGCTTCGCCGAGGACCTGAACCCGCAGTCGGCCGAGATCGCGCAGGACGCCGACGGCGACTACTGGGGCATCCCGGTGCGCCCGTACGCCATCGGGCTGCTCTACAACCGCGCGCTGTTCGAGGAGGCCGGCCTCGACCCCGACAGCCCGCCCACCACGTGGGACGAGGTGCGCGAGTACGCCAAGGCGATCTCGGACGCCACCGGCCAGGCCGGGTACGCGCAGATGACCACCGAGAACACCGGCGGCTGGATGCTGACCTCGCAGATCTACAGCCTCGGCGGGTCGATCGAGAATGACGAGGGCACCGAGGCCACGTTCGACGACGCCGCCGGCGAGCAGGCGCTGACGTACCTCCAGCAGATGCGCTGGGAGGACGACTCGATGGGCTCCAACTTCCTTTACAACATGACCGACATCGCCAAGGACTACGCGGCCGGCAAGATCGGGATGTTCCTGTCCGTCCCGTCGGCGGCGTACGGCGCCGCGGTGAACAACTACGGCATGGACCCGGACGACATCGGCCTCACCGCCGTGCCGTCGGGAACGGGCAACGACGGTGGCGTGCTCGCCGGCGGGTCTGTGGAGATCTTCAGCCCGACGGCGACGTCCGAGGAGATCACCGCTGCGCTCAAGTGGGTGCACTTCCTCGACCTCGAGAAGTACACCGACGAGGAGGCCGCGAAGTCCGATGCGGCGGCGACCGCCGCCGACGGCGGCACGGTGGGCCTGCCCGGCATCGCGCCCGTCGCGCCCGAGCAGTACGCGACCTACCGCGAGTGGATCGCCGACGACGTCAACGTGCCCCTCGACAACATGACCGGCTACTCCGAGGGCCTGGACGAGCTCGAGCTCAAGCCCGAGCCGCCGAACAACACCCAGGAGATCTACGGCATCCTCGACACCGTCGTGCAGAAGGTGCTCACCGAGCAGGGTGTCGACGTCACCGCCGTCCTCGC
>JAPSLD010000046.1 GCA_031181105.1 Isoptericola sp. | reverse complement strand
GACGGCGCCACGCACGCCCAGATCTACTGGACGATCATCCTGCGGCTCGTCTCGCCGATCCTGGCGGTCGTGGCGCTGCTGAGCTTCATCAGCACGTTCGGCGAGTTCATCATCGCGCGCGTGCTGCTGCAGTCCGAGGCGAACTGGACGCTCGCCGTGGGCCTGTACGGCTGGGTCTCCTCGCTGCTCGAGGCGAACTGGGGGCTGTTCGCGGCCGGCGCCGTGCTCTCGGCGATCCCCGTGCTGACGCTGTTCCTGTTCCTGCAGAAGTACATCGTCGGCGGGCTGACCGCCGGCTCCGTCAAGGGCTGACCGGAGCGCCGCTCCACGAAAGGGCTCACGATGCAGCTGCTCGACCACAGGGTCGACGAGGCGCACCACGACGGCTCGCCGTCGTACGTCCCCGAGGGCGTGCCGGCCCTCGGGGACGCGGTCCCCGTCCGCGTGCGCGTGCCGCGGGCGTCCGGCGTGCGGGACGTGTGGCTGCGCACGGTGCGCGACGGCGAGCCCCGCATGGAGCAGGCCCGCCGGGACGGGGGCGACGACCACGAGGACTGGTACGCCGCGGACGTCGTCGTGCACAACCCGGTCACCCCGTACCGGTTCTTCCTCGACGTGCCGGGCGGCTACCGGTGGCTCGACGGGCGCGGCGTGCACGACCGCGAGGTGCCCGACGCCGGCAGCTTCCGCCTGACCACGCACGAGCCCGCGCCGTCGTGGCTCGGCGAGGGGCTGGTGTACCAGGTCTTCCCGGACCGGTTCGCGCGCTCGGCGGCGGCGGACGCCAGACCGGTGCCGGACTGGGCCGTGCCCGCCGCCTGGGACGACGAGCCGGTGGGCGACGGCCCGCTCGCCGGGACCCAGCTCTTCGGCGGCGACCTGCCGGGCATCGTCGAGCGCCTGGACCACCTCGAGGCGCTCGGCGTGCGCACCCTCTACCTGACGCCGGTGTTCCCCGGGCGGTCCAACCACCGGTACGACGCGTCGACGTTCGACCACGTGGACCCGCTGCTCGGCGGGGACGAGGCGTACGCGGCGCTCGCCCGGGCCGCGCACGCCCGGGGCGTGCGGCTCATGGGGGACATCACGACGAACCACACGGGCGACGGCCACGAATGGTTCGCCCGCGCCCTCGCCGACCCCGCGTCACCCGAGCACGGCATGTACCTGTGGGCCGACGCCGGGACCTCCGACGTCGCGCAGCAGGCCGGCGGGCCCGCCTACGCGTCGTGGCTCGGCCACGGGTCGCTGCCCAAGCTCGACTGGGCCTCGGAGGAGACCTGGCGGCGCATGGTGACCGGCGACGACGCCGTGATCGCGCGGTACCTGCGCGAGCCGTTCGGCATCGACGGCTGGCGCGTCGACGTCGCCAACATGACGGGCCGGTGGGGGAGCGAGGACCGCACGCACGCCGTCGCGCGCGCCCTGCGCGAGCGCATCACGGCCGAGCGGCCCGACGGCGCGCTGGTCGCGGAGCACTTCCACGACGCCTCGGGCGACCTGTCGGGCGACGGCTGGCACGCCAACATGAACTACACGGGCTTCACCCGGCCGGCGTGGTCCTGGCTCGCCGCCGAGGACTCGGACGTGCCGTTCCTCGGCCTGCCCGTCCCCGTGCCGCGCCGTCCGGCGGCCGCGATGGTGGCCACGATGCGCGAGTTCGCGTCGGCCGTCCCCTGGCAGGTCACCGTGCGCCAGTGGAGCATGCTGGGCTCGCACGACACCGCCCGCCTCCGGTCGATCGTGGGCTCGCGCGAGATGGTCGAGGTGGCTGCGGCGCTGCTCTTCACCTACCCCGGGACCCCCGTGGTCTTCGCGGGTGACGAGGTCGGGGCGACCGGCCTCAACGGGGAGCACGCGCGCACCACCATGGCCTGGGACCAGGCCGCGCGCGGCGGCGGGCCGCGCTGGGACGCCGCGACGCTCGACGCCTACCGGCGGCTGTCCCGGCTGCGCTCCTCGTCGCGCGCGCTGCGCGACGGCGGTCTGCGCTGGGCGGTCGTCCAGGGCGATGCCGTCGCGTACCTGCGCGAGACGCCCGACGAGCGCGTGCTCGTCGTGCTCGCCCGCGGCCCGTGGTCCGGGGCCCGGCTCCCGCGCCGGCTGCTCGCGCGAGGCGCGCACCCGGAGCTCCTGTACGGCTCGGTCGCGCTCACGACGTCCGACGACGGGCTCGACGTCTCCGGGGACGGCCCCGGGGTCGGCGTCTACCGCCTCGCGTGACGGTGCGCAGGACCGCGGTCCGGCCTGGTGCGCCCGAGGGCGCGGGACGCGCCGGGTGGCTAGGGTCGGTCTCGTGGCCCTGGAACGCATCGCCGTCATCTCCGACGTCCACGGGAACCTGACGGCGCTCGAGGCCGTGCTCGCGGACGTCGCGGCGAGGGGGGTCGCGCGGGTCGTGAACCTCGGGGACGACGTCGGCAAGGGTCCGCGGGGCAGCGCCGTGGTCGACCGCACCAGCGCGGTGTGCGACGTCAACGTCCGGGGGAACTGGGACGACTTCCTGCCTGCCGTCCCCGACGACGCCGCGCCCGAGATGGTGTGGTGGCGCGACGAGCTGCGGGCGGACCAGCGCCGTGCGCTGCGGGCGCGCCCGCTCAGCCACGACCTGCTGCTCAGCGGTCGGCGCATCAGGGTGTTCCACGCGTCGGCGACGAGCGTGCACATGCGCGTCCACTTCGACCACACGCGCGAGGAGTTCGCGGGCATGTTCGCGACGACCGAGCTCACCGGACCCGGGCCCGAGCCGACGATGGTCGGCTACGGCGACGTCCACGACGCCTACGTCGAGACGTTCCGCGGACGGACGCTGTTCAACGTGGGCAGCGTGGGCAACCCGCTCGACGAGCCGACGCCGAGCTACGCGGTGCTCGAGGGTGTCCCGGACTCGCCCGACCCGGGGCCGTTCTCGCTCCACCTGGTGCGCGTCCCGTACGACGTCGACCTCGAGCTGGCCGTCG
This sequence comes from Isoptericola sp., assembly GCA_031181105.1. GTDB lineage: Bacteria > Actinomycetota > Actinomycetes > Actinomycetales > Cellulomonadaceae > Isoptericola. Next base: position 13,436 of record JAPSLD010000046.1, on the reverse strand, counting down.
CGCGCGACCTGCGGATGCCGCAGTACGGGCCGTGGGAGCGGGAGCTGCGCACGGGCGTGTACCGCGGGTTCCAGGGCGCGGCGACGTGACCCCTCGCCGCCTGCGGGTGCGGTGCGCCCGGGGTACGGTCCGGGCATGACGAGGTGGAGCGCCACGGGCGTGCTCGCCGCCGGGGCCCTCGCGACCGCGATCGCGCTGGGCCTGCCGGCCGCCTCCGCCGCGCCCGCGCAGCTGATCGAGCACGACGCGCTCGGCGACTCCTACGCGTCCGGGTACGGCGTGGCACCCTACGACGGGCGGTGCGGCCGGTCCGACGCCGCGCCCGCCGCCCGCCTCGACGGCCGGATGCGGATCCGCCTCGACGACTTCGTCGCGTGCGCGGGCGCCACGACCGTCTCGATGATGTCGGGCGGGCAGCTCGACGCGCTCGACGAGGAGACCGATCTGGTCACCCTCAGCGTCGGGGGCAACGACGTCGGCTGGTCGCAGCCGGTGACCGCCTGCCTGGTCGGCGACGACGCCCAGTGCGCGGGCGCCCTGGACGCCACGTCGGGCCGGATCGCCACCGTGCTGCCGGTCCTGCTGGACTGGGTGTACGCGCAGGTGTCGGCACGAGCCCCCCAGGCTCACGTGGTCGTGACCGGGTACCCGCGCCTCTTCTCGCCCGAGCACGGGCCCTACCTCCGGACGTCCCCCGCCGAGCAGGAGGCGCTCAACGTGGCGGCGGACCTGCTCAACGAGGTCGTCGCCGAGCGGGCCGCCGCTCACGGGTTCGAGTTCGTCGACGTCACGACGCGGTTCCTCGGCCACGGTGTGAACGCCCCCGACGCCTGGATCCGCGGCCCGGCCGAGCACGGCGCGTTCCACCCCGACGCCGACGGCTACGCCGCGTACGCGGCGGCGCTCACGGCGGCGATCAACCCCGCCCGGATCTGGTAGGTCCCGGCTCGTCGACGTCCTGGCTACCCTGGGCCCGTGCAGACCTTCGAGCAGGGCGCGTTCGACCCGGCGGTCGTCGGGACCTTCCCTCGGCCCGCCCCGGGCGAGGAGGGGACGGCGTCCTACACCGACGCGGACACCGAGCGCTGGGCGGCCGAGCCGCCCAAGTCCAAGGCGCGCACCCCGTTCGAGCGCGACCGGGCCCGCGTCGTGCACTCCTCAGGCTTGCGGCGGCTCGGGGCCAAGACGCAGGTCCTGACCCCGGGCAGCGACGACTTCGTGCGCACGCGCCTCACGCACTCCCTCGAGGTCGCGCAGGTGGGCCGGGAGATGGGCCGCGCCCTCGGCTGCGACCCCGACCTCGTCGACACCGCGTGCCTGACCCACGACCTCGGCCACCCGCCGTTCGGGCACAACGGGGAGCGGGCGCTCGCGGAGCTGGCGAGCGGCATCGGCGGCTTCGAGGGCAACGCCCAGACGCTGCGCCTGCTCACGCGGCTCGAGCCGAAGATCGTCGCCGCCGACGGCACCCCGCGCGGCCTGAACCTGACGCGCGCGAGCCTCGACGCGTCGGTCAAGTACCCGTGGGCCTTCGACGAGGGACCGCTGCGCCCCGACGGCCGCCCCACGCACAAGTTCGGCGTCTACGCGGACGACGCGCCCGTGTTCGCGTGGCTGCGCCAGGGCGCGCCGCGCGGCGTGCGCTGCATGGAGGCGCAGGTCATGGACCTCGCCGACGACATCAGCTACTCGGTGCACGACGTCGAGGACGCGGTGGTCGGCGGTCGCCTCGACCTGCGGGTGCTCGACGACCCGGACGAGCGGGCCCGCGTCGTCGAGCACGTGCGGTCCTGGTACGGCGAGTGGCACGACCCCGACGCGCTCGACGCGGCCCTGTGCCGCCTGCTCGCCACCGGCGACCTCGTCACCGACTTCGACGGGTCCCGCCGGGCGCTCGCCCGGCTCAAGGACGCCACCAGCCAGCTCATCGGCCGGTTCAGCGGCGCGGCGCAGGACGCGACGCGCGCGCTCTACGGCGACGGGCCGCTGACGCGCTACTCGGCCCGGCTCGTGGTCCCGCCCGAGACGGCCGACGAGATCCTCGCGCTCAAGGGCGTCGCCGTCACGTACGTCATGGCGCCGCGCGAGTCGGAGCCGCTCTACCAGGCGCAGCGCGACATCATCGCCGACCTCGTCGAGGTGCTCGCCGACCGCGCGCCCGTCGCGCTCGAGCCGCCGTTCGCGGCCGACTGGGACGCGGCCGCCGACGACGCCGCGCGGCTGCGCGTCGTCGTCGACCAGGTGGCCTCGCTCACCGACGTCTCCGCCACGCAGCTCCACGCGCGCCTCGTGCGCAGGGGCTCCTGAGCGTCACACCCCCGAGCGCTCCGCGAGCCAGGCGTCGCTCGCGCGCTGGACGTCGGCGCCGGTCACGTGGTCGGCGACCGTGACCAGGTACCAGCGGTGCCCGAAGGGGCAGCGCACCGCCGCCTGGCGGAACCCCTCGAACCAGTCGGCCGGCTCCTGGAGGCGCGTCGCGCCCGCGGCGACGGCGCGCGCGTAGGCGGCGTCGGTGTCCGCGACGGGGATCGTGAACGAGGCGTGCGTCGGCTCGCCGGGCACCGGAGCCACCGAGTCGGGCGGGAACGCCTCCGCGACCGTGAACGTCGAGGTCCCCGCCGCCGACACGAGGCGCAGGTCGGAGTGGATGATCGCGTCGCCGGCCGTGACCGCGTCGACGAGCTCGGCCCCGAACGCCTCGCGGTAGAACTCGATCGCCTCGCGGGCGCCGACGACGGTGATGTTCGGGTGCAGCGCGGACTGCTCCATGGTCCTCTCCTCTCGGGTACAGGTGCGTACGCGTCGATGGTCGTGTCGGAGGTCCCGACCAGTCTTGGAGGAATGCGACACGTGCTCGAGCCCGACCCGCCCGCGCCGACGGCGACCACGCGCGGCCTGCTCGACCCGGCGGCCGCACGGGGAGCGTTCGAGCTCGTCCGCCTCCCGCCGGTGCCCGATCTGGCGGACGTGGTGGAGCGGCACTGGGTCGTGCGCTGGGACGTGCCGCCGGGCACGACGTTCGAGCAGGTCGTCGTCCCGCACCCGAACGCCAACCTCGTGGCCGAGGCGGACCTGTTCGCGGCGTACGGCATCCCGCCCGGCATGTTCCACCGGACCCTGCGCGGTACCGGCGCGGTGGTGGGCACCAAGCTCCGCCCCGGGGCGCTGCGCCTGCTCCTGGACCACCCCGACTCCGTGCGACCGGGCGTCGTCGTGCCGGCCACGTCGCTGCTCGGGCCGGGCGCCGACGCCGCCGGCCGCGCCGCCGTCGAGGCCGCGAGCGACGGCCGCGACCAGGAGGCCGTCGCCGTCCTGACGCCGCTGCTGCGCGCCGCGGCCGGGCGCGCCCGCACCCACCGGTCCGACGTCGCCCTGGCCCGCGTCGCGCAGGTGCTGGGCGCGCTCGTGGGCGGTGGGCTGGGGCAGGGTGCGACGGTCGCCGACCTCGCCGCGCTCGCGCACACCTCCACCCGCTCCCTCCAGCGGCTGTTCGCGCACTGGGTCGGCGTGAGCCCCAAGTGGGTGCTGCAGCGCCACCGTGTGCACCTCGCCGCCGAGCTCCTGGCCGCCGACCCGGAGCTCGACCTGGCGGAGCTCGCGACCGCCGTCGGCTACTACGACCAGGCGCACCTCGGCACCGACTTCCTGCGGGCCACCGGGACGACGCCGGCCGCGTACGCGCGGCGGTGCGCCCGCTCGCGGCAGGCCGTCGCCGCGCGGGCCTAGACTTCGGCTCGTGGCAGGCCTGATCAAGCGCGAGGACGTGGACGCGGTACGCGACCGCGCGCGGATCGACGAGATCGTCTCGGCGCACGTCACGCTCAAGCCCGCCGGCGTCGGCTCGCTCAAGGGCCTGTGCCCGTTCCACGACGAGCGCACGCCGTCCTTCCACGTGCGTCCCGGCGTCGGGCGGTGGCACTGCTTCGGCTGCGGCGAGGGCGGCGACGTCATCTCGTTCGTCCAGAAGATCGACGGGATGGGCTTCACGGAGGCCGTGGAGTACCTCGCGGACCGGGTGGGTGTCGCGCTCCGGTACGAGGACTCGCGCACCGGCGCCGCCGCGGGCCGCGGTCCGCGCGAGGAGCCGGGCCGTCGGCAGCGCCTGCTCGAGGCGCACCGCGTCGCGGCCGAGTTCTACGCCGAGCAGCTGTTCGGGCCGGGCGCGCAGGCCGGGCGGGCGTTCCTCGCCGAGCGCAGCTTCGACCGGTCCGACGCGGAGCGGTTCGGCGTGGGCTACGCGCCGACCGGCTGGGACGCGCTGCTGCGGCACCTGCAGGGCCGCGGCTTCACGCAGGCCGAGCTCGTCGCCTCGGGCCTGGTGAGCCAGGGTCAGCGCGGCATCTACGACCGGTTCCGCGGCCGCCTCGTCTGGCCGATCCGCGACGTCACCGGCGCCGTCATCGGCTTCGGCGCCCGGCGCCTGTACGACGAGGACCAGGGGCCCAAGTACCTCAACACGCCCGAGACCAGCCTGTACAAGAAGGCGCAGGTCCTCTACGGCATCGACCTGGCCAAGCGGGCCATCGCCCAGCAGAAGCGGGTGGTCATCGTCGAGGGGTACACCGACGTCATGGCGGCGCACCTGTCGGGCGTCGAGACGGCGGTCGCGACGTGCGGCACCGCGTTCGGCGGCGACCACGCCAAGGTCGTGCGCCGGCTGCTCGGCGACACGACCGCCGGCGGTGGCCTCCAGCTCGCGTCGGGGGCCTCGCTCGGCGGCGAGATCGTGTTCACCTTCGACGGCGACGCCGCCGGCCAGAAGGCGGCGGTGCGGGCGTTCGGCGAGGACCAGCGCTTCCACGCCCAGACGTTCGTCGCCGTCGAGCCGGGCGGCATGGACCCCTGCGACCTGCGCATGGCGCGGGGGCCCGAGGCCGTGCGGGCGCTGGTCGACTCCCGCGTGCCCCTGTTCGAGTTCGTCATCCACACCTCGCTGCGGCAGTTCGACCTCGACACGGTCGAGGGGCGCGTCGGTGCGCTGCGGTCCGCGGCGCCGCTCGTGGCGGGGATCCGCGACCGCTCCATGCAGCTGGGCTACGCGCGGTCGCTCGCCCGCTGGATCGGCCTGGACACCGAGGAGGTGCGGCGCGAGGTCGGCCGGGCGGCCGCGGCGTCCGGCCAGGGCCGCCGGCGACCCGAGCGGCGGCCCGAGCCGTCGGACGCGGCGCAGGGACCGGCGTCGGGCATGAGCGCTCCGGTCCTCGCGATGCCCGACCCGCGCGACCCCGTGGCCCGGGTCGAGCGCCAGGCGCTCGTCGTCGCCCTGCAGTACCCGCAGCACGTGCCGGAATCGTTCGACGAGCTCGGCGAGGATGCGTTCGGCGTGCCGGCGTGGAAGGCCGTGCACGCGGCGGTCCGGGCCGCCGGGGGCGCCCGGACCGGCAGGACGGTGGGGGGCGGGGCGTGGGTCGAGGCGGTCGTCGGGCAGGCGGCCGAGGCCGTGGCCCCGCTCGTGACCGAGCTCTCGGTGGCGCCCGTGCCCGAGGACCGCGAGGAGGCCATCGCCGCGTACGTGGCCGACGTCGTGCGCGCGCTGGTCGACCTCGGTCTCACGCGCCGCATCGCCGACGCCAAGAGCCGCCTGCAGCGGCTCGACCCCGCGGCCGACCCGGAGGCCTACGGGTCGGCGTTCGAGCGGCTGCTCGAGATCGAGCGCGAGCGCCGCCGGCTGCGCGACAGCGCCTGAGGCCTCAGGCCTTGCGGGTCCCGACCGCCCCGGCCGTCCCGGCCGTCTCGGCGAGGTGGGCGGCGCGGCGCTCGCGAGCCTCGGCCCGGTCGGCCGGCATGAGCGTCGCGCACACGAGGAGGACGGCGGCGCACGAGGCGAGGAGCACGAACACCAGGTGCATCGCGGTCATGAGGCCGGGGCCCTCGGGCGTGCCGTCCGCGGCGAGGGTCGTGTGCGCGTTGACGATCGCCCCGCACACCGCGACGCCCACGGCCGAGCCGAGCGACCGCGCGAACATGTTGGTCCCCGTGACCGCTCCGCGCTCGGTGAAGCGTGCGGACGCCTGCGCGGCGATGAGGGTGGGGACCGCGGTCAGCCCCATGCCGAGGCCGACGACGAAGCACAGCCCTGCGACGCCGAGGATCGGGGAGCGCGGCCCGAGCAGGAGCGCGAGCGCCGTGCCGGTGAGCACGACCGTGGCGCCGATCGTCGCCGTGAGGCGGAACCCGATGCGCAGGTACAGGTGGCCGGCGTTCGACGCGGAGAGCGGCCAGCCCAGCGTCAGGGCGGCGAGGGCGAAGCCGGCGACGAGCGGGCCGAAGCCCAGCACGCCCTGGGCGTAGATCGGGATGTACGTCGACAGCCCGAGCACGACGACGCCGACCAGGAGCGAGACGGTCGTCGACGCGCCGACCACGCGCCGCCGCAGGATCCGCACGTCGAGGACGGGGTGCGCCGTGCGCAGCGAGCGCGTGACGAAGCCCGCCAGGAGCAGCGCGGCGGCGCCGAAGACGCCGACCGACGCGGGGGAGTCCCACGCCCAGGTCGACCCGCCCTCGAGCAGGCCCAGCAGCAGCAGCGTGCTCCCGCCGGCCAGCAGGACGGCACCCAGGTAGTCGATGGGGTCGCGCTCGCCCTCGATCGGCGACTCGTGGTAGCGCCGGACGAGCATCCACGTCGCCAGGCCGCACAGCGGGATGTTGACGAAGAAGATCCACCGCCAGGAGAGGAACTCGGAGAACACGCCGCCGAGCGTCGGGCCGACGACGGAGGAGATCGCCCACACCGAGGCCATGTAGCCCTGCGTCTTGGCGCGCTCCTCGAGCGTGTAGATGTCCGACACGATCGTCAGCGACACGGGCATCACGGCGCCCGCGCCGAGGCCCTGCAGCACGCGGCCGGCGATGAGCGCCCCCATCGACCACGCCGCCCCGCACAGCACCGAGCCGGCGAAGAAGAGGCCGACGCCGACGACCATGAGCCGCTTGCGCCCGAGGATGTCGGCCAGCCTGCCGTACAGCGGGGTGCTCACCGCCTGCGCGAGCAGGTACGTGGAGAACAGCCACGGCACCTGGTCGAAGCCGCCGAGGTCGCGGGCGATGACGGCGGACGCCGTCGCGATGATCGTCGCGTCGAGCGCGACGAGCGCCGTGGCGAGCATGAGCGACAGGAGGATCGGCCCGCGCTCGGAGCGCAGGCCGACGGCGGACGACGTGATCGTGGCGGGCACGTCAACGACAAGACGGGAGCGAGGACGCCGTATTCCCGGACGGCGACCGTCAGCCCTGGTCGCCGCCCGTGAGCCGGTCGCTCTGGCCCTGCAGCTCGTCGATCAGCTCGGACGCCTGGGCCTTGGTGAGGTTCTCGGGCAGCTCGCGGCCCGCCTCGCGCGCGAGGGTCTCGAGGTAGCTCAGCTGGGCGCCGGTCGCCGGCTCGTCGCCGGTGGTCCAGTGGTTCGGGTCCTTGACGGTTCCGTCGGTGTTCTCGCTCATGGCGCCAACGTAGGAGCACCCCGCCGCGCTTGCGCGTCAGAAGGGGTCCGGGGTCAGCGTGCACTTCGTCTGGAGGTGCTCGTGGATGCCCGCGGCCGCCACCCTCGCGCCCGAGGCCGGACAGGCCGCGTTCGACCCGACGCCGACGTCGAGGCCAGTCCCGAGGCGCTCGGCCGTGCGCTGCCCGAGAACGAGCGCAGCAGCTCGGCGGCGGTCATGCGAGCCCCCGCGCAGGCTCGGGCGCGTCCTGGGTCAGGAGGTTCTGGGCGAAGAACGCCGCGAGCTCGTCGGTCGCCGTGAGGGGCAGCACGGTCGCCACGTACTGGTCGGGTCGCACGACGACGACGGCGCCCGTCGCGCGGTCGACGCCACGCACGTCGAAGACGTCGGCACGCGGGTCCACGGCGTAGACCTTCTCGTAGTCGATCAGGGCGAACGGGCCCACGCGCGGCAGGAAGACCGGCGGGACGCGGGAGATGTCCACCTCGGTGTGGTCCTGCTGGTAGACGACCTTGACGTCGAGGACGGAGTCGGGGTCGGCGCCCGGGGGCGCGCACCGCAGCAGGGGCGAGGCAGGCGACGTGGCGAGCCAGTCGGCCCACGCGGCGAGTGCCGAGGCGTCGCCGGCGGCCGGTGCGTCGGCGAAGGCGTACACGCGCCACCGTCCGTCGGCGCGCGCGTGGTGGCCGAGATGCACGGGGTTGCCGTCGGCCACGCGCTCGACCGGCGCGGACTTGAACCGCTTGCCGACGGGGAAGCCGGTGGCGAGCTGCTGGTGCGTCGGCTCGCCGACGATCATCGACGGCGCGTACTGCGTCATGAAGCCGAAGTAGAACTCGGTGGACCGGACGTAGAAGTCCTCGAGGATCGACGGGTCCTCGAGCTCGTCCGGCTTGGCCGCCATGAGCGAGGACCACTGCCGGTCGAAGTCGATGAGGTCCTGCGCCACGACCTGCCGCTCGGCCGAGTACGTCTGCAGCAGGGACTCCGGGGCGCGGCCGGTGAGCACGTGGGCGAGCTTCCAGGCGATGTTCCAGCCGTCTTGCATCGAGACGTTCATGCCCTGGCCGGCCTTGGCGCTGTGCGTGTGGCACGCGTCCCCGGTGATGAAGACGCGGGGGGTGCGGGTGCCCGCCAGCTCCACCGGGACGTCGTCGAACCGGTCGGTCACGCGGTGGCCGACCTCGTAGACGCTGTGCCAGGGCACGTCGCGCACGTCGAGCGTGTACGGGTGGATGATCTGGTTGGCCCGCTCGATGACCTGCTCGAGCGGCGTCCGGCGGATCGCGCCGTCGTCGTGCTCGGGCACGACACCGAGGTCGACGTACCAGCGGGCGAGGAAGCCCCCCTCGCGCGGGATGAGCAGGATGCTCCCGCCGTCGTGCGACTGGATGACGCACTTGGTCCGCACGTCGGGGAAGTCGGTCACCGCCAGGACGTCCATGACGCCCCAGGCGTGGTTGGCCTTGTCCCCGACCGGGTGGCACCCGATCGCCTGGCGGACGGTGCTGTGGGCGCCGTCGCAGCCGACGACGTAGCGCGCCTTGACCGTGCGCTCCTCACCGAGCCGTCGCCCGGCGGTGTGCCGCATCGTCACCGTGACCGGGTGCTCGCCGTCGTCGGCCACCTCGAGGGCGACGACCTCGAGCCCGTAGTCGGGCGTCAGGCGCGTCGGCGAGCTCGCCGCGACCTCGGCGAAGTAGTCGAGCACGCGTGCCTGGTTGACGATGAGGTGCGGGAACTCGCTGATGCCGTCCGGGTCGTCGAGCGGGCGCGCGGTGCGCACGATGTTCCTCGGCTCGTCCGGGTCCGGCTTCCAGAAGCAGGTCTCGGTGATCCGGTACGCCTCGGCGGTGATGCGCTCCGCGAAGCCGAACGCCTGGAACGTCTCGACGCTGCGCGACTGGATGCCGTCGGCCTGTCCCATCTCGAGCCGACCGGGGCGGCGCTCGACGACGCGTGTGGCGATGTCGGGGAACTGCGCCAGCTGCGCGGCGGCGATCATGCCGGCCGGTCCGCTGCCGACGATGAGGACGTCGACCTGGTCGGGTAGCTCCGCAGGCCGGTCCACGCCGACGCCGGCGGCCGGCTGGATGCGCGGGTCGTGCGTCACGTACCCGTGGTGGTGGAACTGCATCGTTCCCTCCTCGACCTCACCGTCGATGTTGCGCGTTCGATAATCGATTCGTACTCTCGACTATCGCAACGGACGGTAGTAGCGCGCCTCACGCGGCGCAAGAGAGGTGGGCGATGGGTGCCGGTGGGGCAGGGGCGGCGCCGCCGTCGCAGACGCTCAGTCGGGGGATCCGGATCCTCGAGGTCCTCGCCGACGCCCGCGAGCCGCTGACGATCGACGACGTCGCCCGGCGCCTGGGGGTGCACCGGTCGATCGCCTACCGCCTGGTGCGTACGCTCGAGCACCACGGCCTCGTCGCGCGCGAGCCCGGCGGGCGGCTCGCGCTGGCGCCCCGCATGGCGGCTCTCGCCGCGGGCGTGGAGCACGACCTGCAGGCCGAGGCGCTGCCCGAGCTGACCGGCGCCGCGAACGACCTCGGCATGACCTGCTTCGTCGCGGTGCTCGACCACGACGAGTGCGTGACGCTCGTGAGCGTCGAGCCTCGCCATGCGGTCGCCTCCGTCGCGCAGCGGCCCGGGACGCGCCACCCCGTCACGCTCGGTGCGCCGGGCAAGGCGATCCTGTCGGCGCTCGACGTCGCGCGCTGGCCGTTCGACGTCCCGGAGACCACGCGGGCCGAGGCCGCCGAGGCGGCCGCGCGCGGGTACGCGACGAGCCATGACGAGGTGATCCCGAGCCTGCGTGCCGTCGCGGTGCCGCTGCTCCTGCGCGGCCGGCCCCCGGCCGCGGTGGCGGCGGTGTACGTCGCAAGCGAGAAGGCCCCGGACCGCATCGCCGAGCGGCTCGCCGGCACAGCCCGCGCGGTCCGCGACGCGCTCGGTGGCTGACGCGGGGTGGGGACGACGAAGGCCTCCGACCGGTCTCGGTCGAAGGCCTTCAGGCGGCTCCCGCGGTAGGACTTGAACCTACGACCGTCCGATTAACAGTCGGATGCTCTGCCAGCTGAGCTACGCGGGATCGCGACACGAACGCCCTCGGGGCGATCGGCCGGACAGAACTCTACCAGCCCCGCGCCGGTGCTCCGGACCCGTGATGGTCGCCCTGCCACCCGTCCCGGTCACATCCCCGCGGCGGACCGGACGCGTTCCTCGGCGGCGTCCACGACCTGGGCCACCTCGGGGTCGTCGAGGTCGACGCCCGGGCCGGCGATCGCCTGGGAGAACAGGTCGCGAGCCGTGGTGCGGCGCACGGCGACCTTGACCTGGCGCCCGCCGGGCAGGGCGACCGTCTCGGCGATGACGACGGACCACTGCACGCGTTCGCGCAGCACCTGCGGGAACGCCGTGCGCTCGGGGTCGGTGAGCGCGAGACGCAGGTCGGGCTCGGCGTCGACCCACTCGACGGTGAGCACCGACCGCTCCGGGTCGAACGCCGCCCGGTCGACGTCGCACCACGGGCGCCGCAGCGTGACGCGAGCGGGGCTCTCCTCCAGGACGGCGAGCTCGGCGGTCGTCGCGGTCGCCCAGCCGCCCCCGGCGAGTGGGGCGGTCGCGAGCAGCTTCTCGGCGCGCGGCAGGTCGAGCGCACGGCGGGCACCGTCGGGCAGCGGGGTGCGGCGGAACCACATGGCAACACCGTAGCGGGGCACGATGGGGTCATGACGCCGACATCAGCGCAGCCGGGCGGCGAGCGCCCGCGGGGCCTCGTCGAGCACACCGAGCACCACCGGGACGGGAGCGTCCGCGCGCGCGGCCACCTTCTCGAGGGCGAGCTGCACGGCTACTGGGAGTGGTTCCGGCTCGACGGCACGACGATGCGCTCGGGGCACTTCGACCGTGGCCGCACGGTGGGGGAGTGGACCACCTACGACCGAGCGGGCGTCGTCTACAAGGTCACGATCGTGCGCTGACGGCCAGGCGTTCGTGGAGCTCTCGGCTTCTTTCCGCCACGATGGCGGCATGGCGATCGACGCGGAGCTCTCGAACGGTGCCGTACGCCGGCGTGACGCGGTCCCCGCCCTGCTGGCGTGGCTGGTCTTCCTGTCCGGCCAGGTCGTCCTGCCGGTCTACCTGCTGTGGGCGGCGGCGTGGGAGGGCTGGGCGTCCTCGTACGACGGCGTCACCGGTGCGGGGCGCTCGACGGCCGGTGCGGCGGTGCTCGTCTCCGCGGGCGCCTGGCTGGTGCAGGCGACGCTCACCGGCTACCGCCGCAGGAGAGGGTCGCCGGCGGCAGGTGGGTTTGTCTTCGTCGTGATCGGGGCGCTCACGACGCTCGGGTGCGCAGCCCTCTGGGCGACGATGCGGTAGCGCCGTGCCGTCTCGGTGCCCCGTGCAGGACTTGAACCCGCGACCGAGAGATTATGAGTCTCCTGCTCTGACCAGCTGAGCTAACGGGGCGCGCCCGTGAGCCTACCGGAGCGCCCGCCGTCGACATCCCCGGTGCGGGCGGGGGAGCGGTGCGCGATCTGGAAGAATGCGCCCCATGGCGATGCGAGAGATCCGGGTGCTGCCCGACCCCGTGCTGCGCACCCCGTGCGACGAGATCACCACGATCGACGACCGTGTGCGCGGCCTGGTCGAGGACCTGGTCGAGACCGTCGACGCCGAGGGGCGCGCGGGGCTCGCGGCGAACCAGATCGGGGTGAACCTCCGCGCGTTCTCGTGGAACGTCGACGACGAGATCGGGTATGTGCTCAACCCGCGGATCGTCGAGCTGTCGGACGAGGTGCAGGACGGTGACGAGGGATGCCTGTCGGTACCGGGCCTCTGGTACCCCACGACGCGCGCGTGGTACGCCCGCGTCGTCGGGACCAACCTCGACGGCGAGGAGATCGTCGTCGAGGGAACCGGGCTCATGGCTCGCTGCCTCCAGCACGAGTGCGACCACCTCGACGGCAAGCTCTACCTGGACCGGCTCGAGCGCACCGTGCGCAAGAAGGCGATGCGGGACCTGCGCGAGAGGCTCTGAGCTTCCTGAGAATCTGCATCAAATGGGTGATTCGCCTCGCATCTGGCCCGCGGCTCCGGCAGGATGTGACGTGGAAGACGTGAGACAAGAGAAGGACGCCGCCGGTAAGCACTGACCAGGGCCTCCGCCCGGGTTCGAGGACGTAGGGGAAGACGGACCTCGGAACCAGGGAGGACATCATGGCCGGAGCCATCACCCGCGGTGTGCTTTTCGTGCACTCCGCACCCCGGGCACTGTGCCCCCACCTCGAGTGGGCGGCGGGCAACGTGCTCGGCACTCGCGTGTCGTTCGACTGGACGCCCCAGCCGGCCGGGCGCGGTCTCTATCGCGCCGAGTACTCGTGGCAGGGCGCCCAGGGGACCGGCGCGCGGCTGGCGTCTGCGCTGCGCGGGTGGGACCACCTGCGCTTCGAGGTGACGGAGGAGGCGAGCCACGGCGCCGACGGCGCCCGGTGGTCGCATACGCCCGACCTCGGGATCTTCCATGCCATGACGGACGTGCACGGCAACGTCGTCGTGCCGGAGGACCGCATCCGTGCGGCTCTGGACCTCGCGCACGACCCGTCGGCCATGCGCGACGCGCTCGACCTCGCCCTCGGGACCTCCTGGGACGACGAGCTCGAGCCCTTCCGCTACGCGGGGGCCGGCGCACCGGTGCGCTGGCTGCACCGGGTCGGCTAGCGCTCGACCCTCCGTCCCTCCCACGACGAAGCCCCGCCGGTCCTCAGGCCGGCGGGGCTTCGTCGTCGCGCGACGCGAAGACGACCGAGCCGGCGTGACCAGTGGTCACGCCGGCTCGGTCGCGCTACGGAAGGGCGGTTCAGCCGAGCGAGGCCGCCCGGCGCTTCGCGATGATCACCGCGGCGGTACCCGCGCCGATCAGCAGGAGGGCGATGGCGATCCACGCCATGACCTCCGCACCCGTGCGGGGCAGCATGCCGCCGCCGCCCGCG
>JAPSLD010000045.1 GCA_031181105.1 Isoptericola sp. | reverse complement strand
TCGAGGTGTTCGCCAAGGTGCCCGGCGTCGGCACGGACGCCACCGCCCGGGCGATCACGGTCGGCGGCGAGCCGCTGGCGGGCTTCGAGCCCGGCACGGCCGAGCACGAGGTGCGCGTCGACCCGGCTGCCGGCGTGCCGGCCGTGACGGCGACGCCCACGGACCCGTACGCGACCGCCGCGGTGCAGGACGCGGACGCGGTGCCCGGCACGACGACGGTCACCGTGGCCGCCGAGGACGGCTCGACGCGCGAGTACAGCCTCGCGTGGGTCGCCGAGACGGTCTCGGTCACGGCCCGGTCGGAGTGCGTCGGAACCCGGGTGCGGCTGGAGGTCGAGGTGACCAACGCGGGCACCGCACCCGTGGCGGCAACCCTGGAGACGGAGCACGGCACGCGGCGGTTCGACGTCGCGGCCGGGAGGTCCGTCGAGCGGATCCTGCCGGCCAGGGCGGCCGCGGTGACGGCCGGGCAGGTGCGCGTCGTCGTCGACGGCGAGCGGACGCTCACCGCACCGTACGAGGCGGCCGACTGCGGGTCGGGCCCGCGCGGGAGGTAGCCGCCCCGGACCGCGCGGCGCGTCCACAACCTGTGGCGCGCCGCGCGGGCACGCCGACGGCCCTGTAATCTCGACGACGGACTGACGGCCGCGCGAGCGGCGGCAAGCAGGGGGTGTGAGGCGATGATCGAGCGAGGGTGTCGCGGGACGGTGGTGCCGTGACCTACACCGAGGCTGCACCACGCGACGGGACGATGACGCTGGTCGGCGCCTGGACGGTGCACTCCGTCGAGGAGCTGTCGGCCGTGCGCGCCGCGCTCTCGTCCCGCCTGCCCTGCGACTGCGCGTCGGCAGGCACCGGGCCCGCCGACGGTGCGACGCTGACGGGCGTCCAGCGGATCGTGCTCGTCGCGAGCGAGCTCGTGTCGAACGCGCTGCAGCACGCCGACGGCCCGGCGACGGTCCGGCTCCTGTGCGACGGACGGTCCGCGCTGCTCGACGTCGTCGACCGCAGCCCGGACGTCCCGCCGGTGGTCGCCACGAACCGCCCTCCCGGCGAGGGCGGGTTCGGCCTGCACCTCGCCCGTCGCGCCGCCCACACCGTCGGCTGGTACCGCACCCCGGGCGGCGAGAAGCACGTGTGGGCCCGCTTCACCGAGCCCGCCCTCGCGTCGCGGTAGCGCCCCTCACGGCGTGGCCTACCGCGGCGCGTAGGTCCTGAGCTCGGTGCTCGCGACCACGACCCCGCGCAGCGCGTCGAGGCCGCCCTCGAGCGCCCCGACGGCCCGGGCCTGCACGAGCACGTTCCCCAGCGCGGCGGCCTCGACCGGACCCGCGACGACGGGAAGACCCGTCGCCTCGGCGGTGAGCCGGCAGAGCAGCTCGTTGCGCACGCCGCCGCCCGCCACGTGCACGGCGGTCACGTCGACCCCGGCGAGCTCGCCGGCCCGCGACACCACGCGTGCGTACGCCGCCGCGAGGCTGTCGAGCACCGCCCGGGCGAGCGCCGGACGCGTGGCCGGGACCTCCTGGCCCGCCGCCTCGGCGGCCGCGCGGAAGCGTCGCGGCATGTCCCCCGGTGCGAGGAACGCGTCGTCGTCGACGTCGACGACGCACCGGCCGCCGGGTTCGTCGGCCGCGGCCGCGAGCAGCTCCGCCAGGTCGACCGGGTCGCCGGACCGCTCCCACTCGCGCACGCACTCGTCGAGGACCCACAGCCCCATGACGTTGCGCAGGTACCGGACCGTCCCGTCGAGCCCGAGCTCGTTGGTGAAGTTCGCCTCGCGGCTCGCCTCGGTCAGCACGGGCGCCCCCAGCTCGAGGCCGACGAGCGACCACGTGCCGCTCGACACGTACGCCGCGACGCCGTCCGTCCGGCCGCCGTGGGCGGCCCGCGCCCCGAGCGGGATCGCGGCCACGGCGGAGGCCGTGTCGTGGGACGCCACCGCGACGACGGGGACCTCGCCGAGCCCGGCCTCCTCCGCGAGCGCGGGCAGCAGCGGCCCGACGACGGAGCCCGGCTCGACGAGGTCGGGCAGGATGTCCTCGAGCCGGGCCAGGGCGGGGTGCTCCGAGCCGAGCCGGCTCAGCAGCTCGCTCGACCAGGTGCGCGAGCGGACGTCGAGCAGCCCCGTGGTCGACGCGTTGGTGACCTCGGCGACCTGCCGGCCGGTGAGCCAGCACGTGACGAGGTCCGGGATCAGCAGCAGCCGGCGCGCCGACGCCCACGCCGCCTCGTCGGCGCCCGCCACGAGCTGGAACTCCGTGGTGAACGGCAGGTGCTGCAGCCCGTTGACCGCGTAGTGCTCCGCCGGCGAGACGCGCTCGTAGACCCGCTCGGCCGCGCCGAGGATGCGCGGGTCGCGATAGCTGCGCGGCGCCCCGAGGAGCGCACCGTCGGCGTCGAGCAGGCCGTAGTCCACGGCCCAGGAGTCGACGCCGACGGCCCGCACGCGGGCACCTCGGCGCTCCGCCTCGCGGCCCGCCTCGCGCAGCCCCGCGACGATGCCGCGCCACAGCCCCAGCACGTCCCACCGCAGGTCGACGACGTCCCCGCCGGCCCGCGGCACCGCGAGCGGGCCGTTCGGGAACCGGCCCGTCTCCACGAGCTCGACCCGTGGCCCCCGCTCGCCGTGCGCACCTCCGGAGGAGCCGCCGTCGTGCAGGACGCCGAGCATGACCCGCCCGCTCGTGGCGCCCAGGTCGACCGCGACGAACGCCGGGAGGCGAGAGCCGCCGTCGGGCCCGGCCGGCGCGCTCATCGCAGGAAGGCCTGCGCGACGCCGGCGTCGACGGGGACGTGCAGGCCCGTGGTGTGCGAGAAGTCGGACGTGCACAGCGCGTAGACCGCGTTGGCGACGTGCTCGGGGAGCACCTCGCGCTTGAGCAGCGTGCGCTGGGCGTAGAACTTGCCCAGGTCCTCCTCGGGGATGCCGTAGGTCTTGGCCCGGTTGGCGCCCCAGCCCGAGGCGAAGATGCCCGAGCCGCGGACCACGCCGTCCGGGTTGATGCCGTTGACCTTGACCCCGTGCTCGCCGAGCTCGGCCGCCAGCAGCCGCACCTGGTGCGCCTGGTCCGCCTTGGTCGCCGAGTAGGCGATGTTGTTCGGACCGGCGAACACGGAGTTCTTCGACGAGATGTAGACGATGTCGCCGCCGAGCTTCTGGTCGACCAGGATGCGGGCGGCGTTCTTCGACACCAGGAACGAGCCCTTGGCCATGACGTCGTGCTGCAGGTCCCAGTCGGCCTCGGTCGTGTCGAAAAGCGACTTGCTCAGCGACAGGCCCGCGTTGTTGACGACGATGTCGACGCCGCCGAACGCCAGCACCGCCTCGCGCAGCGCGGCCTGGACCGCGGCCTCGTCGGCCACGTTCGCCGCGACACCGAGGGCGACGTCCGTCGTGCCGATCTCGGCCGCGACGCCCTGCGCCTTCTCCGCGTCGAGGTCCGCGACGACGACGCACGCGCCCTCGGACGCGAGACGCTCGGCGATGGCCCGGCCGATGCCCGACGCGGCGCCGGTCACGAACGCGACGCGGGTCGCGAGCGGCTTCGGCCGGGGCCGGCGCTTCAGCTTCGCCTCCTCGAGCGCCCAGTACTCGATGCGGAACTTCTCCGACTCGTCGATCGGCCGGTACGTCGACAACGCCTCGGCGCCGCGCATCACGTTGATCGCGTTGACGTAGAACTCGCCGGCGACGCGCGCCGTCTGCTTGTCGCCGCCGTAGGAGAACATGCCCACGCCCGGGACCAGCACGATCGCCGGGTCGGCGCCGCGCATCGCCGGGGGCTCCTCGCCGCGGGCCCGGGCCTCGGCGGCGCCGCGCTCGTAGTAGGCGGTGTAGTCGGCGCGGTAGGCCTCGTGCAGCCGCGGCAGGCGCTCGACGATCTCCTCGACGCTCGCCGTGGCGGGCAGGTCGACGACGAGCGGCTTGACCTTGGTGCGCAGGAAGTGGTCGGGGCACGACGTGCCGAGCTCCGCCAGCCGCGGGTGCGCCTCGCGGGCGAGGAACTCGAGCACGACGTCGGAGTCCGTGTAGTGGCCGACCTGCGGGTTGTCGAACGACGCGACCGCGCGCAGGTGCGGCGCCAGGGCGGCGGCCTTCGCGCGCCGCTCCTCGACGGGCAGCGGCTCGTAGCCCGCGAGCGCCGGGCCGAACGGCTCCGGCTCGCCGTTCGCGTCGATGTACGCGGCGGCGGTCTCGATGATCCACAGCGAGTTGCGCTCGGCCTCCTCGGAGGTGTCGCCCCACGCGGTGATGCCGTGCCCGCCCAGCACCGTGCCGATGGCCTCGGGGTGCTGGGCCTTGATCGCGGCGATGTCGAGACCGAGCTGGAAGCCGGGCCGGCGCCACGGGACCCACACGACCTTGCCGCCGAAGATCTTCGCGGTGAGCTCGGGGCCGTCGACGGCGGTCGCGATCGCGATGCCGGCGTCGGGGTGCAGGTGGTCGACGTGCGCGGCGTCGACGAGGCCATGCATGGCCGTGTCGATGCTCGGCGCGGCGCCGCCCTTGCCGTGCAGGCAGTAGTCGAAGGCGGCGACCATCTCGTCCTCGCGCTCGACGCCCGGGTAGACGTCCTGCAGCGCGCGCAGGCGGTCGAGCCGCAGCACCGCCAGGCCCTTCTCGGTCAGCGTGCCGAGGTCGCCGCCGGAGCCCTTGACCCACAGCAGCTCGACGTCCTGCCCGGTGACCGGGTCCTTCTCGACGCCCTTGGCCGACGTGTTGCCCCCGGCGTAGTTGGTGTTCCGCGGGTCGGCGCCCAGCCTGTTCGAGCGCGCCACGAGGGCCTCGACGGCCGGGTTGACGGTGTGGTTGGTCATCGTGCTGCTGCTCCCGAGTCGATTCGTGCGTGCGGGGTGCCGACGAGCGCGTCGGCGGTGAGCCAGGTGGTGATGCGCGCGACGCTCCGCGCCGCGTCCGGGTGCTCCGGCTGGTTGAGGTGGCCGTGCCAGGTGCCCTGCTCGCGGACGAGGAGGACGTCGACGCCGGCCGCGGCGAGCTCGGCGGCGTACGCCTCGCCCGACGACCGCAGCGCGTCGTGGTCGGAGGTGAGGACGAAGGTGGGCGGCAGCCCTTCCAGGTGCTGCCCGCCGGGGAAGGCGTACGGCGACGTCGGGGCGCCGTCGTACCCGAGGTAGCTCGAGTTCATCGCGCGCACGGCCGCGGGCGGGAAGTCCCGCTCGGGCGGGAGCGCCGCGATCTTCTCGGCGAGCTCGGGCCGCGGTGCGGGCAGCTCGTGGTGGGCGACCGGGTACGCGAGCACGACGCTGCGCGGCTGCGGCCCGCCGGCGTCGCGCAGGCGCAGCGACGCACCCGCCGCCAGGTTCCCGCCCGCGCTCGCGCCTCCGAGCGACCACAGCTCGCCCGCGACGCCGAACCCCGCGTCGCGGGCCCAGCCGAACGCGGACGTGAGCTCCTCCGACGCCACCGGGAAGCGCACGCCGTGCGAGGACGGGGGCGCGCCGGCCGCCGCCCGGTAGTCGAGCGGCGGCACGAGCCGGTAGTCGACGCTCGCCACCACGACGCCCTCGGCCGCCAGTCCGCGCGCGACCCAGTCGGCCTCGGGCATATCGAGGTCCCCGTGCATGAAGGCTCCGCCGTGCGCCCACACGAGGCCCGCCCGCCGGTCGTCGCCCGGCTCGGGCTCGTAGACCCGCACGCGCAACGGGCCGTGCGGGCCGTCGAGCACGTGCTCGGTGGTGGTGACGCTCACGCCCCCCACCCGGCCTGCTGACCGCCGACCCGCTCGGCGGCGATCTGCGCCTGGTAGCCCGACTCGGCGTACGCGGCCATGGGGTCGGCCGGCAGCCCGCGCTTCTCGCGGTACTCCGCGAGGAGCGGCCGCACGTCGGTGTAGAAGGCGTCCATGAAGATCGCGTTGGCGGTGAGCACGTCGCCCGCCTCCTGCGCCCGCGTCAGCGCGTCACGGTCGAGCAGCAGCGCGCGAGCGGTCATCTCCTGGACGTTGAGGACCGAGCGGATCTGCCCGGGCACCTTGTCCTCGATGTTGTGGCACTGGTCGAGCATGAGCGCGACCCCCGAACCCTCGTCGAGCCCCCCGCCGCGGACGACCTCGACCATGATGCGGAAGAGCTGGAACGGGTCGGCCGCACCCACGATCAGGTCGTCGTCGGCGTAGAAGCGCGAGTTGAAGTCGAACGAGCCGAGCTTCCCGAGGCGCAGCAGCTGGGCGACGATGAACTCGATGTTCGTGCCGGGCGCGTGGTGGCCGGTGTCGAGGCAGACGAACGCCTTGTCGCCGAGCGCGGAGACCTGGGCGTACGAGGTTCCCCAGTCCGGGACGTCCGTGTGGTAGAACGCCGGCTCGAAGAACTTGTACTCGAGCACCATGCGCTGCTCGTCGGCGAGCTGGGCGTAGATCTCGGTCAGCGCCTCGTGCAGCAGGTCCTGGCGCGTGCGGATGTCGCCCTGGCCGGGGTAGTTCGTGCCGTCGGCGAGCCAGATCTTCAGGTCGCGCGACCCGGTCGCGCCCATGATCTCGATGCACTCCAGGTGGTGGTCGATCGCCTTGCGCCGCACGGCCGGGTCGGTGTGCGTCAGCGACCCGAGCTTGTAGACGTCGTCCTGGAACGTGTTCGAGTTGATCGTGCCGAGGTCCACGCCGTGGTCGTTGGCGTAGCGCCGCAGCGCGGCGTAGTCGTCGACCTTGTCCCAGGGGATGTGCAGCGCCACGGTGGGCGCGAGGCCCGTGAGCTCGTGCACCTTCGCGGCGTCCGCGATCTTCTCCTGGGGGTCGCGGGGCGTGCCCGGCGTCGAGAAGACCTTGAACCGGGTGCCCGAGTTGCCGTACGCCCAGGAGGGCACCTCGATGGCGAGCCGGTCGAGGACCGGGGTGATGTCGTCGAACGTGGGCATGGTGGTGTCCTTCCTCAGTCCTGGGCGGCGCTGTGCGCGGGGTCGTCGGACGCGGCCGTCTCGGCGGCGGCGAGCTGGGTCTCGAGGTGGAAGACCTCGGTGAGCTGGTCCATCTGCTCGTCGGGGCCGGCGTCGGCGAAGAACTCCGCCATCTCGGCCTGCCAGCGCGCGTTGACGTCGCGCAGCGCCATGCCGGCCTGGGCCGCGTCGAGGTCCGCGGTCTCGAAGTACCCGACCACGAGCCCGTCGGGGCGCGTGAACAGGGAGTAGTTCTCCCAGCCCGTCTCGTGCAGCGCGCGGAGCATCTCCGGCCACACCGCGGCGTGCCGGCGCGTGTACTCGTCGAGCCGGTCGGGGCGCACCCGGAACTGGAACATGACGCGGCGCCTGCCCGCGCCGGCCGGAGGTGTGTCTGGAGCCACCGTCGGTCTCACTTCCCGCGTCGTCGTCGACGCGCACGATGAAACGATTCAATACGCTGACCGTACACCGTGCGCGGCGCGGGGAGCAAGGGACCGGTCACATCCGCCCGACGCCGACGTGCCGCAGCGGCCGACGCGGCGGCAGAGGCGAGGCGTTCGGGCCGGTGCGCCGGTTGAAACGTTACGATCAGCGTCCTGCGGCGCGTCACGACCATCGCCGGACGCGTCCCGGGATCTGTCGACGAGGAGAGGCCCCATGCCCCGCACCGCCCGCCGCCGCGCGTCCATCTCCGACGTGGCGCGCCTCGCCGGCGTGAGCGTCGGGACGGTGTCCAACGTGCTGAACCGGCCGGAGCGGGTCTCCGCGGCGACGCGCGAGCGCGTCCAGACGGCCATCGCCGAGCTCTCGTTCGTCCCGAACGGCTCGGCGCGGCAGCTGCGCGTCGGCACGATCACGACCGTGGGCGCGGTCGTCCTCGACATCTCGAACCCGTTCTTCACCGACCTGGCGCGCGGCATCGAGGCCCGCCTCGACCAGGACGACTACACGCTCATGGTCGCGAGCTCGGACGAGGACCCGGAGCGCGAGGCCCGGTACCTGCGCCTGTACGAGCAGCACGGCGTCCAGGGGATCATGGTGGTCCCGGCGACCGACGAGATCGACCACCTCGTCGCCCTGGCGGAGCGCGGCGTCGGCATCGTGCTCCTCGACCGCCCCTCCCCCGTCGAGTCGCTGTCCTCGGTCGCCGTCGACGACGTCCACGGGGGCGCGCTCGCGGTGCGGCACCTGCTCGAGCAGGGGCACGAGCGCATCGCCTTCCTCAACGGCCCCCACACGATCCACCAGTGCGCCGACCGGTACGAGGGCGCCGTGCAGGCGGTCGAGGCCGCGGGGCTCGACCCGGCCGTGGTGCTCGAGGAGCTCACCGTCAGCCTGAACGCCGACGGCGGCGACGCGGGCACGCGCCAGCTCATCGACCGCGACGACCGGCCGACCGCGGTCTTCTGCGTCAACGACCTCGTGGCCCTGGGCTCGCTGCGCACGCTGCGCCGGGCGGGCCTGTCGGTGCCGGACGACCTCGCCGTCGTCGGGTACGACGACGTCACCTTCGCCGCCGAGCTGGCGACGCCGCTGACCTCCGTGCGCCAGCCGACGCACGAGCTGGGCGTCCGCGCCGCCGACCTGCTGCTGCGCGGGAGCGACGCCGAGCCGCAGCACGTCGTCTTCCAGCCCGCGCTGGTCGTCCGCGAGTCCTCCGCGAGGTAGCGCGCTCTTCCGCGAGGTAGCGCGTTCTCCCGCGAGGTAGCGCGTTCTTCCGCGAGGTAGCGCGCTACCTCGCACCCCGCCGCGCTACCTCGCTGCCGCTTTGAACCGATTCATGGCAGACTCGTCGCATGCGACGACGCACCTCCCCCGAGTCCTTCGACCCCGCCGCCGTCCGGCCCTGGAACCACCGCCTCGGCGGCCTGGGCTTCGGGGGCGACTACAACCCCGAGCAGTGGCCGCAGGAGGTGCGGCTGGAGGACCTCGAGCTCATGCGCGAGGCGGGCGTCAACCTGCTCAGCGTCGCGATCTTCTCCTGGGCCACCATCGAGCCCCGCGAGGGCGAGCTGGAGTGGGGCTGGCTCGACGAGACGATGGACCGCCTGCACGACGCCGGCATCCAGGTCGCGCTCGCGACGGCGACCGCGTCGCCGCCGCCGTGGCTCACCCGCAAGCACCCGGAGATCCTCCCGCGCACGGCGGACGGCACGGTCCTGCACCAGGGCGGGCGCCAGTCGTACGCCGTCACGCACCCGGTGCACCGCGAGTACGCGCTGCGCATGGCCGCGCGCATGGCCGAGCGGTACGCAGACCACCCGGCGCTCGCGCTGTGGCACGTCGACAACGAGATCGGCTGCCACGTCCCGCGCGACTACTCGGACGCCGCGGCGGAGGCGTTCCGCGCGTGGCTCCGGGCCCGCTACGGCACGATCGAGGACCTCAACGAGGCGTGGGGCACGGCGTTCTGGTCCCAGCGCTTCGGGTCGTTCGACGACGTGCTGCCGCCGCTCGCCGCACCCACGTTCGCCAACCCGACGCAGCAGCTCGACTTCGACCGCTTCTCGTCGGACGCCCTGCTCGACTACTACCGCGACCTGCGCGACACGCTCCGCGGGATCACGCCGCACGTGCCCACCACGACGAACCTCATGGCCTCGAGCCACACCAAGGGCATGGACTACTTCGCGTGGGCGCCCGAGCTCGACGTCGTCGCCAACGACCACTACACCTCCGCCGCCGACCCCGACCGGCACGTCGAGCTCGCGTTCTCCGCGGACCTGTCGCGGGGCATCGCGGGCGGCGAGCCGTGGATCCTCATGGAGCACTCGACGTCGGCGGTCAACTGGCAGCCGCGCAACCGCGCCAAGCTGCCGGGCGAGCTGCTGCGCAACTCCCTGCAGCACGTCGCGCGCGGGGCGGACTCCGTCATGTTCTTCCAGTGGCGCGCCTCGCGCGCCGGCGCCGAGAAGTACCACTCGGGCATGGTCCCCCACGCGGGCACCGACACCGAGGTGTGGCGCGACGTCGTGGGTCTGGGCCGCGCCCTGGCGGCGCTCGGCGAGGTCCGCGGCTCGCGCGTGCGCTCACGCGCGGCGATGGTCGTCGACTGGCCGTCGTGGTGGGGCGCCGAGCTCGACTCCCACCCGACGCAGGCGCTGCGCTACATGGACCAGGTGCAAGCCTGGTACGCCGCGCTGTGGCGGCTCGGGGTGACGGTCGACATGGTGCCGCCGCACGCGGACCTCGACGGCTACGACCTCGTCGTCCTCCCGACCACCTACCTCGTCAGGGACGCCGACGCCGCGAACGTCGCCGCCGCGGCCGAGCGCGGGGCCACGGTGGTGGTCACGTACTTCTCGGGCATCGTCGACGAGAACGACCACGTGCGCCTCGGCGGCTACCCCGGCGCGTTCCGCGACCTGCTCGGCGTGCGCACCGAGGAGTTCTTCCCGCTCCAGGAGGCCGAGACGGTCACGGTCTCCGGCAAGGCGATCGGCGGCGAGACCACCGCCGACCTGTGGACCGAGAAGACGCACGTGGCCGGCGGCACCGACGTCGTCGCCTCGCACGCCGACGGCGCGCTCGCGGGGTGGCCGGCGATCACCCGCCGCCCGGTCGGCACCGCGGGCAGCGCCTGGTACGTCGCGACGCGGCTGGACCGCCCGGGCCTCGACGCGCTCGCCGCGCGCGTGGTCGAGGAGGCCGGCGTCGGGCCCGACGTCGTCGCCCCGGCCGGCGTCGAGGTCGTGCGCCGCTGGTCCGACGACGGCGCGACGTCGTGGGTGTTCGCGCTCAACCACACCGACGCCGACGCGACCCTCGGCACCGACGGCGCGCCGCTGCACGGGTCCGAGCTGCTCACCGGCGAGGACGTCACCGGGACCCTGGACGTGCCGGCGGGCGCGGTACGCGTCCTGCGGGTCGGCTGACGCCGCGGCGCGCCCCTCGGCGACGCCCCGCCCGGGAAGACCGGTCCGGTCAAGGCACGCGCACCTCGTCGAGCACGCGGCGGCCGAGCGCGGCGAGCGCCGCGCCGCGGGCGCCGTCGGACCCGCCGTCGGCCACCACGACCGCGTACTCGAACGTCAGGGTCGCCCCGGGCGGGAACGGCAGCTCCTCGCTGAAGGCCGGTGCCGGGCACAGGCAGGCGAACGGGACCGAGCGCACGAACCACTGCGGGGTCCCGCCCGGGTTCGTCCCCGGGTCGACCATGAGCACGGTCGACGACCGCGACCCGCCCTGCGGACCGGGCGCCGCGCCGTCGTGCCGTCCGACGAACCCGAGCCACGGGGCGCGCAGGCCGCGCGCCTCCTCGGCGTCGGCGAGCACCCCCGAGCCGTCGTCGGCCGGCAGCAGCACCCGGCCTCCGGTGAACGACCGGGGGCCCCGCCAGAACAGGCCGCCGTAGCCGGCGTTCTCGCGGCCGTTGGTGGTCGGGCTGCCGATGTCGAGCGCGCCGCCGGAGACGTTGGTCATCTCGGACCGGAAGGTCAGCACCCAGGCCGCCTCCCCGGCGTCGGGCACGTGCACCGCCAGGGTCCGGTGCTCGCGCACGACGACGTCGCCGGGCGTCGCGCCGTCGTCCCCCGACGCACCGGGCGGGGTCCGCCACGCGAGCTCCTCGACGACGCGCGCGCCGTCGACGGACTCGAAGCGCTCGTGGTCCATCGAGCCGTCGTTGCCGAGGTCGACGTACGTGCCCTTCTCGCGCACGTAGTTGGGCCCGCCCCAGAAGTTCCACGGCCCCACGTGCGGCAGCGACCACGCGATGCCCTTGTGCCAGACGTGGTCCCAGGGACGGTAGGCCGAGACGAGGTCGCCGCCGAGGGTCCGCAGGGGGTGCAGGTAGGGGCGCGGGCTCTCGTACGGGATGTCGGTGGGCCGGTAGACGTAGCGGAAGAGCTCCGCGTCGCCGTGGCGCGCGGCCAGCGCCGCGCCGTCGTCGTGCAGGTCGGTGCTCACCGGGCCGCCTCCTCGGCGGCGACGTCCTTGACGGCGGGCCAGGGCGCGCCGGTGCCGGCCATGCTCGCGTAGAACGGGTCGCCGGGTGCGATCTCGCCCGCCACGACCGGCGCACCGGTGAAGGCGGACTTGTAGATCGCCGCGGCGAGCTCGAGGGTGCCGCGCGCGTCGGCGACCGTCACCGGCGGCGCCTGGCCCGCGGCCAGCGCGCGGTACGTGGGCACGAGCTGCGCGAGGTGACCGCTCGCGCCGCCGTCGGTCACGGCGGCGGTCTCGGCCGCCCACCGCTCGGCGACGTCCTCGCGGCCGCGCGCCGGCGTCACGGTCCAGGCCGAGTCGTCGTAGCCGTAGAGGTGCTCGAGCTCGACGGTGGCCGCCTCGGTGTCGAACCGCAGCACGGACGTCTCGCGCGGCGACAGCAGGGAGTTGGTCACCGACGCCATGGTGCCGTCGGCGAACCGCACGACCGCCATCGAGACGTCCTCGGTGTCGACGTGGCGCGCGAGCCGTCCGGCCATCGCGCGGACCTCGACCCACGGGCCCAGCACCGACAGCAGCAGGTCGAACTGGTGGATGCCGTGCCCCATCGTGGGGCCGCCGCCCTCGGTGTCGAACCGGCCGCGCCACGGCACCTCGAAGTACTCCGGCGGGCGGAACCACAGCGTGTCGCACGTGGCGACCAGGGGGCGCCCGAGGGTGCCGTCCGCGAGGAGCCGCCGCAGCCGCAGGGCGCCGGCACCGAACCGGTGCTGCACGATCTGGGTGAACCGGGCGCCGTCCGCGGCCTCCTGCTCGGCGGCGGCGAGCGCGTCGACCTCGGCCAGCGAGAGCACCGCCGGCTTCTCGACGACCACGTGCACCCCGGCCCGCAGCGCGGCCTGCGCCTGCGCCAGGTGCAGCGACGGCGGCGTGCACACGTGCAGGACGTCCACCTCGCCCGAGCCGAGCACCGACTGCAGGTCGGTGCCGTGGTGCGGCACCGAGTGCTTGGTCGCGAACTCCTCCGCCCGTGCGGGGTCGATGTCGACGACGTGCGTCAGCTCGACGCCCTCGAGCCCCTCGTGGCCGGCCAGGCCCTGGATCGCCTGCGCGTGGGCGTGCGCGATGCCGCCCGCGCCCAGGATGGTCACCTTCATCGGTGCGTCACTCCGTCCTCGGCGGCGCGACCTTCGCGCGCCGCTGCGTCGAATGCGTTGCGTGTCGAATCGTTACGAGCGACCCTACCCGGGCCCGTGACGCCGGTCACGGACCCGGGCAGGACCGAGCACGCCAGACCGCGATCAGGGGATCGGGACCTGCGACCAGTCGGTGTCCGACGCGAGGTAGAACCCCGGGTAGGACGGCTGGTTGTAGGCGGTCTGCTGCCGGGCCACCTCGGCCCGGTACTGCGGGTCGTGCATGAGCGTGTAGAGCTTGATGTCCGTGACGTCCGTGGGTGTGTACAGCCGGAGGGCCGACGAGTCCGCCGTGCGCACGAGCACCTCCTCGCGCCAGTCGCCGAGCACGTCGGCGACGAGCGACGGGTTGCCCTTCGTGCCGTTGTTGGTGCGCGTGCCGTCGAGCGTGAGCACGGTGCCGTCCCAGTCGACGATGCGCGGCGTGCTGTCGCCGGACCCGTCGATGATCTGCGTCGTGCCGTCCCCCGCCCAGCGCACCGACTGGTTGGTGCCCATGGTGCGTGTGGAGACCCGCTCCCCCGTCGCGCTGAGCGTGCCGGAGCCGTCGGACCCGCCCGGCATCGACGCCCAGACCTCGATGCCCGGCGTGCCGGGCAGGACGTCGCCGATCATGCCGCGGCCGGTGTCGCGGCCGGAGTAGGCGCCGAAGAGCACCTCGCCCGTCGCGGCGTCGCGCATCGCCGAGCCGTACGGCGCCCAGGCCCCGCCCTCGTGCACCGTCCAGATCTCGAGCCCGGGCCGTGCCGGGTCGATGTCGGTCACGTGCATGGCGTCGCCGTGGCCGAGACCGACGTGGGCGCCCGGGTTCCCGCTGCCCGGCGGAAGCGTGTCGAACGACGAGTACAGCAGCGAGCCGTCGTCGTCGATCGTGGCCGAGCCGTAGACGATCTCGTGCTTGCCGTCCGCGTCGACGTCGGCCGCCGACAGCGAGTGGAAGCCCTGCGTCGTGATCGACCCGAACTCCGGGTCGGTGCCGGGCCTGCCGTGCGGGCCGTCGTCGAACGGGTTCGTCATGGGCGTCCAGCCGGAGTCGACGTACCACCGCTCCGTCAGGTTCTTGCCGTCCCAGTCGTAGGCGACGATCGTCGAGCGGGTGTAGTAGCCGCGCGCGAAGACCGCAGACGGACGCTCGCCGTCGAGGTACGCGACGCCGGCCAGGAACCGGTCGACCCGGTTGCCCGGCTCGATGCGGGACATCGCGTAGTCGCCCCACCGCAGGCCGTCGTCCTCGCGCGCGGGCTTGTAGTCGACCGTCTCCAGGGGCCGGCCCGTACGCCCGTCGAACACGGTGAGGTACTCGGGGCCGCTGAGGACGAAGCCCTCGAACGTCCGCAGGTCGTTGCGCCCGGAGCGGCTCGGCGCGTACACGTCCATGAAGTGGTCGGCGAGCTCGCGCGCGTCGGCCTCGGACAGCGGGTAGGAGTACCGCGGCTCGATGCCGAAGGCCTCCTCGAGCGTCGCGGGCCACTGCCCGCTCGTCACCTCGGGGTAGCTCGACCAGTCCTGGAACATCCGCACCACGTGCTCGTAGTAGTCCGCGGCGCTGTACCGGTAGTCGTCCGTGTGCGCGACGCCGGCCTTGCGGTCGTCGGCCGGGAGCTTGATGTACCGCTCCTCCGCCGGCTCGCCGTCGGAGTACGTGGTCACCTTCGTGCCCGGCGCCGTCTTGACCATCAGCTCGGCGACGCCGTCGCCGTCGAAGTCGTGGACGGGGAACTGCGTGTAGTGCGCGCCGGCGCGGATGTTCACGCCCAGGTCGATGCGCCACAGCTGCGTGCCGTCGAGCTCGTACGCGTCGAGGTACTGGTTCCCGGTGTACCCCTTCTGGGAGACGTCCTTGGCGTTGGAGGGGTCCCACTTGAGCACGATCTCGTACTCGCCGTCGCCGTCGAGGTCGGCGACGGACGCGTCGTTGGCCGAGTACGTGTACGCCTCGCCCGCCGGGGTGACCCCGTCCGCCGGCTTGTCGAGCGGGATGTCGAGGAAGCCCTCGTCCCAGGCGGTGACGCGCTCGCTGCGCTTGCCCTGCTTCCCGTCGACGACGGGAGCGACCGCGTACGCGGACGTGGCGGTCCCGGCGGGGTCGACGAAGCTGGTCGAGTCGGTCACGGTGGCGATCGGCGTGCCGTCGCGGTAGACGACGAAGTCGGCCCCGGCCATGCCGCTGTCGGTGTGGCCGGTCACCTCCTCGCCGAGCAGCCGCCAGGACAGGAACACGCCCTGGTCGGTGTGGGCCGCGACCAGGCCGCGGTCGAGCTCCTCGAGCTGGACGCCGGTCGTGGCCGCGGGCCGCCCGGGCTCGCCGCCCGGTGCGGCGACCGCCGTCGTACCGGTGACCGCGAGCACTCCCGCGGTCGTCGCGGCGACGGCGCACGCCGTCGCTCTGGTGGTTCTCATCTCTCGCTTCCTCCCGTGCATCGTCGCAGTGGATCGTTCGCGAGACCCGCCCGGCGTCGCGGGCAGGCCGTGCCGGTCCGGCGCCACGCGCCGGCCGGACGTCTCAGTGGCCGCCGGAGTGCTCGGTGCGCGTCGGGCCGAGCCCACGGCGCCGCATCTCGACGCCCGTGACGGCGAGCGCGAGCAGGCCGCCCACGAGCAGCACGAGCGGCAGGAGCATCCAGACGAAGGTCGCGCAGAGCCCCACCCCGACGAGGAGCAGGGTGGATCCGGCGAGGTCGTCGCGGGCACGCTCCGCTCCGGTGACGAGAGCGTCGCGTGCGCCGGCACCGCGAGGCGTGCCGTCCTCGTCGGACCAGGCACCGGCGGCACGCAGGAGCACCACGACGGCGACCGCGGCCGCCACCGCCACCACGGCCGCGACCAGGCGCCCGCCGGGCAGCGCGCCCGAGGTGGCGAGCTGCAGGTCGAACATCAGCAGGAGCGCGACGGCGACCGCGGCCAGGCCGAGCGGCCAGAGCGAGCGCACCGCGGCCCACCACTCGCGGGCGAACCGCCCGACGCCGATCTCCCGGCCCGACACCTGCCGCCGCACGTGCGCCACGGCCGCAGCGAGCGACGGGACGGCCGTGACCACGAGCAGGCTGCCCACCGTGACCAGCACCCCGGCGAGGAGGACCTCGCCGAGCAGGCCGAGCGCGGCGCCGGTCCGGGTCTCCCCGCCGGTGCCGCGCCCGCCCTGCTGCGTACGTCGCGCCATCGTCAGCCCTTGAGGCCTTGGGTGGCGACGCCGTCGACGATGTAGCGCTGGAACAGGATGAAGAACAGCATGACGGGCAGCAGGGCCAGGACGGCCATGGCCATCTGGGCGCCGTAGTCCGAGACGCTGGTCTGGTCGACGTAGAGGCGCAGCGCGATGGGCAGCGGGTACAGGTCGGGCTTCTTGAGGTAGAGCAGGGGTCCGAGGAAGTCGTTCCAGGACCAGATGAACGCGAAGATCGAGCTGGTGATGATGGCCGGGCGCATCAGGGGCAGCATGATGGAGCGGAAGATGCGCACGTGCC
>JAPSLD010000044.1 GCA_031181105.1 Isoptericola sp. | reverse complement strand
GCCCCACGAGCGCGAGCGCCCACGGGCTGGGCGCCTCCCCGCGCGCCACCATGAGGAAGGCGACGGCCGCGAGGTCCTGCACCACGAGCACGCCGACGGCGATGCGCCCGTAGAGCGACGTGGCGTCCGACCGCTCGTCGAGCACCTTGACCACGAACACGGTCGAGGAGAACGACAGGGCGAACCCCACGAGCGCGAGCGAGCCGAACGGCTCGTCGGCCAGCAGGACCAGGCCCGCCACGGCCAGCAGCCCGAGGAAGCCGACGGCGACGGCGGTGCTGAGCACCATGTGCGCCCCGGTGGTGAGCAGGATCTCGCGGCGCACGAGCGAGCGCACGTCGAGCTTGAGCCCGATCCCGAACAGCAGGAGCGCCACGCCGAGGTCGGCGAGCGTCTCGAGCCCCGCGAGCTCCGGCGCGCCGAAGCCGCCGAGGGCGAACCCGGCGGCGAGGAACCCCACGAGCGGGGGCAGGCGCAGCAGCACGGCGAGCGTCCCGCCGACGACCGCCGCCCCGAGGTAGAGCGCGAAGACCTCCATGGGCCCTCCGTCCGTCGTGCCCTGGCCCGATGGTAGGTGCCGGAGCGTCAGGCCGCCGCGGCGACCTCGCTCGAGAGCGCCGGCGCCAGGTCGCCCACCGCGGCGACCTCGGTCTCGCCGAGCCCGAGCCAGCCCGCGAGCAGGCCGAGCTCGGCGGCGAGGCGCTGCGCCGTCGCGGCCGTCGCGTGCGGCGACGCGTGCGCGGACCGGACCTGCAGCACGCCCGCCCGGCGGTCGGCCTTGAGGTCGACGAACGCCGTGATCGCGTCGCCCTCGAGGAACGGCAGCACGTAGTAGCCGAGCACCCGCTTGGGCGCCGGCACGTAGATCTCGATGCGGTAGAAGACGTCGAACAGCGCCTCGAGCCGCCGGCGCTCCCACACCACCGGGTCGAACGGGCTGAGCAGCGCCTGGCCGGTCGCGCGGCGCGGGACACGAGCGTCGCGGTGCAGGAAGGTGGGCGCGTCCCAGCCGCGGACCTGGACCGGCACGAGCGTGCCCTCCTCGACGAGCTCGTCGAGCGCGCGCCGAGGGGCCGGGCCCCGGAGGCGGAAGTAGTCCTTGAAGCAGCGCAGCGTCCCGACGCCGTGCGCCCGCGCGCCGTGCTCGAGCAGGGCGCGGACCGCGACGTCGTCCGGCACCGGGTCGGCCGCGCGCACCGCGGGCGGCAGGACCCGCTCGGGCAGGTCGTAGCACCGCTCGAACGCCGGGTTGCGGCGGGCGGACATGACCTCGCCCGTGAAGAACAGGTACTCGAGGCAGCGCTTGGCGGCCGTCCAGTTCCACCCCCACTGGTCGCGCGAACGCGGGGCGGCACGTCCGGCGGCCTCCAGCTCGTCGTGGATCTGGCTCGCCGTGAGCGGTCCGCGCTCGGCGACCATCTGCCGCACGTCCTCGAGCTCGGCCGAGTGCGCGAGCGGCGTCCCGCTGATCATGCCCCACGCCTCGGTGAGGTAGGCCCGGCGCCGCCACTCGAGCAGCGGGTACGTCTCGGCCGGGACGAACGAGGCCATGTGCGCCCACGTCTCGACGAGGCGGCGCGGCGCGCGGCCCGACGCACGGTCGAGCATCCCGACGTCGTACGGCCCCAGCCGCGAGTACAGCGGCAGCAGGTGCGCCCGGGCCAGCACGTTGACGGAGTCGATCTGCAGGAGGCCCAGCCGCTCGACCGCGGCGAGCGCACGCCGGGTCGTGACCGCGCCGACGGGACGCGGGCGGTGCACCTGCTGGGCCGCCAGCGCGACGCGACGGGCCTGGGCGAGCGAGAGCGTCTCCACGTCAGGCATCCTGCCGCGCCCCACCGACACGCGCCCCGCCGGGGCGGCGCACCTGCGCCACCCCGGCGGGGAACGCGCCTACCGCGCGCTCGGGTGAGGCGCGCGCTGGCGAGGCGCGCTCAGGTGAGGTCGGAGACGGGCTCCGCGCCCTCGACCTTCGAGTCGAGCTCGATGACGCCGTAGCTCCAGCCCTTGCGGCGGTACACCGCCGCCGGACGCGCCGACTCCTTGTCGATGAAGAGGAAGAAGTCGTGGCCCACGAGCTCCATCTGCTCGACCGCGTCGTCCACGGTCATCGGCTCCGCGTGGTGGAGCTTCTCCCGGATGACCACGGGCGAGTCGCCGAGCTGGCGCTCGACCGCGTCGCCGGGCTGGTCGAGCGTGGCCTGCTGCGGCTCGGGCTGGGACTCGGTCGAGGTGACCGCGTCGTACGGGCGGACGTCCACGGGCGGGAGGACACCGTTGTTCCTGCGGTGGTCCTTGCGCCGGTCCCGCGAGCGGCGCAGCCGCTCGGTCAGCTTGTCGAGCGCGATGTCGAGCGCACCGAACCGGTCGTCCGCGGCCGCCTCGGCGCGGATCACGGGCCCCTTGGCCCGGACGGTCAGCTCCACGCGCTCGCTCACTCCGGCGAGCCGCGGGTTGTTCTCGTGCGTGACCTCGACGTCCACGCGCCGCGCCGTGGGCGCGAGCTGCGAGACCTTGGCGAGCTTGTCCTCCACGTGGCGGCGGAACCGGTCCGCAACCTCCGTGTGCCTGCCGACGACGACGATCTCCATCGTGTGCTCCACTTCGTCGTGGGGCCGCCCGAATCCCCCTGCGAGCGGCCCGGTCTGCTCCTGCTGGCTGGGCACCCCTGCGGGTGCCGGACTACGGCACCACCTCCGCTCGCCGGACCCGTGCCGGGCCCGCTCCTGGGGACGGGGGGAGCGTCTCGTCAGGCGTCGCGCTCCCCGTCGGACCCTCAGGCTATCCCCGATCGCCCGGCCCGGTACACCGGTGGGGCCGGGCGCGCCGGATCACCCCGGGATCGCGCTCCCGGCGGTGGTGTCGCGGCCACCACGAGCGCGCCCACGACGTCGCACCCGGCGTCCTCGAGCGCCCGCTCGGCCGCCGCGAGCGTCGCCCCGGTGGTGAGCACGTCGTCCACCAGGAGGCACAGCGGCCGGGGCCCGCCCGCGCACCGGCGCAGGGTTCGGCGGCGCACGACGACCGACGCCGCGAGGTTGCGTCCCCGGGCGCGCGAGCCGAGACCGACCTGGTCCCGGACGCGGCCGCGGCGCGCCAGCACCGGGGCCGCGGACGCACGAACCCCGGCGTCGGACAGTCCCCGCGCGACCGCACGCGCCAGGACCCGCACGGGCTCGCGCCCGCGGGCGCGGCGGGCGGCGGCGCTGGAGGGGGCCGGCACGACGAGCACGCCGCGCCGCGTCCCGGCGCCCGGCGCGGGGCCACCCGTCCGGCCGGACGCGGAGCCGACGCAGCCGGCGACCGAGGGGGCCACGTGCGCCGCGGCGCGGCGCAGCGCGCCGGCGAGCTGCCGGTCGAGGTCGAGCCGTGCGCGGTCCTTCCACGCGACGACGAGGTCGCGCACGGGGCCGGTGTACGCGACCAGCGCCCACACCGGCAGCGGAGAGACGCCGTCGAGCCGGTCGAGCCGCGGCGCGCCCGCCTCCACCCGTCGCGGCGCGCCGCCGAGAGCCTCCGCGCACCGGGCGCAGCAGGTCTCGTCCGGCAGCCCGCACCCGGGGCACGACACGGGCACGACGAGCCGGGCGAGGTCGCGGAGCCACGGCAGCAGGTGCTCGGTCATGGCGGCGAGCGTGCCAGGTGGGCGCGCCGAGCGCCGGTATGAGCGCCCGCCCTGTGGACCGCTGGCGCCTGGGGACGGGCTCCGCCCGGGTCAGCCCGGGTACGCGACGAGGCTCACGCCCTCGTCGACCACCGCCCACAGGGCCGAGGTCTGCCGGGCGAAGAGCGTGCCGTCCCCGTCGATCGCGAGCATCCCGCTCGACCCGACGGCGGCCGTCACCCACCGGGGCTCGACGACGCCGGTGAGCGCCCGCGACAGGCCGCCCTGGCTCGCCAGGCCGCCGACGCCGGCGAGGAGGACGGCGGGCACGCCGTCCGACGAGCCGAGGATCGCGAGCGCCGCGCCGTCCTGCCACGTGGCGAGCCTGATGTCGTCGACCGCCCCGGCGACCTGGATCGGCTCCGACAGCCCGGTCGGCACGTTCTGGGCGTCCCGCATGATGCCGGCCACGTGCGCCTGCCGGCCGCCCGGGCCGCTGCTGACGACCGCGATGCGCGCGCCCTCCGGCGACACGCGGACCGACTCCACCGACCGCTCGGCGAGCCACGGGACCGTCAGGTCGACGACCCGGCCGGAGGCGAGCACCACCCGGACCCGGCGCGCGTCCCCGCTCCACACCGACCCGAACCGGTCCGCCGACGGCGCGAGCAGCCCCTCGCCGGCGAGCAGCTGCACGGGCGCGTCGGCGCCCGTCACGCGCACGAGACGGGAGTCGCCGTCCCGCACCACGACGGGCGACCCGCCCGCGCCGACGGCGAGGGCCGTCGGGGTCAGGCCGTCGAGCGCGGCGGGCTCCTCCGCGGGCTGCAGCTCGCGCGCCACGACCTGGTGGAGCTCGCCGTCCGCGACCGCCAGGGCCGGCCCCTCGGTGTGCGGCAGGGAGAGCTCGACCTCGCGCGGGACCGCGAGCGGCGCCGTGCCCTCGGAGAGGACCACGTTGCGGCCGTCACCCTCCACGAGCGTCGCCTCGAGCTGCGCGACGGCGAGCGCCCGCTCCTCGGCCGACGCCTCGGCGATCGCCGACGTCAGGCTCACGCCGATCGTGCCGTCGTCGCTGACGGTGACCGCGTCGATCGCCAGGGTCGTGCCCTCGGGGATCACCGTGGCCGCCGAGTTGGCGAGCCACTCGGGCGGCCCGGCGAGGATCTGGGCGGTCGCGTCGGTGCGCCACGTCTGGTGCGGGAACCACCGGACGTCGGGCACCCACCAGGTCAGGTCCGGCGTCGGGAAGTACATCTTGGTCAGGTGGAACGCCTGGGTGAAGAAGCTCGCGCTGATGAGCAGCCCGTCCTCGAGCTGGGAGATCCGCCACTGCCCGTCCGAGCCGCGGCCGAGCGTGAACGTCGTCTCGACGGCGCTCGGCGTGCTCTGCTCCGTGTACACGCCGTTCTCGTCGACCGTCGCGACGACGGTGCCCTCGACGCGCACGGTGGCCGACGTCGCGTCGGCGGGCACCTCGTCGGCCGTGACGCGGGGGCTCTCCTGGAGCACCAGCACGCGCGCGTACCGGTCCCACGTGGCACCCGCGGTCGAGGTCAGGTACTCCTGCGCGACCGCGTACGACGTCGTGGACCGCGGGCCCACGATGGCGGCGTTGAGGAACCCCTGCACGATCTGGTCGGGCGGCGCCCCGGCGGCGGGGCCGACGGGGATGTAGTCGACGTCGCGGCCGAGCTCGATGTCGGCGGCCCCGTCGCGCACCTCGCCCGAGGTGGGGATGCTCGCGCAGCCCGCCGCGACGGCGCTCGTCACGGCCACCAGGGCCGCCGAGACCGCGGCGCGGACGCGCCCGCGGCGTCGCGTGGTCATCGCGCCTCCACGTCGGACGGGGCGTCGGACGGGGCGTCGGCCGGCTCGTCGACCGGCTCGTCGACCGAGCCGCTCAGGTCCGGGATCGCGGTCGGCGTGGGACCGGTGGGCGGGTTGACGACGGGGATCTGCCCGGTCGGGTACTGCTTCATGCCGCGCGACGGCGCCACCAGCGGCAGCGGCGAGTCCTGGAGCTGGATGCCCGCGCGGCGCGGCAGGGTCAGGCGGAAGCTCGCGCCCTCCCCCGGACGGCCCCACGCCTCGAGCCACCCGCCGTGCAGCCGCGCGTCCTCCAGCGCGATCGACAGGCCCAGCCCCGTGCCGCCCGTCGTGCGGGCCCGTGCCGGGTCGGCCCGCCAGAAGCGGTCGAAGACGTGCTCGGCCTCGGCCGGCGTCATGCCGACGCCGTGGTCGCGGACCACGACGGCGACCGCGTGCGCGTCCGCGGCGACCGACACCTCGACGGGCTTGCCCTCCGCGTGCTCGATCGCGTTGACGACCAGGTTGCGCAGGATGCGCTCGACCCGGCGCGAGTCGACGTCGGCGGTCGGCGCCTCGGTGGGCAGGTCGACGGAGAGGAACACCCCCCGGCGCTCGGCCAGCGGGGCGGTGGTGTCCGCGACCGCCGTGACGATCGAGCGCACGTCCGTCTGCTCGACGTCGAGCACCGCGGCACCGGCGTCGAACCGGCTGATCTCGAGCAGGTCGGCCAGCAGCTCCTCGAAGCGGTCGAGCTGGTTGGCGAGCAGCTCGGCCGAGCGGCGCGCCGCGGGGTCGAGCTGGTCGCGGGAGGCGTGGATTACCTCGCCGGCCATGCGGATGGTGGTCAGCGGCGTGCGCAGCTCGTGGGACACGTCGGACGTGAAGCGGCGCTGCGCGTTCGACAGCGCCTCCATGCGCACGATCTGGTCCTGCAGGTTGGTCGCCATCTCGTTGAAGGTCCGCGCGAGCGTCGCCATCTCGTCCTGGCCCCGGCTGCCGGGCATGCGCTCGTCGAGGTGCCCGTCCGCGAGGCGCGCGGCGACGGTCGCGGCACGGCGCACGGGCGTCACGGTCTGCCGCGTCACCGTCCACGTCAGCGCCACGAGCGCGACGAGCACCGCGACGTACCCGATCGCGAGGATCCGCTGGACGAACGACAGGGTCTCCTGCTCGGGCTGGAAGGAGTAGACCGCGTAGAGCTCGTACTCCCCCACCGTCGGCACGTCCACCGTCGAGCCCATGATGACCCCGGGCTCGGGCTGCTCGGACGCGGTGTACTGGGCCGGGACGAGCACCGACTGGAGCACCTGGCCGTCGGACGAGACCGTCGCCGCGCGCAGCTCGTCGGAGACCAGCTCGCGCTGGAGCGGGGTGCGGGTCGCGACGTCGAGCAGCCGGGACTGCTCGACGCTGCTCAGCAGCAGGAAGTCCTGCGCGCTCGACGCACCGGCGTCCAGGGTCTGCACCATGGTGGACAGGAGCAGCTGGAGGTCCGACGTCGACGTCGCGGGCGACGACGCGAAGGTCTGGCGCACCTGCTCGGTCATCGCGGCGTTCTCCCGCTCGACCTGGTCGAGCCGCTGCTCGAACAGCCCGTCGCGGATCGACACCGACAGGTAGAGGCCCAGCAGCACGACGGTGACCACGCCGAGCGCGAGCGCCGAGGTGACGACCCGCAGCTGCATCGACGAGCGCCACCGGTGGGCGAGGGCGCGCGCCCACGCGACGACGCGGGCGCGCGAGCGGACGAGGCGCCGTCGGGTCCGTTCGACGGCGGGACGCCCGTCGGCGGCGACGCCGCCGTCAGCGCGGGGCACCGGCCTTGTAGCCCACGCCGCGCACGGTCAGCACGACCTCGGGGTTCTCCGGGTCCTTCTCGATCTTCGACCGCAGGCGCTGCACGTGGACGTTGACCAGGCGGGTGTCGGCGCTGTGCCGGTACCCCCACACCTTCTCCAGCAGCACCTCGCGGGTGAACACCTGCCACGGCTTGCGGGCGAGCGCCACGAGCAGGTCGAACTCGAGCGGGGTGAGGCTGATGCGCTCGCCGTCGCGGGTGACGTTGTGCCCCGTGACGTCGATCTCGACGTCGCCGACCTTGAGCCGCTCGGGCCCCGGCTCGTCGGTGCGGCGCAGGCGCGCGCGGATGCGGGCGACCAGCTCCTTGGGCTTGAACGGCTTGGAGACGTAGTCGTCCGCGCCCGACTCGAGACCGAGCACGACGTCGACCGTGTCGCTCTTGGCGGTCAGCATGATGATCGGCACGCCCGACTCCGCGCGGAGCTCGCGGGCGACCTCGATCCCGTCCTTGCCGGGAAGCATCAGGTCGAGCAGCACGAGGTCGGGCTGCTGGGCGCGGAACTCGCCCAGCGCCGACTCGCCGTCCGCGCAGAAGAACGGCTCGAACCCTTCCGACCTGAGGACGATCCCGATCATCTCGGACAGGGCGGTGTCGTCGTCGACCACGAGCACACGGGACTTCATGCCTCTAGCATGCCAGGCTGTGCACCGAGGCGACCGCATCGCCGCACGGAGGTACTAGGGTCGTGAACGCACGCCCGCACCCGTCCCGACCACCCAGAACGCCCCCCGGGGAGGCCGCATGACCACGCCCGACCAGCCGCCGCAGCCCTCCGGCTGGGGCGAAGCGCCGCAGCCCCGGTACGGGCAGGGCCGGTACGGCGTGGGGCAGGACGGCCAGGGACAGGACGGCCAGGGGCAGCACGGCGAGGGGCAGCACGCCCAGCCGGCACCTCCCGGTGGTCAGCCGGCACCGCCCGGCTGGCAGCCCCCGCAGTACGGCCAGGCCCCCCAGTACGGGCAGGCCCCCCAGTACGGTCAGGCCCCGCAGTACGGCCAGGCTCCCCAGTACGGCCAGCCCCAGCAGTACGGCTCTCCCTACGGTCCGGGCCCGTACGCGCCGCAGGCCGCCAAGCCCGGCATCGTGCCCCTGCGACCGCTCACGCTGGGCGAGGTGTACGACGGCGCGTTCGGCGCCATCCGGCACAACCCCGCCGTCATGCTCGGGGCCGCGACCCTGGTGCTGCTCGTCGCCACCGTGCTCGGCGTGCTGGTCGGGCAGCTCTGGGCGCCCGCCATCAGCGGCGCGTTCGGCGACGTCGTCGCCGACGGGTTCGACGACCCGGCGATGAGCCAGCTCGACACGACGTACGCCCAGCTCGTCGCGGCGGCCGCGGGCACGACGATCACGTCGCTCTTCGTCACGCCGGTGATCGAGGGCGTGCTCACGGTGTCGGTGAGCCAGTCGGTGATCGGGCGCAAGCTGTCCGTGAGCGAGACGTGGGCCCGACTGCGCTCGCGCGTGTGGGTGCTCATCGGCTGGGCGCTGCTGCGCGGGCTGGTCGGCGGCCTGCTGGTCGCGGCCTACCTGGTGCTCGCGGTCCTGGCCGGCGTCGCCGTGGGCGCCTCGGTGTCCGAGGGCCTCGGGGTCCTGGTCGGGTTCCTGCTCGTGCTCGGCGGGGTCGCGCTCTTCGCGTGGGTGGGCGTCCGCCTGCTGCTCGTGGCCCCCGCCCTCGCGCTCGAGGGCCAGCGCCTCTGGGCGACGGTCGGCCGCGCGTGGCGCCTCACGCGCCGGTCGTTCTGGCGCCTGTTCGGCATCTACGTGCTCGCGTCGATCATCGTGTACATCGCGTCGAGCATCGTCAGCTACCCGTTCTCCGCACTCGGCGGCCTGTTCGCCGTCGGCGCCGGAGGCGGCCTGGCCATGGTCGCGCTGACGACGCTCGGCACCGTCATCGCCGCCGCGATGATGACGATCTTCCTGTCCGCCGTGGTGGCGCTGCTGTACGTCGACGTGCGGATGCGGCGCGAGGGTCTCGACGTCGCGCTGGCGTCCGCCGCGGCCCGCCAGGGCACGTCGCAGCCCGGGCCGCGGTGACGACGGCGGCGGCGCACCTGACGGGGGCGGTGCCCGCCCTCGCGACGGGCGTGCCCGGGCTCGCCGCCCTCGACGTCCCGGTCGACCCCGACCGCGAGACCGCGCACCGGTGGCTGCTCGAGGAGCTGTCCCGGCCCGAGTACGCGACCGAGCCGTCGCTGCTGCAACGCCTGGTCGAGTGGTTCCTGGGCCTGTTCGACGACGTGGCCGTCCCCGACGTGCCGGGCTGGCAGCTGGCGCTCGTGGTCCTGGGCGTGGCGGCCGCCGTCGTGCTCGTCGCCTGGTGGGTCGCCGGCCCGGTGCGCACCGCCCGGCGCGCGGCGCGCAGGTCCGCCGTCGTGCTCGAGGACGACGCGCGGACCGCGGACGAGATGCGCGCGGCCGCCGACGCGGCGGCCGGCCGTGCCGACTGGTCGACGGCCGTCCTCGAGCGGTTCCGCGCGGTGGTCCGCAGCCTCGAGGAGCGCGTCGTGCTCGAGGAGCAGCCAGGCCGCACCGCGCACGAGGCCGCCGACGCCGCCGCCGTCCGGCTGCCCGGCGTCGCGGCCGACCTGCGCCGCGCGGCGAGCCTGTTCGACGACGTCTGCTACGGCACGCTCCCGGCGGGCGCCGACGACGACGCGTTCCTCCGCGCGCTCGACCGGCGCACCGCGGCCGAGCGCCCGACGGCCGACGCCGCCGACGGCCGCACGTCCGACCCGCTGGCGGGCGTCTCGTGACGACCGACGTGTACACCACCGCACCGGCCGCCGGCGTCACGGTCGGCGACGGCACCACCGTCCGCTCGCGCGCGGCGCGCCGCTGGCGCTCCGTGCGGTGGACCGTCCTCGTCGTGTCCGCGCTGCTGGTCGTCGTCCTGCTGCTCTCGGTGTCCCGGCCGCTGACCTCGTCCGTCCCCTACTCGCCCGACAACCCGCGCGACGACGGCGGGCGGGCCGTCGCCGAGGTGCTCGCCGACCAGGGCGTCGAGGTCGAGCACGTCACCCGGGTCGCCGACGCGCTGCGCGCCGCGGGCCCGGGCACGACGCTGCTGGTGGCGCCCGCCCCCTACCTGCTCGACGAGCAGGCCGAGGCGCTCGCCGGCGCCGAGGCCGACGTCGTCCTGGCCGGTGCCGACGGCTTCCTCCTCGAGCAGGTGACCGACGGCGTGCTCGAGCGCACCCCCCAGCTCGGCGAGCCGGCGGGCCCCGTCGAGCCGGGCTGCGACCTGCCCGCGGCGACGGCGGCCGGGCCGTCCGGCCTCGTGCCCGGCGTCACCTCGTCCGGCGGCGACGTCACCCTGTGCTGGGCGGACGACGCGGGCAACGCCGTGCTCGGACAGGTGCGCCAGGACGTGCCGACCCCGTCGGGCACCCGCGTGCGCACGGTGACGGCGGTCGACGACCCCGCCTTCCTGACCAACGGCGCGGTGCTGCAGGACGGCAACGCCGCGCTCGCGCTGCACCTGCTCGGCGCGCACGAGCGGCTGGTGTGGCTCGTCCAGGACCCCCTGGACGTGACGAGCGGCCCGGACGAGGCCGGCCCGGGTGGGGCGATCCTCCCGCCGTGGGCACCGGCCGTCGGCCTCTGGGCCCTGCTCGTCGCGCTCGTGACCGTCGTGTGGCGCTCGCGCCGCCTCGGGCGCCTGGTGGCCGAGGACCTGCCGGTCGTGGTCCGGGCCGCGGAGACCACACGTGGCCGCGGGCGCCTCTACCGCCGGTCACGCTCGCGGGGTCACGCCGCGGCCGGGCTCCGCGCCGCCACGGCCGACCGCCTCGCGCGTCGCCTCGGCCTGCCGCGCTCGGCCGACGCCACCGCCGTGACCGACGCCGTCGTGCGCGCGACCGGCCGTCCCGCCCGCGAGGTCGCCGACCTCCTGTACGGACCATCACCCGCCGACGACGCCGCGCTCACCGCGCTCGCGCGCCGGCTCGACACCTTGGAGAGCGAGGTCTACCGATCGTGACGACCCCCGACGAGAGCTCCCCGGCGCCGCGGCAGGCGCCCGCCGTCGACACCGCCGCACCCGAGACCGCGGCACCCCAGCCCGCGGCACCCCAGTCACCCGCACCCCAGTCACCCGCACCGCAGTCACCCGCACCCCAGTCACCCGCGCCGCAGCCCGCGCCCGGCACCGCGGCACCCGCACCGCAGCCGGCGTCCGAGCCCCGGCGCCCGTCGCTCGAGCTGCGCACCGCGCTCGCCGGGGTGCGCAGCGAGGTCGGCAAGGCCGTCGTCGGGCAGGACCCGGCCGTGACGAGCCTGCTGATCGCGCTGCTGTGCTCGGGGCACGTGCTGCTCGAGGGCGTGCCGGGTGTCGCGAAGACGCTGCTCGTGCGCTCGCTCGCGGCCGCGCTCGACCTCGGCTCCAAGCGTGTGCAGTTCACGCCCGACCTCATGCCGGGTGACGTCACCGGGTCCCTGGTGTACGACGCGCGCACCGCGCAGTTCTCCTTCCGCGAGGGACCCGTCTTCACCAACCTGCTGCTCGCGGACGAGATCAACCGCACGCCGCCCAAGACGCAGGCGTCGCTCCTCGAGGCCATGGAGGAGCGCCAGGTCTCCGTCGACGGCACGCCGCGGCCGCTGCCCGACCCGTTCGTCGTGGTCGCCACGCAGAACCCGGTCGAGCACGAGGGCACGTACCCCCTGCCCGAGGCGCAGCTCGACCGCTTCCTGCTCAAGGTGGTGCTGCCCGTGCCCGAGCGCGACCACGAGATCGAGGTCCTCGCGCGCCACGCGGCCGGCTTCGACCCGCGCGACCTCGGCGCCGCCGGGGTCCGGGCGGTGGCCGGGCCGGAGGCCCTCGCCGCCGCGCGCGCCGAGGTGCGCCAGGTCCAGGTGGCGCCGGAGGTGCTCGGCTACGCGGTCGACGTGTGCCGCGCGACCCGGCAGTCGCCGTCGCTGTCGCTCGGCGTCTCGCCCCGCGGCGCGACCGCCCTCCTGGCGACGTCGCGCGCGTGGGCCTGGCTATCCGGGCGGATGTACGTCACGCCGGACGACGTCAAGGCGCTCGCCCACCCGACGCTGCGCCACCGCGTCCAGCTGCGGCCGGAGGCCGAGCTCGAGGGCGTCACCGCGGAGAGCGTGCTCGGCACGGTCCTGGCCACCGTGCCCGTCCCCCGTTGAGGAGGCACTGACATGGCGCTGACGCGGCGGGCCGTCTGGCTGGCGGCGGCCGGGCTGGTGCCCGTGCTCCTCCTGCCCGGCCCGGGCACGGTGCTGCTGTGGGCGCTGGTCGTGGCGGGCCTGTGCGCGCTCGACGTCGCGCTGGCCGCCTCCCCGCGGGAGGTCGCGGTCCGGCGACGGGTCGCCGCCTCGGTGCGGCTCGGCACGCCGACGACCTCCGAGCTCGTCCTGACCAACCGGTCGCGGCGCCGGCTGCGCGCAGTGGTGCGCGACGCGTGGCCGCCGTCGATGCTCGTCGACGGCGCGACGGGCCTGCGGCGCACCGTCGCCGCCTCGACGCGGCACGACGTCGACCTGCCGCCGGGCGAGTCGGCCCGCGTGCGCACGCCGCTGCTGCCGACGCGCCGCGGCGACCGGCACGCCGGTGACGTCACTGTCCGCTCGCACGGCCCGCTCGGGCTGGCGGCGCGGCAGGCGTCGCTGCCCGTGCCGGGCCGGGTGCGCGTGCTGCCCGAGTTCGCGGCCCGGCGGCACCTGCCCAGCCGGCTGGCCCGCCTGCGCGAGATGGACGGCCGCGCGGCGGTCCAGGTGCGCGGCGAGGGCACCGAGTTCGACTCGCTGCGCGAGTACGTCGTCGGCGACGACGTGCGCTCGATCGACTGGCGCGCGACCGCCCGCCGGGGTGACGTCGTCGTGCGCACGTGGCGACCCGAGCGCGACCGGCGCGTCGTGGTCGTCCTCGACACGGGGCGCACGTCCGCGGCCCGCATCGAGGCGTCCGAGGGCGGAGCCTCCGCAGGCGGGACGCGCCTCGAGGCGAGCATCGAGGCCGCGCTGCTGCTCGCGGCGCTCGCCGACCGGGCCGGCGACCGGGTCCACGTCCTCGCGTACGACCGCGCGCTGCGCGGGCGCGTCGCGGGCGCGTCGGGACCGCGGCTGCTGCCCGCGCTCGCGGACACCCTGGCCGGGCTGGAGCCCGCGCTGCTCGAGACCGACTGGCCCGGTCTCGTCGGTCAGGTGCGCTCGCGCGTCACGCAGCGCGCGCTCGTCGTCCTCCTGACGTCGCTCGACCCGGCCGCGGTCGAGTCGGGTCTGCTGCCCGTCGTCGACCAGCTCGCCGGGACGCACCAGGTCGTCGTCGCCGCGGTCGCCGACGCCGAGGTCGCGGCGCTGCGTGCCGGGCGCGACGACGTCGCGCAGGTCTACGACGCCGCGGCCGCCGCCCGCGGGGAGCTCGAGCGGGCCGCCGTCGCCGCGGTGCTGCGACAGCGCGGGGCCGAGGTGGTCGAGGCGCTGCCCGACGACCTCGCACCGCGGCTCGCCGACACCTACCTCGCGCTCAAGGCGGCCGGCCGCCTCTGAGGCCGCCGGCCCGCCGTGGAGGCCGCCGGCCCGCCGTGCCGGGTCAGCCGGCGGTCGGCAGCACCTCGCCCGCCTCGTGGCCGGCGAGGTCGCCGGTCTCCCCGGCGTCGACCGCCCGGCGCCCGAGCAGGAGCACGTACGCCCAGAACGCCGCCAGCGCGAGGGCACCGATCACGATCTTGAGCCACCAC
Source organism: Isoptericola sp. (assembly GCA_031181105.1). Lineage (GTDB taxonomy): Bacteria > Actinomycetota > Actinomycetes > Actinomycetales > Cellulomonadaceae > Isoptericola. The sequence goes on along the minus strand of JAPSLD010000044.1, from coordinate 2,488 downwards.
GGCAGGCCGGAGCCCGTCACGAAGCCCTCGACGAGCCCGGACAGCGCGAGCGCCCCCGCGAGCCCGACGGCCACGGTGATGAGCGCGCGCCCCTCGTGCGCCAGCGCGACGGACCGCCGGCGCGGACCCGGGTCGACCAGCGCCCAGAAGATCTTGAGGCCCGCGCCGCCGGCCACGAAGATCGCGGTGAGCTCGAGCAGGCCGTGCGGCGCGATGAGCTGCAGGAACAGCGCCAGCTCGCCGTGGGCGGCCATCATGCCGCCGATCGCGCCGACGTTGAGGGCGTTCTGCAGCTGTACGAAGACCGGCCAGACGCCCGTGACCCCGAACGCCACGCACTGGGCGGCGATCCACGCGTTGTTGGTCCAGACCATCGCCGCGAAGCCGGCACCGGGGTCGTAGTAGGAGGCGAACGCCTCGTTGACGTACTCCTCCTGGAACGACGGCGGGCCCACGGCCGCGAGCGCCTCCGGGACGGTCGCCACGCGCCACCCCACGACGAGCGCGACCAGCAGGAAGGCGACCGTCACGCCGGCCGTCCACCACCGCACCCGGTACAGCGCGGCCGGGACGGTCACGACCGCGAACCGCACGACGTCGGCCCACGCGGGCTCGTGCGCCCCGGCGACCTTGGTGCGGGCCCGGGTGAGCAGGTCGGAGAGCCGGGTGATCAGCACCGGGTCGGGCGCCGCCGACCGCACGGTCGACAGGTGGGTCGCGACTGTCTGGTAGAGCCGGACCAGCTCGTCGGCCTCGGCGCCGTCGAGGCGGCGCCGCCCGGTCAGCTCCCGCAGGCGGTCCCACTCGGGGCCGTGCACGGCGGTGAAGGCGTCGAGGTCCACGCCCGATAGCCTTCCACACGACAGCACGACCCGTGCCGCCGTCCCCGGACGACGGCACCGCGACGGCACCACAACGGCACCGCAACACACCGCAACAGCACCGCTACGGCACCGACCCACGAGGGAGAGCACGTGCACGACGGCATCCTCATCGGCGAGGGCGTGGTCCTCGACGCCCGGCCCGCCTCCTTCGCGACGCGGGCGCTCGGCGCGCTGCTCGACGTCGCCGTGACCGTGGTCGTGCTCGTGGCGCTCGTCGCGCTCCTGGCCACGACGCCGTTCGCCCTGGACGTGCAGTGGGGCACCGCGCTGCAGATCGCCCTGGTCGTCCTCGCGCTCGTGGTCGTCCCGGTCACGGTCGAGACCCTCACTCGCGGCCGCTCGCTCGGCAAGCTCGCCGCGGGCATCCGGGTCGTGCGCGACGACGGCGGCCCGGTGCGCCTGCGGCACGCGCTCGTGCGCGCGCTCGTCGGGGTCGGCGAGCTGTGGCTCACCCTCGGCGCCGTGGCGCTCGTCGCCTCCCTGGCCAACGGCCGGGGCAAGCGGCTCGGTGACATGCTGGCGGGCACCTACGCGATCCGCGTCCGCGGCGGGCGCGGCTGGTCGGTACCGCTCACGATGCCGCCGCAGCTGGCTGCGTGGGCCCGCACGGCGGACATGCGCCGTCTGCCGGACGGGCTCGCCCTCGCGGCGCGACAGCTGCTCGACCGCGCGCCCCGGCTCGCCCCGGCGTCGCGTGCCCGCCTCGCCGACGAGCTGGCGGCCCAGGTGGAGGCCTACGTCGCCCCGGGCCCGCCGCCGGGAACCCCGGCGGAGGCGTTCCTCCACGCGGTGCTGCACGAGCGGCGCGACCGGGAGCTGGCCAACGCCCGGCGGGAGCACGAGCGGGCGGACCGCCTCGCGGCCACCCTCCACCGGCTCCCCTACGCGGTGCCCGACCCCCGGTCCTGAACGTTTCGGCGCTCCCGGGCCGGCACGGTGCCCGGACCTCGTCGCTCGCGTAGTGTCGAGGGGTGCGAACCCACCTGACGCGTACCACCGCCCTGGCCTCCGCGGCCGCGCTGCTGCTCACCCTCGCGGGCTGCTCCGGCTCAGGATCCGGCTCGGACGCCGGCCCGACCGCCGGCACCGGCTCCGGCACCGGCTCCGGCACGGAACCGTCCGCCACCGCCGAGGGCCCGCAGGCGCTCTGCGACGCCGTCGCCCGGCTCGACGAGCTGAGCACGACGCTCGGCGACGTCGACCCGAGCAACCCCGACGAGGCCATCGCCAACCTCGAGGAGATCACCTCGACCCTCGAGAACACCGACCCGCCGGCCGAGGTCGCCGACGCGGTCGACACCGTCTCGACCAGCTTCCGCGAGCTCACCGACGGCATGTCGGAGGCGCTCGCGGACCCGACGGCGGAGGACGCGATGACGGCCCTCAACGACGCCATGGCGTCGGTCTCGAGCCAGGAGTTCGTCGACGCGACCACGGAGCTCAACGAGTACACCGAGGCGAACTGCTGACATCCCGGCGCTAGGCGTCCACCCCGAGGTAGCGCAGGACCGCTCGGACGCGGCGGTGGTCCGCCGCGTCCGGCGGGAGGTCGAGCTTGACGAAGATCGACGCCACGTTCTTCTCGACCGCGCCGTAGGACAGGT
>JAPSLD010000250.1 GCA_031181105.1 Isoptericola sp. | reverse complement strand
CTTGCCGAAGCGGACGTCGTGCCCGACGACGACCGTGCTCGCGCGCAGGCCCTCGACGAGCCACCGGGAGACGAACTCCTCGGGCGTCTGGGACGCGAAGTCGAGCGTGTACTCGACGAGCAGCACCGCGTCGAGGCCCGTCCCCGCGAGCAGCTCGAGCCGGTCGCGCATCCCCGTCAGGAGCTCGGGCGCGGCGTCCGGGCGGTGCACGGCGGCCGGGTGCGGGTCGAACGTGACCGCCACCGCCCGGTGGCCGCCGGCGCGGGCCAGCTCGACGATGCGGCCGAGCACGGCCTGGTGCCCCCGGTGCACGCCGTCGAAGTTGCCGATCGTCACGACCGACGGGCCGAAGCCCTCGGGGACCTGGCTCAGGTCCGTGAACACCTGCACGCGCCTGCGCTCCTCGTCTGTCTCGGTGGTACCTGCACCCAGCGGTACCGGCACCGTGGTGCCGACCGTCAAGCGTGCCACACCCGCGCGGCCGCACCGCACGGGGACCGTCGACCAGACCCTCGGCCGGACCCTCAGCCGGCGGGTGCCAGCACGAGGACCGGCCGGGCGAGCGGCTCCCCCTTGCGCCGCGTGTCCTCGAGCAGCGCGACGAGCTCGCCGTCCGGGCCGATCGCGGCGACGGTGCCGTCGCGTCCGCTCGGGGCGACCCACTGCCCGAAGCCCAGCGCCCGCGCCTCGTCGGCGGCCAGCTCCCGGACCGGGAACGTCGCGCGCGCGGCCGCGGCGAGCGGGACGGTCGCCAGCACGCCGTCGGCGTCGGCCTGCTCCTGCATCTCCTCGAGCGTGCGGGCGTCGTCGAGCGCGTAGCCGCCCACGCGCGTGCGCCGCAGCGCCGTGAGGTGTCCTGCCGTGCCGAGCGCGGCGCCCAGGTCGCGCGCCAGGGCCCGCACGTAGGTGCCCGACGACACGACCACACGCACGTCGACGTCCAGCACCGGGACCTCGCCGGCCGCGTCGCCCGTCCGCGCGGGGCGCACGCCCAGCACGTCGAAGGCGCTCACCGTGACCGGCCGCGCCGCGAGCTCGACCTCCTCGCCCGCACGCACGCGCGCGTACGCCCGGCGCCCGTCGACCTTGACCGCCGAGACGGCCGTGGGCACCTGCATGATGTCACCGGTCAGGTCCGCGACGGCCGCGCGCACACGCTCCTCCGTGACGTCCCGGGCGCCGGGCGCCGCGGTGACCTCCCCCTCGGCGTCGTCCGTCGTGGTGCCGACGCCGAGCCGGACCGTCGCGTCGTACGCCTTGTCGGCACCCACGACGTAGGTCAGCAGCCGCGTGGCGCGGCCGACCCCGACCACGAGCACGCCCGTGGCCGTGGGGTCGAGCGTGCCCGCGTGACCGACCTTGCGGGTCCCGGCCAGACGCCGGCACCGTCCGACGACGTCGTGGCTCGTCCAGCCCGCGGGCTTGTCGACGACGAGGAACCCGTCGGGCGCGGTCGGGCGCCGCGGCGGGCGGGTGCGCCCGCCCGGCCCGTCGTGCTCGGCGGGCCGGGGCTCGCCGGGGCGCATCAGAGCTCGTCGTCGGCGGCGTCGTCCGGCTCGGCGGGCTTGCGGTACGGGTCGGGCTCCCCCGCGTACCCCTTGCCCTCGCGCAGCGCGGCCAGCTCGGCGTCACGTCGCCGCGCCTCGACCAGCGCCGCGTCCAGGTGCGCCGCGGTCTCCGGCACCGAGTCCAGGTGGAACTCGATCGTGGGCGTGAGCCGGATGCCCGTCTGCTTGCCCACCTCGGACCGGACGAGGCCCTTGGCGCTCTCCAGCGCCGCGGCGGTGCCGGCGCGCTCCTCGTCGGTGCCGTAGACGGTGTAGAAGACCGCGGCGTTCTGCAGGTCGCCCGTCACGCGCACGTCGGTCACGGTGACGAAGCCGAGACGCGGGTCCTTGATCCGCGTGTCGAGCAGGCTCGCGACGATCTCCTTGATGCGGTCGGCGAGCTTGCGGGCCCGCGGGTTGTCGACCATGTGTGCTCCTTGGTGGGTGGGACGGCGACGGCGCCCCGCCGGCCCCGCCGACCGGCGGGGCGACGGGACGCCGTCGACGAACGGACCGTCAGGCGCGCGGCTTCTCGCGCATCTCGAAGGTCTCGATGACGTCGCCCTCGGTGATGTCGTTGAACGACCCGAGGCCGATACCGCACTCGAAGCCCTCGCGGACCTCGGTGACGTCGTCCTTCTCGCGGCGCAGCGACTCGATCGTGAGGTTGTCCCCCACCACGGTG
>JAPSLD010000043.1 GCA_031181105.1 Isoptericola sp. | reverse complement strand
TCGTCGGCTGGGAGGGCGTGGGCCTCGCGTCGTTCCTGCTCATCGGGTTCTGGGACCACGACCGGGCCAACGCGGTGGCGGGCAAGAAGGCGTTCGTGATGAACCGCGTCGGCGACATGGGCCTGCTGGTGGCGATGATGCTCATGCTCGCGACGTTCGGCGCGGTCGACTTCGCGACCGTGCTGGGCGCCTCGGCCGAGGGAGCCGCGGGAGCGAGCCAGGCGGTCATGACCGCGATCGGCCTCATGCTGCTCCTGGCGGCGTGCGGCAAGTCGGCCCAGCTGCCGCTGCAGGCCTGGCTCGGCGACGCGATGGCGGGCCCGACGCCGGTCTCGGCACTCATCCACGCGGCCACGATGGTGACCGCGGGCGTCTACCTGCTCGTCCGGTCGGGACCGATCCTCGAGGCCGCGCCCGACGCCCAGCTCGTCGTGGCGGTCGTCGGCGCGCTCACGCTGCTGTTCGGGGCGATCGTCGGTACCGCCAAGGACGACATCAAGAAGGCCCTAGCGGCCTCCACCATGTCGCAGATCGGCTACATGATGCTGGCCGCCGGCCTGGGACCGGTCGGGTACGCGTTCGCGATCTTCCACCTGGTCACGCACGGCTTCTTCAAGGCGGGGCTGTTCCTCGGCGCGGGCTCGGTCATGCACGCGATGGGCGACACCGTGGACATGCGGCGCTTCGGCGGGCTGGCCCGCGCCCTGCCCGTCACCGCGATCACGATGGGGCTCGGCTGGCTCGCCATCCTCGGCGTCCCGCCCTTCTCGGGCTTCTGGTCCAAGGACAAGATCATCGAGGCCGCGTTCGTGGGCGAGGGCTGGCGCCCCTGGGTCTTCGGCGTCGCCGCCCTGCTCGGGGCGGGCATCACCGCGTACTACATGTCGCGGCTGTTCTTCATGACGTTCGCCGGCCGGCGCCGCTGGTCCGCGAGCGGCCCGGGCGCACGCCACCCGCACGAGGCCCCCGCGCTCATGACGATCCCGATGGTGGTGCTCGCGCTGGGGTCGGTCGGCCTGGGCGGCCTGCTGGTGGCGGGCGACCGGTTCTTCACCTGGCTCGAGCCCGTGACGGGGCACGTCGAGCACCACGACCCGGTGCTGCCGATCTGGCTCATCATGACGCTCACCATCGTGCTCGTCGTCCTCGGGGCGGCCCTCGCGTTCCGCCAGTACGCGGTGCGTCCGGTGCCGGCGACGCCGCCGCACGCGCCCGCGCTGGTGCGCGCCGCGCGGGTCGACCTGCACCAGGACACGGTCAACGAGGCGCTCGTGATGCGTCCCGGCCAGTACCTGACCCGGTCGCTGGTCTACGCGGACCGCTCGGCCGTCGACGCCGGCTGGCTGGGGCTGGCCGGCGGGATCGGCAGGCTGGGGGAGCGCCTGCGGCGGTTCCAGAGCGGGTACGTGCGCCAGTACGCCGCGCAGACCCTCGCCGGGCTGGGCGTGATCGCCCTGGTCGTCTGGCTCCTGTCCGGCCAGGCAGCGGGCTGAGGCGGCTGACGTGGAAGGGATGACGATGTCCTCAGGGTTCCCCTGGCTCACGGTCCTCATCGGGTGGCCGCTCCTGGCTGCCGCGGCGACGGCCCTCACCGGCGTGGGCCGCGGCCGGCCTGCCGGGCGGTCCGCGGGCGGGGTCTTCCGCGCCGGCGCGGCACGCACGGTCGCGCTCGTCGGCGCGCTCGTCGAGGTGGGCCTGCTCGTCGGCGCGTTCGCCGCGTTCGACACGGGTGCCGCGGCCACGCACCAGCTCGCCGAGACGTACTCCTGGATCCCCGCGCTCGGCGCGAGCTACGCCGTCGGGGTCGACGGCGTCGCGCTGCTGCTGATCGCCCTGTCGGTCGTGCTCGTCCCGCTCGTGATCCTCGCCGCCTGGCACGAGCAGGGCGGCGACCACGCGCGGCTGCGCCGCTACCTCGCCACGGTGCTGGTGCTCGAGGCCTTCATGGTCGCGGTGTTCGCGGCGCGGGACGTGTTCCTCTTCTACGTCCTCTTCGAGGCCATGCTGATCCCCGCCTACTTCCTCATCGGCGGGTTCGGCCAGGGCTCCCAGCGCCGCTACGCCGCCGTGAAGTTCCTGCTGTTCTCGCTCGCGGGCGGCCTCGTGATGCTCGTGGCGGTCGTGGCGCTCTACCTGCAGGTACCGGCGGAGCAGCGCGGCCCGCAGACGTTCCTCACCGACAACCTCACGGGCCTGGCGCTCGACCCGACGGCCGAGCGGCTGCTGTTCGCCGCGTTCTTCCTGGCGTTCGCGATCAAGGCGCCCATGGTGCCGGTCCACACCTGGCTGCCCGACGTCGCGGAGAACGCCACGCCCGGCACGTCGACCCTGCTCATCTGCGTGCTCGACAAGGTCGGCACGTTCGGCATGCTCACGCTCTGCCTGCCGCTGTTCCCCGAGGCCAGCCGGTGGGCCGCGCCGTTCGTCGTCGTGCTCGCGGTGGTCTCGATCCTCTACGGGGCGATCCTGGCGATCGGCCAGAGCGACCTGCTGCGGCTCGTGGGGTACACGTCGGTGTCCCACTTCGGCTTCATCATCCTGGGCATCTTCACGTTCACGTCGCTCGGCATCTCGGGTTCCAGCTTCATGATGCTCAACCACGGCATCTCCACGGGGGCCCTGTTCCTCGTCGCGGGCTTCGCGATCGCCCGGCACCCGCGACACAGCCAGCGCATCGCCGACTACGGCGGGCTGCGGACCGTCGCCCCGGTGCTCGGCGGCACCTTCCTCGTGGCCGGCCTGTCGGCGCTCGCGCTGCCCGGCCTGGCGACGTTCGTCTCCGAGGTCATGGTGTTCCTCGGCGCCTACGGCCGCTGGCCCGCGGCGGTGCTCGTGGCCGTGCCCGCCGTCGTGCTCGCGGCCGTCTACGTGCTGCTGACGTACCAGCGGATGTTCACGGGCACGCCCCACGCCGACGTCGTGGGCGCGCCGGACCTCGACGGGCGCGAGCGGACGGTCGCGGGCGTGCTCGTGGCGGCGCTCGTCGTGCTCGGCCTGGTACCCGGGCCGGCGCTCGACTACGTGCGCGAGCCGGGCGAGCGCTCGGTCGAGCTCGTCGGCGAGACGGACCCGCCGGCGGCGGCCGCCCAGGACGTGACCAGCGAGGGGAGCGAGCAGTGAACGGGTTCACCGCACCGGAGATCGACTGGGCGGTCGTCGCGCCGGTCCTCGTGGTGCTCGGCGCGGGCGTCGTCGGCGTCCTCGTCGAGGCGTTCGTCCCCGCGCGGGCGCGCCGCGCGACGCAGGTCGTCCTGACGCTCGCGGCGCTGGCGGGCTCGCTCGTGGCCGTCGCGCTGCTGTGGGGGCGGGTCCAGCGGGACGGCTTCGCGTACATCGTCGACGGGACGTACCTGCTCACGCCCTTCACGCTCGGCATCCAGGCCGTGGTCGCGGTGCTCGCGATCCTCGGCGTGCTCGTGGTCGCCGACCGGACCCGTGCCGGCGACGACGCGTTCGCGCCGACGGCGGCGGCGGTCCCGGGCACCGCGTACGAGGACGCGGCGCGCCAGGCCGGGCTGCAGCAGACCGAGATCTACCCGCTGCTGCTGTTCGCGACGGGCGGCATGCTGCTCTTCCCCGCCACCGACAACCTCATCGTGCTGTTCATCGCGCTCGAGGTGCTCTCGCTGCCGCTCTACGTGCTCTGCGCGACGGCACGGCGCCGCCGGCTGCTGAGCCAGGAGGCCGCGTTCAAGTACTTCCTGCTGGGGTCGTTCGCCTCGGCGCTCATGCTGTTCGGCATCGCCCTCGTGTACGGCTTCGCCGGCACGGTGAGCCTCGAGGCCGCCGTGTTCGTGCTGCAGCACCCGCAGGCGTCGCCGCTGGGCGCCATGCCCGGGCTCGTCCTGACCGGTGTGCTGCTCATCCTCGCCGGCCTGCTGTTCAAGGTCGGCGCGGCGCCCTTCCACACCTGGACGCCCGACGTGTACCAGGGCGCGCCGACGCCCGTCACCGGGTTCATGGCCGCGTGCACCAAGGCGGCCGCGGTCGGCGCCCTCGTGCGCGTGCTGTTCACGCTCGTCGCGGGGCTCGACGAGGCGCTGCGCCGCGACGTCCTCGTGGCGCTGTGGGTCGTCGCGATCCTCACCATGCTCGTCGGCACGGTGGCCGGTGCGGTCCAGACCGACGTCAAGCGCATGCTCGCGTACTCGTCGATCGCGCACGCCGGGTTCCTCGTGGTGGGCCTCGTCGGGTTCTCCGAGCTCGGGGCGCGCGCGGTCGTGTTCTACCTGCTCGCCTACGGGCTCGCGACGGTGGGCGCGTTCGCCGTCGTGACGCTCGTGCGCGAGCGGGACGCCTCGGGGGTCGTGCTCGGCGAGGCCACCCGCCTCGCGCAGTGGGCCGGGCTCGGCCGCAAGGCGCCGTGGACGACGGCGGCGTTCGCCCTGTTCCTGCTCTCCCTGGCGGGCATCCCCCTGACGGCGGGCTTCCTCGCCAAGTTCGGGGTGTTCCAGGCCGCCGTCGACGCCGGCGCGTGGCCGCTCGCGGTGCTCGGCGTGCTCGCGAGCGCGGTCGCCGTGTTCTTCTACGTGCGTGTGATCGTCCTCATGGTCCTGACCCCGCCGGCCGACGACGCCGACGACGCCGCCGGCGCGACGGGGACGGGCGAGACGGCCGCCGGCGTGCCCGCCGGCGCGGACGGCACACCCGCCGGGACGGACGGCCCGGGCGCGGCACCTGCGACGACCGGCGTCGTGACCGCCGCGCGCACCGCGGTGGCGCGCGCGGGCGTGGTCGTGGTCGGGTCGCGGGGGCCCGCGGCGCTCGCGGTCGCGGTCTGCGCCGTGGGTGTCCTGCTGCTCGGGGTGCTGCCGTCCTCGGTTCTCGATCTGGCGTCCGAGGCGGCTAAGTTCAGACCGTGACCCGCGTTCCTGCCGACCCGGCATCCTCCTCCTCCGCACCCGCGCCGACGGCGATCCCGCTCAAGGACCCCGAGCTCGCCGACCGGCTCGCCGGGCGCCTCGCGGCGGTCGACGCCGCGCTCGAGGAGGCGGTGGCGTCGGCGGACGCGCTCGCGCACGACGCGTCGCGGCACCTCGTCGCCGCGGGCGGCAAGCGGTTCCGGCCGATGCTGACGCTGCTCACGGGGGAGCTCGGCGACGGCACGCGACCCGAGCTGGTCGACGCCGCGGTGGTCGTCGAGCTCACGCAGGTCGCCTCGCTCTACCACGACGACGTGATGGACTCCGCGCCGGTGCGCCGCGGCGCGCCCGCCGTCCACACGGTGTGGGGCAACAACGTCGCGATCCTCGTCGGCGACCTGCTCTTCTCGCGCGCGTCGCGGGTGGTCGCCGGCCTCGGCCCGGAGGCCGTGATGATCCAGGCGGGCACGTTCGAGCGCATGTGCCTGGGCCAGCTCCACGAGTCCATGGGTCCGCAGGAGGGTGAGGACCCGGTCGAGCACTACCTGCAGGTCCTGTCCGACAAGACAGCGTCGCTGCTCGCGACGTCGGCGCGCTTCGGGGCCATGTTCAGCGGCTGTGCCCCCGAGATCGTGGAGGCCGTGTCCCGGTACGGGGAGAGGGTCGGCGTCGCGTTCCAGCTCGCCGACGACGTGCTCGACATCGCCTCGACGGGGCAGGAGTCCGGCAAGACCCCGGGCACGGACCTGCGTGAGCACGTCCCGACCATGCCTGTCCTGCTCCTGCGCCGGCGCGTCGAGCGGGGCGAGGGCACGGAGGCCGACGCCGGCCTGCTCGCCCGGCTCGACGGCGACCTGTCCGGCGACGCGGCACTGGCGGCCGTCGTCGAGGAGCTGCGCGCGCACGAGGTGCTCGCCCGCACGCGCGAGCTGGCCGTGCGCTGGGCGCACGAGGCCGCCGCCGAGCTGGCGCCCCTTCCGGACGGCTCCGTCAAGGAGGCCCTGGAGGACTTCGCCGCCGCCCTCGCCGACCGCGCGGCGTGAGCAGGGTCGGAGTTCACCCGCACCTGCGGTGAGAGCTGTTGCCCGCGGCAGGTGAGGTGCGGTTATCCTTGCGCGGGCGACGGGTGGGCCGCAGGCCAGGCCGGGCCCCGTCGCGAACCAGCCCATGACACCGGGGGGACTTGTGGGCGTGCTCACGCGCTTCCAGCACGGAGATCGAAGGACCGCCGTCTCGACGGCGGTGGTCGTCGTGCTGTCCGCGGGGATCGCCACCGCGGCCGTGCTCTACGAGGGCGAGGCGACGGCCGACGTCGACCTCGACGACTCGGGCGTGTGGGTCACCAAGGAGTCCGCCGGTCTCGTCGGGCGGTTCAACACCCAGGCCCAGGCCATCGACGGCACGCTGCTCGCGGGCAGCGCGGCGTTCGACGTCGCCCAGGAGGCGAGCGAGGTCCTCGTCGCCGACGACGGGAACAGCTCGGCGAGCGTCGTGGACGTCGCGCGGCTCAAGTTCGCCTCGAGCACGAGGCTGCCCGCCGGCGCCGAGGTCGCGATGGGCGGCGGCAAGGTCGCCGTGCTCGACGACGAGACCGGGTCCCTGTGGGTCACCGGCGTCGACCGCTTCCCGACGCTCGACACCGAGAAGGCCGACCCGACCGTCGAGCTCGACGGCGCCGGCCAGGTCGCCGTGTCGCGGGCGGGGACGACCTACGTGGTGGTGCCCGGCACCGACATGCTGTGGACCGTGGACCCCGACGGTGAGACGCGGTCGCGCGAGCTCGGCCTGCTCGACGGCGGCGACGACGTCGTGATCACGACCGTGGGGGACGAGCCCGTGGTGCTCGACCGCACCGACGCGCGCCTGTGGCTCCCGGGCGGCGAGGTCGTCGAGGTCGCCGACGCGCAGGGCGCGCGCCTCCAGCAGCCGGGCCGCGACGCCGACGACGTCGCCTACGCCACGTCGTCGGGCCTGGTCCTCCAGCCGCTCGACGGCGGCACCGCGGTCACGCGCCGCGCGGCCGGCGTCCCGGCGGCGCCGGTCCAGCTGGGCGGCTGCGTGTACGCGGCCTGGTCGCAGACCGGTCAGGTGGTGCGCGACTGCGAGGGCACGGACCGCGACGTCGACCGCGAGCTCGAGGGCATCGACCAGAGCACGCGTCTCGAGTACCGGGTCAACCGCAACGCGGTGGTCCTCAACGACCTGACCTCCGGCACGCTGTGGATGGCGCTCGACGAGTACGAGAAGGTCGACGACTGGGACATCCAGCTCCCCGAGCGTGCCGAGGGCGAGGACGCCAACGCCGAGGACGCCAAGCCGGAGCTCGTCGACCAGACCGTCGTCGACCGTGAGCGCCAGGACCCGCCCGTGGCGCAGGACGACTCGTACGGCGTGCGGCCCGGCCGCGCGACCGTGCTCGACGTCCTGGCGAACGACCTCGACCCGGACGGCGACGTCATCACGGCGCAGCTCGTGGGCGACCAGCCCGAGCCGTTGACGGTGCAGCGGGTCCTGGGCGGCAAGGCGCTGCAGGCGGTCGCGCCCGGCGACGCGACCGGCGCCGTGCAGTTCCGCTACGAGGTGAGCGACGGCCGCGGCGGCAAGGACGAGGCGAACGTCGACGTCCGCGTCGTGCCGTGGGAGGAGAACTCCGCGCCCGAGCAGACCGGCGAGCCGGTGCTCCGGGTGCAGCGCGGCGGCAGCGGCGAGATCAAGGTGCTGCCGTTCTTCCGTGACCCGGACGGCGACGACGTGTACCTCGCCACGGCCTCGTCGACGGTGCAGGGCGACGAGGTGCGGGCCTACCCGGACGGCACGGTCGAGTTCCGTGACGGCGGGTCGGCGACCGGCCGCAAGAAGGTCGCCGTGACCGTCGGCGACGGGCAGGGCGAGGTGGTCGAGGGAACGCTGTGGGTGGACGTGCTGGGCGACTCGCAGGAACCGCCCGTCGCGGTCGGTGACCACGTGGTCGTCACCGCGGGCGAGCCCGTGACGGTCGAGCCCCTGACCAACGACTCGGACCCGAACGGCGACGAGCTCCGGCTCGCCTCGGTGAGCGAGGCGCCGCCGGCGAGGATCACGCCGAACCACGACGCCGGCACCTTCACGTTCCTGGCCCAGGAGCCCGGCTCCCACGACGTCCTCTACCAGGTCTCGGACGGCCCGAGCTCGACGACCGGCGTCGTGCGGGTCGACGTGCAGGACCCGGACGCGGCCGACGGGCCCCCGGTCGTCGTCTCCGACACCGCGATGCTGCCCGCGGGCGGCTCGACGCTCGTCGACGTGCTGGCCAACGACACCGACCCCGCCGGCGGTGTGCTCGTCGTGCAGTCGGTACGCGTGCCCGACGACGCCGGCGTGACCGTCGCGGTGCTGGCGCACCAGATGCTGCGCGTCACCGAGACGCGCCGGATCTCCAAGCCGGTCCTGGTCGAGTACACCGTGTCGAACGGCTCCCACACGGCGACGGGAGAGGTGCGTGTGCTCCCGGTGCCGGCACCGGAGCGGCTCCAGCCGCCGAACGCCGCGCCGGACGAGGTCACCGTCCGGGTGGGCGACTACGTCAACATCCCGGTGCTGTCGAACGACACGCACCCCGACGGGCTCGAGCTCGAGCTCGTCGACGACCTCGAGCAGGAGGCCGACCCGTCGCTCGGGGAGGCGTTCGTCTCCGAGAACCGGCTGCGCTTCCGGGCCGCGTCCCAGGCGGGCACCGCGTACGCGATCTACAAGGTGCGGGACCGCAACGGGCAGGAGGACTCGGCGCAGGTCACGATCCACGTCCGCGACGGCGAGGACAACGCGCCCCCGGTGCCGCGCGACGTCGAGGCCCGCGTGCTCGCGGGCGGGACCGTCCGCGTCCAGGTGCCGCTCGACGGGATCGACCCCGACGGCGACTCCGTGCAGCTCACCGGGCTCGCGAGCGGTCCGACCAAGGGCCGTGCGCAGGTCGTCGACGGCTTCGTCGACTACGAGGCGTCCGAGCGTGCCGAGGGCGGCGACAGCTTCCGCTACACCGTGCAGGACGCGCGCGGCGCTGTCGCGACCGGGACCGTGCGCGTCGGCATCGCCCGTCCGCCCGAGACCAACCAGCCGCCCGTCGCGGCGGACGACCAGGTCACCGTCCGGCCCGAGCGCCGCGTGGCCGTCCCCGCGCTGCTCAACGACTCCGACCCCGACGGCGACCAGATCGGGCTCGTCGCCGGCGCGCTCGAGGGCGGGGACGAGGTCGCCCCCGAGGTCGTCGAGGACCGGATCGTCGTGACGACGCCGGACGACGAGGGCACGTACACGTTCTACTACGCGATCGAGGACACCTACGCGGCGCGCGCGTCGGCCGCCGTCAGCGTCACCGTCGCTGCGGACGCGCCGCTGCTGCCGCCCATCGCGCGCGACGACTCCGTGCCCGTGGCCGAGATCCTCGGGCGGACGAGCGTGACCGTGCCCGTCCTCGACAACGACGAGGACCCCGACGGCGCCGCGAGCGACCTCGAGGTCACGACCGAGGCGTCCACGGCCACGGTGACCGAGGACGGCGAGCTCACGGTGGAGCTGACCGCGTCGCGCCAGGTGGTCACGTACACGGTGACCGACGTGGACGGGCTGCAGGCCAAGGCGTTCCTCGTGGTGCCGGGCCTGACGGACACCGAGCCGATCCTGCGTCCCGGCCAGGCCCCGCTCGAGGTCATCTCGGGCGAGCCGCTCGCGATCGACATCACCGAGCACGTCCTGGTGGTGGAGGGACGCACGCCGCGGCTGACGGCGTCGGACCAGGTCACCGCCGTCGAGGGCGAGGTCCGGGTCGACGGCCCGACGACCATGACATACACGTCCACGGAGGGCTACGACGGCCCGGCCGCGGTGACCTTCGAGGTGACCGACGGCTCGGGCGCGGACGACCCCGAGGCGTCGACCGCGGTCCTGACGCTGCCCATCACGGTGCTCCCGCCCGAGAACCTGCCGCCCGAGCCGGGCGCGCCGTCGGGCCAGGTAGCCGCCGGCGAGGAGAACGCCGTCGACCTCGGCCGGTTCGCGACGGACCCGGACGACGACGAGCTGCGCTTCACGCTCGGGTCGCTCCCCGGCGGCCTCGGCGCGACGCTGGCGGGCTCGCGCGTGACGCTCGAGGCCGCGCCCGACGTCCCGAAGGGCACGGTGCTCACGGTGCCGTACACCGTGACGGACGAGCAGCACCCGCCGGTCGACGGCGAGCTCACGGTCGAGGTCGTGGCCTCGACGCGGCCGCTCGCGCGCGCCGTCGAGGACGTGGTGGACGACGCGCACCAGGGCCGGGCCGTCTCCGTCCCGGTGCTCGCGAACGACTCCAACCCGTTCGCCGACCGCGCGCCGCTCGAGATCGTCGGGCAGCCGATCATCGAGACGGGGCGCGGCGGCACCGTCGTCGACGGCGACGACGTCGTCGTCACGCCGGACGCCGACTTCGTCGGCACGATGGTCGTGCGCTACCGCGTCGAGGACGCGACCAAGGACCCCGACCGGCAGGTCGAGGGGCGGGTGACGATCAACGTCCTCGGGCGACCCGAGGCGCCCGCGCGGCCCCAGGTCGAGGAGGTCCGCTCGCAGACCGTCGTGCTGTCGTGGACGCCGCCGGCCAACAACGGCTCCGAGATCACCTCGTACACCGTGACGTCCGACAAGGGCGACACGTTCGAGTGCGCGACGACCACCTGCACGCTCGAGGGCCTGACCAACAACGTCACCTACACGTTCACCGTCACCGCGACCAACGAGGTCGGGACGTCGGACCCGTCGCCCGCGTCGGCCGAGGCGCGGCCCGACCAGCGCCCCGACCCGCCCGCGGCGCCGGACCTCGAGTTCGGCGACAAGTCGCTCGTCGTGACGTGGGAGAACGCGGACTACACCGACAGGTCGCCGATCCAGTCGGTCAACCTCGAGATCTCGCCCGCGCCGGCGAGCGGCCAGACGCAGAAGGTCGGCGTCACGGGCAACCGCATCGTGTGGGAGGGCCTGACCAACGGCACCGCCTACAAGGTGCGCGTCCAAGCCGTGAACCTCGCGCCCGAGCCCTCGGAGTGGGGCGAGTGGTCCGCGACCGAGATCCCGGCAGGCCCGCCCGCCGCGCCCGCCGCACCGACGGCGCAGCGGGTCGACGACCCGGTCGGCGGCCGGATCACCGTCACGTGGACCGCCCCGGACGGCAACGGCGACAACGACATGACCTACCACGTCGACGAGTACCGGAACGGCTCCAAGACCCGGACGGTGTCGACGAAGGGGACGTCCCAGTCGTTCGAGGGCCTCGACACGTCCGCCAACTACCGGTACGCGGTCACGGCCGAGAACAAGGCCGGCAGGGGCGAGGCGAGCCCGCAGTCGAACCAGGTCATGCCCTACGGCACGCCCACCGTGCCGCCGCGTCCGTCGGCACGTCTGCTCGGCGACACCAACGGCAAGGCCGAGGTCTCCTGGGGCGGCACGGCGGACTTCCGCGGGCCGGGCGGCTACTACCAGGTGCGCGCCGTCGACGGTCAGGGCAACACCCTCGGTCCGCGCAACGCCGCGTCGCCGTACGTGTTCACGGGTCTGACCAACGGACGGAACTACACCTTCCAGGTGCTGGCCTGCAACGACTTCACGTGCTCGGGGTGGTCCGAGGCCTCGAACTCCGTGTCGCCGTACACCGTCCCGAGCACGCCGGGCGTCACCTGGCACAAGGCCAGCGCCACGGACGGGCACTTCACCGTGCGCGGTCCGGGTGACAACGGCGGCCGGAAGGTGGACCGCATCGAGTGGAAGCTGTCGGGCTCGGAGCGCAACGACGGCAGCCGCACGTCCTGGCCGTTCGACGTCGGCGTGGGCGGCGGGTACGGCAAGAGCTACACGCTCGAGGCGCGCGCCTGCAACGCCGCGGGATGCGGCGGCTGGGCGAGCGCGTCGGGCCGTACGGACCCGCCCCCGGACCCGAGGGCGTTCGTGACGCGCGGTGCGAGCGTCCGCACCGACACGTGCACCCACTCGTCGTGCTCCTACTTCGTGGTCAACACGCGCGACTTCCAGCCCGGCACCTACAACATCGAGTGCTGGGGCCACGGGAGCAACGGCTGGGAGAACATCGTGCGCCCCGGGCACAGCTACAGCCGGCACCTGTCGGCGAACGGCGAGCTCCAGCTGCCCTGCTACTTCGGCTGGCCCGGCCGAGACGTCGCGGTGAAGATCAACGGCGTCGAGTACGAACGCCGGGCGTGGTGACGCCGTGCCTCGCACCTACATCCCCAGAAGGACCCACCTGACATGACCACCATGAGTCCCGAGCAGGCGGCCTGGTTCGCCCAGACGTTCGACCGCATCGTCGCCAACGTCGCACGCGCCGTCCTCGGCAAGGACGACCAGATCCGCCTCGCGCTGACGTGCATGCTCGCCGACGGCCACCTCCTGCTCGAGGACGCCCCGGGCACGGGCAAGACGTCGCTCGCGCGCGCCATGGCCGCGAGCGTGCAGGGCACGAACCACCGCATCCAGTTCACGCCCGACCTGCTGCCGTCCGACGTCACCGGCGTGACGATCTACGACCAGCAGACCGGGAAGTTCGACTTCCACCCGGGCCCGGTGTTCGCCAACATCGTGCTCGCCGACGAGATCAACCGTGCGTCGCCCAAGACGCAGTCGGCGCTGCTCGAGGTCATGGAGGAGGGGCGGGTCACGGTCGACGGCGTGCCCCACGCCGTCGGCAGCCCGTTCATGGTCATCGCCACGCAGAACCCCATCGAGCAGGCCGGTACGTACCGCCTGCCCGAGGCGCAGCTCGACCGCTTCCTGATGAAGACCTCGATCGGCTACCCGGACCTCGCGTCGACGGTGGAGATCCTCGCCGGTGCGTCCGTGCGCGACCGCAGCGCGGCGCTGCAGCCCGTCATCACCGGGCAGGCCGTGGTCGAGATGACGGCCCTGGCCGCCACCACGCACGTCGACCCCGCCGTGCTGGAGTACGTCTCGCGGCTCGCCGAGGAGTCGCGCGCGGCCGCGGACGTCCACGTCGGGGTCTCGGTGCGTGGCGCGCTCGCGCTCGTGCGGTGCATGAAGGTCTGGGCGGCCGCCCACGGGCGCAACTACGTGCTGCCGGACGACGTCAAGGACCTCGTCCACCACGTGTGGGTCCACCGGATCGTGCTCGACCCCGAGGCGGAGTTCGCGGGCGCGACGGCGGCGGGTGCGATCGACCGCCTGCTCGTCGACGTCCCCGCGCCGCAGGAACGCCGGACCGCCTGAGCCGGAGCGCGCCATGACCACCACCTCCGAGCGGGAGACACCCGCGACCGGCGCGCCGGGAGCCGACGCGCCTGCCACGGTCGCGCCCGAGGCCCCGCCCGCCGATCCGGCCGGCGGGCGGGCCGCGCAGCCGGCGCCGCCCGAGCCCGGCGGTCCCGACCTGCGCGATCGGCTCGACGCCGGCGTCGTGGCGGTCGCCGGTGCGCTCGCGCGCGCTCGGGCCCGGGTCGCTCCCGTCGTCGGCGTGATCTCGACGTTCGGCTGGGCCGTCCTGGCGCTCGTGGCGGTCGCGTGGTGGTCGGGGCTCGTGCTGCGGTGGGAGGAGGCCGCCGTCGTCGCGACCGCCGGCACCGTCGCGCTGCTCGCCGCGGTCGCGTTCGTCCTCGGGCGCCTGCGCTACACCGTCGTGCTCGACGTCGCGGCCCGTCGCGTCGTCGTCGGTGACCGCGCTGTCGGGCGCCTGCTCGTGCGCAACGACTCGCCGCGCCCGATGCTGCCGGCGGTCATGGAGCTCCAGGTGGGCCGCGGCATGGCGAGCTTCCCGGTGCCGCGCCTGCGTGCCGGGGCCGAGCACGAGGAGCTCTTCGCCGTCCCGACGCAGCGCCGCGCCGTCATCCCTCTGGGCCCGGTCCGCTCGGTGCGCTCGGACCCGCTCGGGCTGCTCCGCCGCGAGCTCGTGTGGACCGAGCCCCAGGAGATCTTCGTGCACCCGCGCACGCTGCCGCTGTCGGGCTCGTCCACGGGCTACCTGCACGACCTCGAGGGCCGGGTCACACCGGACATCTCCGACTCGGACGTCTCGTTCCACGCGCTGCGCGACTACGTCCCGGGCGACGACCGGCGGCACATCCACTGGAAGTCGACCGCCCGCACGGGTCAGCTCATGGTCCGCCAGTTCGAGGAGACGCGGCGGTCGCGGCTCGCGGTCATCCTCTCGACCCGCGCCGAGGACTACGCCGACCCCGACGAGTTCGAGCTCGCCGTGTCGGTCTGCGGCTCGCTGGGGCTGCAGGCCATCCGCGAGGACGGCGGCCTGGCGGTCCTCGTGCAGCAGGGCCGCGTCCGCGGCGACCACCGCACCCGCCTCCTCGACGACCTGACCCGGCTCGAGCTGGCCCCGGCGCGCACCACGCTCGCGGACGTCGCCCGGGTCGCCGCCGCGACGGTCAGCGACGCCTCGGTGGTCGCGGTCGTCACCGGCAGCACGGTGACGCCGACGGACCTGCGCGCCGCCGCCGTGCGCCTGCCCGTGGACGCACGGCTCGTCAGCCTGCGCTGCTCGCCCGGCGCCAAGGTGAGCCGCGGGCGCGTGGCCGACATGCAGGTGCTCACGCTCGGGGAGCTGGGCGACCTGCCGAAGGCTCTGCGGAGGATGCATGACTGACGAGCGGACCTCCGCGCGCCCCGGCCCGGACGTCACCGGCGGGCGAACCGGCGCCCACACCGGCACCACGGGCAGCACGGGCACGACGGGTACGGGCACGAGAGGCACGGGTCGCAGCACCACGGGCACGTCGCGGACCTCGCTGCGGGCGGGCACGACCCGCGCGCGCCGACGGGCCGCGGAGCGGCCTCGGGCGCTCGCCTGGACCGGGCTGGTCGACGGGGTCGTCCTCGCCGGCCTGCTCGTGGCCGTCGCGCTGGGCTTCGGGCCCGCGTGGGGCACCACCGGGTACCTGCTGCCCGCGCTCGGCGGCGCCGCGACGGGCCTCGCGGTCGCCTGGCTGGGCGCGTGGCGACGGTGGTCGGTGCTGATGGTGGCCGCGACGACCGTCCTGGCCTACTTCCTGCTGGGCGGCGTGCTCGCGCTGCGCCGCACGGTCGTGGCGGGCGTCGTGCCCACGCCCCGCACGCTGCACGACCTCGCCGTCGGCGCGGTCCACGGCTGGAAGGAGTTCGTCACCACGGTCCCGCCGCTGGCGTCGTTCCCCGACCTCGCGGTGGTGCCGTACCTGGTGCTGCTGGTCACCGGCCTGCTCGCAGGCACGCTCGCGTGGCGCGCGACGCACGCGGCCTGGGCCCTGCTGCCCGTCGTCGTCGCGCTGGGCGGCGTGGCGCTGCTGGGCACGATCCTGCCCGCGATGCCCCTCGTGCAGGGCCTGGTCGTCGCCGTGGCCGGGGTCCTGTGGGCGTCGTGGCGCGCGGCGGAGACCCGGATGGCGGCGAACCGCCTGCTGTCCGAGGCGAGCCGTTCGGCCACGCGGCGGCTGCGCTGGCAGCGCGTGCGCGGCGGCGTCGTGATGCTCGGCGTCGGCGGGCTCGCCGCGGTGCTGCTGGCACCGCAGCTCGTCGCCGGAGAGCGCACCGCGGTCCGCGAGATGATCACGCCCCCGCTGGACCTGCACCAGTACACGAGCCCGCTCGTCGGCTTCCGCCAGTACACCAAGGACCTCGCGGACGTCGAGCTGTTCACCGTGACCGGCCTGCCCGAGGGCGCACGGGTCCGCCTCGCGACGCTCGACACGTACGCGGGCACGGTCTACGACGCCTCGAGCGGCGCGGGCGCGGGCGTGTTCAACCGGGCCGGCGAGGTCATCGACACCGTCGCGACCGGCACGCCCACCACGGTCGAGGTCGCGGTCACGGGCTACTCCGGCGTGTGGCTGCCCGACGTGGGCCGACTCGCCGGGATCCGGTTCACGGGCGAGCGCGCCGAGGAGCTCACCTCGAGCACCTACTACAACGCGACGTCGGGCACCGCGCTCGTCACCGCCGGCGTGCGTCCGGGCGACAGCTACGAGCTCGACGCGATCGTGAGCCTGCCCCCGGCCGAGGAGGCGCTCGCCGAGACGCCGATCCTCGACGTCGACCTCCCGAGCCCGCGCAACGTGCCCGACGCCGCGCCGGCCAAGGCGCAGCAGTTCGCCGCCGACGCGACCGAGCCGTTCGAGCGGCTCACGAACATCCGCGACACGCTGGTGGCCACCGGCGTCTACTCGAGCGGTCTGGACAACCAGCCACCGTCGCGCCCGGGCCACTCGGCCGCGCGGATCGACGAGCTGCTGGCGCAGGACGAGATGGTCGGCGACGACGAGCAGTTCGCCGTGACGCTCGCGCTGCTCGCGCAGCAGGCCGGCATCCCGGCGCGCGTCGTCATGGGCTTCTACCCCGACGAGGGCACGTGGGAGGCCGGCCAGCCGTACGTCGTGACCGGCAAGGACGTCCACGCGTGGGTCGAGGTCCCGTTCCAGGACCACGGCTGGGTGCCGTTCGACGTCGTGCCCGACGAGGACAACAAGGTCGAGCCTCTCCCGCGGAACCGTCAGATCCCGAAGCCGCCGGTCCTCGAGGACCCGGAGACGCCCGAGGAGCCGCCGCAGGCGGAGCCGGGCGACGTCGAGGACGAGGAGAAGGAGGACGAGGACACCACGGGCATCGACTGGCGCCGCGTCGCGATGGTCGTGATGGCGGTCGCGGTGCCGCTCGCGGTGCTGGCCCTGCCGTTCCTCCTCGTCCTGGCGTTCAAGGCGCGCCGCACCCGGCGGCGCCGTACGGCGCCCGTCGTCGTCGACCGT
>JAPSLD010000249.1 GCA_031181105.1 Isoptericola sp. | reverse complement strand
GTCTCGGTGAGGCGGACCTCGAGCCACGAGACGTTGCCGGCGAGCTCCCACGTCACGGCGAACCGCTCGGGCGCCGCGCACTCCTCGACCGTGCCGCCCGCGTTGCCCTCGAGCTGGTACCGGCCACCGACGGACAGGTCGCCGCTCACGGGCATGAACCAGCGGGGGAGCCGCTCGGGCGACGTGACGGCGTCCCACACGTCCGCACGCTCCGCGGCGTACCGGCGCCGGGCCACCGCGATCCTCGTGGGCGCTCCGTCGCGCTCGCCGCTGCGGACCTCGCGGGTCACCAGTCCGGCCGTCTCGGCGGGGTCGATCATGATGCTCATGGCGTCTCCTTCGATAAGCGGATACTTATATTGAAGCACGCACGGCCCGGTGTCACCAGCCCCGCCTAGGCTCGTGCCATGCGGATCGAGCCCGCGACCGCCGACCGCTTCGGCGACGTCGCGACCGTCCTCAACCCGACGGGTCGCGAGCAGGCGTGCTGGTGCATGCACTGGCGCCTCCCGCCGAAGGAGGACGCGTCCCGCCGCGAGGACTACCTGCGGGACCTGACGACCAAGGACCCGGCGCCCGGTCTGCTGGCGTACGAGGACGACGGCACGGTCGTCGGGTGGCTGGGCCTGGCCCCGAAGTCGGCGAGCCGGATGCTGCAGCGCTCACGGGTCCTGCCGCCCGGAGACCCCGAGACGTGGCCCACCACGTGGGCGATCATGTGCTTCACCGTGCGGCCGGGGTACCGCCGCCGCGGCGTCGCCCGGGCCCTGCTGGAGGGTGCCGTGGAGTATGCGCGCGCCCACGGCGCCCGCGTGCTGGAGGGGTATCCCGTCGAGCCGGAGCCGGGCCGGCGCGTCCCGGTGAGCGCCGCGTTCGTCGGCACGGTGGCGCTGTTCGAGCAGGCGGGGTTCGAGCGCGTGGACCTCACGGGGGCGACGAGCGGCCGCCTGCCGCGCTGGGTCGTCCGGCTCGAGCCCGGGCCTGTCGCCTGAACCGCGGCGCCGCGACGTGGCACGATCACGAGTCATGAGCCGACGACGACACCGCCGCTGGGTCCCGATCCTGGCGCTGGCGGCCCTCACCGGCTGCGCCCAGCCCGTGGAGCCGGCCGCCGACGCCGCGCTCGCGGCCGCGGCCGCGGCGTGGCACGTGGCGCCCGAGCACGTGCTGACGACGAGCGTCGACGGCTTCGAGCCGGCCCCGCAGTCGGCCGGCGTCTACGGCAGCGACGGGTTCTCGCTCGCGTTCGCCGACGCCTCGGCCGGCCGGCTGCTCATGCTCACCGCGGTCGGGGGCCACGTCTCCGAGGCAGACTGCCCCGAGGTGCCCGTCGTGACCACGACCGGTGCCGCCGCCGACGGTGCGGTCGAGTGCACCGCCGACGGCGAGCTGTTCTTCCGCAGCGCGGGCGAGACGCTCGAGTACGCGCTCGAGCGCGACGGCGTGCTCGTCCGGGTCTCCGGGACGGGCGTCGGGCGCGACGTGCTGCGTTCGGCGGCAGAGCACGTCCGCGTGCCGAGCGCGGACGAGCTCGCCGTCCTGCGGCCCCCCGCGCCCGACGACGTGCCCACCCCGCCGGGCGACGCGCCGGCCCTGCCGGGCGACGCGCCCGTCGAGCGCGAGGACCTGCCGCCGGGCGACGGTGCGCCCGACAACAGCGTCGGCACGGGCGGCTGAGCAGGTCACCAGGCCTGCGCGAAGACGTCGGCGAAGAGCTCGTCCGCGTCGACGTCGAGCCCGCGCGCGGCGAACCAGGCGCACATGGTGCGGCAGTCGCGGTGCAGCAGGTCCGCGCCGGACGGGTTCGCGACCAGGTCGACGACCTGGGGCAGGTCGATCACCACGAGCCGGTCGCCGTGCACCAGGACGTTGTAGGGCGACAGGTCCCCGTGCGCCCAGCCCAGTCGGGCGACGACGGACATCGCGTCACGGAGCTGGTCGAACCACGCGGCGAGCGTCGTGGCGTCGGGCCGGGCACGCGCGAGGCGCGGCGCGGCGACCGGAACGCCGTCGTCGACCGTGCCGACGAACTCCATCAGCAGCTCGGTGCCGTCGACCTGGACCGGGTAGGGGACGGGCGCACCGGCGTCCCACAGCGCCGAGAGCGCGCCGAACTCGGAGTCGGCCCACTGCGTGGCGGCGACGGCGCGGCCCCAGGACGACTTGCGGTCCTCGACCGCGCGCTGGTCGCGGGTGCGGCGCACGCGCCGGCCGTCGGTGTACTCGGCGTCGCGGTGGAACTGCCGGTGCTCGCGGCCGCGGTACCGCTTG
>JAPSLD010000042.1 GCA_031181105.1 Isoptericola sp. | reverse complement strand
TCCAGATGAACGGCAACTTCTCGTTCGGCGACTACTTCAAGCGCGAGGCGATCGACTTCGCGTGGGAGCTGCTGACGACCGAGCAGTCGAAGGGCGGCTACGGCTTCGACGGCGACCGGATGTGGGTCACGATCTGGGAGCAGGACGCCGAGGCGTACGAGGCGCTCACGAAGGGCATCGGGCTCGACCCGAAGCACGTCGTGCGCCTGCCGCGCGAGGAGAACTTCTGGGACACGGGCCAGCCGGGGCCGGCCGGCCCGTGCGCGGAGTGGCACTACGACCGCGGCCCGGCCTACGGCCCCGAGGCCGAGGGCGGCACGGTCGACCCGGGTGGCGACCGCTACCTCGAGGTGTGGAACCTCGTGTTCGACGAGTTCATCCGCGGCGAGGGCCAGGGGAAGGACTACCCGCTGCTCGGCGAGCTGGAGCACAAGAGCATCGACACGGGTGCCGGCCTGGAGCGCATCGCCTACCTGCTCCAGGGCAAGGAGAACCTGTACGAGATCGACGAGGTCTACCCCGTGATCTCGACCGTCGAGGAGATGTCGGGCAAGCGCTACGGCGCCGACCCGGAGGACGACGTGCGCATGCGCGTCATCGCCGACCATGTCCGCTCGTCGCTCATGGTCATCGGCGACGGGGTGCGCCCGTCCAACGAGGGCCGCGGCTACGTGCTGCGCCGCCTGCTGCGCCGCGCGGTGCGCGCCGTGCGCCTGCTCGGCGTGGACGACGTCGCGCTGCCGTCCCTCCTGCCCGTGTCGAAGGAGGCCATGAAGGCCTCGTACCCGGAGCTCGAGACCGACTTCGCCCGGATCAGCGACGTGGCCTACGCCGAGGAGGAGGCATTCCGCCGCACGCTCCAGCAGGGCACCACGATCCTCGACACGGCCGTCAGCCGGGCCAAGGCCGCCGCCGCCGGCGGCACGCCGACGCTCTCCGGCTCGCAGGCGTTCCAGCTGCACGACACCTACGGGTTCCCGATCGACCTCACGCTCGAGATGGCCGCCGAGCAGGGCGTCCACGTCGACGAGAAGGCCTTCCGCGACCTCATGGCCGAGCAGAAGCAGCGCGCCCGCGCCGACGCGCTGGCCAAGAAGACCGGCCACGCGGACCTGCGCGCCTACGAGTCGCTGTCGCGCGAGCTGCACCGGCCCGTGGAGTTCCTCGGCTACACCGACACCGAGGCGGCGGTCCAGGTCGCCGGCCTGCTCGTCGACGGCGTCCCCGCGCCCGCGGCGACCGCCCCGGCGGACGTCGAGGTCGTCCTCGACCGCACACCGTTCTACGCCGAGGCCGGCGGCCAGCTCGCCGACCAGGGCGCGATCGTGCTCGACGGGGGAGCCACGATCGAGGTCGACGACGTGCAGCGCCCGGTGGCGGGCCTGTCCGTGCACCGCGGTCGCCTGACCGAGGGCTCCGTGGCGCTGGGCGACCCCGGCACCGCGCGCATCGACGTCGGGCGGCGCGTCGCGATCAGCCGCGCCCACTCGGCGACGCACATGATCCACAAGGCGCTGCACGAGATGGTGGGCCCGGACCGGACCCAGGCGGGCTCCGAGAACGCACCGAGCCGCATCCGCTTCGACTTCCGCTCGCCGTCCGCCGTGCCCTCGTCCGCCCTGACGGAGATCGAGGAGCGGGTCAACACCCGGCTGACCGAGAACCTCGAGGTCACCGACGCCACGATGCCGCTCGCCGAGGCGAGGGCGCTGGGCGCGATGGCGCTGTTCGGCGAGAAGTACGGCGACGTCGTGCGCGTCGTGTCGATCGGCGGCGACTGGTCGCGCGAGCTGTGCGGCGGCACGCACGTCAGGGCGACCGGGGAGCTGGGCCGGGTCGCGCTGCTGGGCGAGTCGTCGATCGGCTCCGGCGTCCGGCGCGTCGACGCGCTCGTGGGCGACGGCGCGTACGGGTTCCACGCCAAGGAGCACGCGCTGGTGGGGCAGCTCACGGGCATGCTCAACACGCGCCCCGACGAGCTGGCCGACCGCGTCGGGTCGCTGATGGCGCGGCTGCGGGAGACGGAGAAGGAGCTCGCCGCGCTGCGGCAGGGACAGCTCCTGGCCGCCGCGGGCACGCTCGCGGCGAGCGCACCGCGCGTCGGCGACGTGCGCGTCGTGACGCACGACGCCGGCGAGGTGGCCTCCGCGGACGACCTGCGGGTGCTCGCCCTCGACGTGCGCGGCCGCCTCGGCGAGGCGGAGCCGGTGCTCGTCGCGGTCGGCGGCGTCGCGAACGGTCGGCCCCTCGTCGTCGTGGCGACCAACGCCGGTGCCCGCGACAAGGGCCTGCGGGCCGGGGACTTCGTCAAGACGGCCGCGGCGGCCCTCGGCGGTGGTGGCGGCGGCAAGCCGGACCTCGCCCAGGGCGGCGGGTCGGACCCGTCCGGCCTGCCCGGCGCTCTCGAGGGCGTCGCCGAGGGCGTGCGGCGCTCCCTGGCGGGCGCGTGAGCGTCCCGCCCGGGAGCGTCCCGGACGCGCACCCCGACGGCGTCCCGCGGGGAGCGCGACTGGGAGTCGACGTGGGCAAGGCCCGCGTCGGGCTCGCCGGCAGCGACCCGGACGGGCTGGTGGCGACACCCGTCGAGACGATCCCGCGCGTCCTCGACGTGCCCCGCGGCCCGGACGGCACGCCCGCGGTCACGCCCGACGTCGCCCGGATCGCCGCCGAGGTCGCGGAGCGGGCCGCGGCGGTCGTGTACGTCGGCCTGCCGCGGCACCTGTCCGGCTCGGAGGGTGCCGCGACCGCGGACGCCCGCGAGTTCGCGGGCCGGCTGGCCGCCGCCGTGGCACCGGTCGAGGTGCGCCTGGTCGACGAGCGCATGACCACGGTGACCGCCCACGCCCAGCTGCGGTCGGCCGGCCGGAGCACCAGGAAGCACCGGGCTGTCGTCGACCAGGCCGCAGCCGTTATCATTCTGCAATCTGCACTCGACGTGGAGCGGGCGGCGGGCATGCGCGCCGGCGAGCGCGTCGGGGCGTGAGCAGCGACCAGCAGCACCGACCGTAACGGCCCTCGCGCAAGGAAGACCCCGAGTGACGGACCTCTTCGACCCTCTCACCGCCCCGCAGGCTGCACCGCCGTCGCGGTCGCGCTCGGCGGCGAGCCGCCGTGCCGCGGCGAGGCGGCGGCGGCGTCGCCGCCAGCGCACCGCCGTCGTGCTGGTGCTCGTGCTCGGTGTGCTCGGGGTCGGTGGCTACCTCGTCCTCGACCGTCTGGGCGAGGGGCTGAGCGGCTTCACGAACCCGTTCGCGGCCGAGGCGGAGGACTACCCGGGGCCCGGCGGCGACGCCGTCACGGTCGAGATCCCGGAGGGTGCCACGGGGGCCGACATGGGCACGGTCCTGCAGGAGGCGGGCGTCGTGGCAAGCGTCCGGGCGTTCACCGAGGCGTTCTCGCAGAACCCGGCGGCGTCGAGCATCCAGCCGGGCACGTACCAGCTCCAGCTCGAGATGCGCGCCGCGGACGCCGTCTCGCGTCTGGTCTCCGGCGAGAAGGTCGAGACCACCGTCACCATCCCCGAGGGCTTCACGGTGGCGCAGGTGCTGGACCGGGTGGCGTCCGTCACCGCCATCCCGCGCGACGAGCTGCAGGCCGCGCTGGAGGACCCGGAGGCGGTCGGGCTGCCCGCGGTGGCGGAGGGCAACGCCGAGGGCTGGCTGTTCCCCAAGACCTACACGGTCCGGCCGGACGACGACGCGACGACGATCCTGTCGGCGATGATCGCGCAGACCCAGAACGAGCTCACGACCCTCGGGGTGCGCGAGGACCAGTGGCAGGACGTCCTCACCAAGGCGTCGATCGTCGAGAAGGAGGCGCCCGACGACTACCGGGGCGAGGTCGCCCGGGTGATCGAGAACCGGCTCGACCGCGGTTCGCCCCTGGGCATGGACGCCATCGACGCCTACGGCCGCGGCAAGCCGGCGGACCAGATCACCAGGGACGAGTTCAACGACCCCGACTTCCCGTACGCGTCCCGGCAGCAGGTCGGCCTGCCGCCGACGCCGATCGCCAACCCCGGTGCCGCGTCCGTCGAGGCCGTCATCAACCCCCCGGCGGGCGACTGGATGTGGTACGTCACCGTCAACCTCGACACGGGCGAGACGAAGTTCACCGACAGCTACTCCGAGTTCGAGAAGTTCAAGGCCGAGTACCAGGCCTGGGCGGCGGAGAACGGCTGACGATGACGATCACCCGACGCGCGGCGGTGCTGGGGCACCCCGTGGCGCACTCACTGTCGCCCGTGCTGCACACGGCGGCCTACCGGGCCCTGGGGCTCGAGGGCTGGCACTACTCGGCGATCGACACGACGATCGAGGAGCTGCCCGCGATGGTGCGCGACCTCGACCTCGGCTGGGCCGGCCTGAGCGTGACGATGCCGCTCAAGCAGGCGATCATCCCGCTCGTCGACCACGTCGAGCCGCTGGCCGAGGCCGTGGGCGCGGTCAACACGGTGCTCGTGAGCCCCGCGCGCTGCGGCGTGACGCTCACCGGCACCAACACCGACGTCTACGGGCTCGTCGAGGCGCTGCGCGAGGGCCTCGGCGGCCGCGAGGCCCGCGTCGAGAACGCCGTCGTGCTCGGCGGCGGCGCCACGGCCGCCTCGACGCTCGCCGCGCTGGGTGAGCTGGGCTGCACGTCCCCGCGCGTCCTCGTGCGCTCGCTCGGCCGCACCGGCGGGCTGCAGGAGGCCGCGGCCCGCATGGGCGTCACACCGCGCTACGAGGTGCTCGAGGCGGTCGCGGCCGTCGGCGCGCTGAGCCGCGCCGACGTCGTCGTCTCGACGATGCCGGCCCACGCCGCCGACCCGGTCGCGCACGCTTTCGCGTCGCACGGGCCGGCGCCGTCGGGTGTGCTCCTCGACGTCGTGTACGACCCGCGGCCCACCGCGCTCTCGCAGGCGTGGGCCGCCGCGGGCGGCACCGTCGTCGGCGGCGAGCGCATGCTGCTGCACCAGGCGGTGGAGCAGGTGCGCCTCATGACCGGCCGGCCGGCCCCCCTCGCCGCGATGGACGCCGCCCTGGAGGGTGCGCTCGAGGTCGACCCCGCCACGCGCTGAGCCGCCCGTGACGGCCGTCGGCCGCCGGCGTCCGCATCACGACCCGCGGTCCGGGGCACGCCGCGTACGTGGAACAATCGCACCCATGCTGCGCTGGTTGACGTCCGGGGAGTCGCACGGTCCGGCCTTGGTCGGTGTCATGGAGGGTCTGCCCGCAGGGGTCGAGCTCACGACGGCCGACATCCAGGCCGCGCTCGCCCGCCGTCGCCTCGGGTACGGCCGCGGCGCGCGCATGAAGTTCGAGCAGGACGAGGTCCGCGTGCTCGGCGGCCTCCGCCACGGGCGCACGCAGGGCGGGCCGCTCGCGATCGAGATCGGCAACAGCGAGTGGCCGAGGTGGACCGAGGTCATGTCCGCGGACCCGGTGCCGCCCGAGGCGCTGCTCGTCGACGCGGGGACGGGCGACGAGCGCGAGATCGCCCGCAACCGGCCCCTGACCCGTCCCCGCCCCGGGCACGCCGACCTCGTGGGCATGCGCAAGTACGGGTTCGACGACGCACGCCCGGTGCTCGAGCGGGCCTCCGCGCGCGAGACCGCCACCCGGGTGGCGCTCGGCGTCGCCGCGTCCCGCTTCCTGGAGCAGGCGCTCGGCGTGCGGCTCGTCTCGCACGTCGTCGCGATCGGCCCGGTCGAGGTGCCGGAGGGCGCCGACCTGCCGACGCCCGACGACGTCGCCCACCTTGACGCCGACCCGGTGCGCTGCCTCGACGGTGCGGCGAGCGCCGCGATGGTCGAGGAGATCGACCGGTGCCGCAAGGACGGCGACACGCTCGGTGGCGTCGTCGAGGTCCTCGCCTACGGCGTCCCGTCCGGCCTGGGCTCCTACGTCCACGGGGACCGGCGGCTCGACGCGCGCCTCGCCGCGGCGCTCATGGGGATCCAGGCGATCAAGGGCGTCGAGGTCGGCGACGGCTTCCGCACGGCCCGGCGCCGGGGCTCGGCCGCGCACGACGAGATCGAGCGCGGGCCCGACGGACGCATCCGCCGGCTGTCCAACCGCGCCGGCGGCATCGAGGGCGGCATGAGCAACGGCGAGGTCGTGCGCGTGCGGGCGGCGATGAAGCCCATCTCGACGGTGCCGCGCGCGCTCGCGACGGTCGACGTCGCGACCGGTGACGCGGTCACCGCCCACCACCAGCGCTCGGACGTGTGCGCGGTGCCGCCGGCCGCCGTCGTGGCCGAGGCCATGGTCGCGCTCGAGCTCGCCCAGGCCGCGGTCGAGAAGTTCGGGGGCGACTCCGTCGCCGAGGTCCGGCGCAACGCCGACGCGTACCTCGCGTCGGTCCCCGAGCTGCTGCGATGACGGCGTCGGTGCCGGTGGCCGTGCTCGTGGGCCCTCCCGGGAGCGGCAAGACGACGGTCGGCCGGCTGCTCGCGCAGCGGTTCGACGTCGCGTTCCGGGACACGGACGCCGACGTCGAGCAGACGGCGGGCAAGGCCGTCGCGGACATCTTCGTGGAGGACGGCGAGCCGCGGTTCCGCGAGCTCGAGCGCGAGGCCGTCACCACGGCCCTCGCCGAGCACGACGGCGTCCTGGCGCTCGGCGGCGGTGCGGTCATGGACCCGCTCACGCAGGGCGCGCTCGAGGGGTACACGGCGGCGGGCGGCGTCGTGGTCTTCCTCGACGTCTCGCTCGCGCACGCGGCGCCGCGCGTCGGGCTCAACCAGTCCCGGCCGCTGCTCGTCGGCAACCCGCGGGCCCGCTGGGCGGAGCTGATGGAGCGGCGGCGGCCCACGTACGAGCGGCTCGCGAGCGTGCGCGTCGTCTCCGACGGCCGCAGCGCGAAGGACGTCGCGGCCCAGGTCTACCAGGAGGTCCAGGCATGTCGGTCCGCGTGACGGTCCAGGGTGCGGCACCGTACGACGTCGTCATCGGCCGGCACCTGCTCGGCGAGCTGCCGGGCCTGCTCGGCCAGGGCGTGCGGCGGGTGCTCGTCATGCACCCGGCGTCGCTGGAGTCCACGGGCGAGGCGGTCCGCGAGGACCTCAAGGCCCAGGGCTACGAGGCGTTCGCCGTCGAGCTGCCCGACGCCGAGGAGCAGAAGACGGCGCAGGTGGCGGCGTTCTGCTGGCAGGTGCTGGGCCAGGCCGACTTCACGCGCTCCGACGCGATCGTCTCGGTGGGCGGAGGCGCGACGACGGACCTCGCCGGGTTCGTCGCGGCGACCTGGCTGCGCGGCATCAAGGTCGTGCACGTGCCGACCACCCTGCTCGCGATGGTGGACGCGGCCGTCGGGGGCAAGACGGGCATCAACACCGCCGAGGGCAAGAACCTGGTCGGCGCCTTCCACCCGCCGGCCGGCGTGCTGTGCGACCTGGCCGCCCTGGAGTCGCTCGACCGCTGGGACCTCGTCGCGGGCCTGGCCGAGGTCGTCAAGACCGGCTTCATCGCCGACGAGCGCATCCTCGAGCTGGTCGAGACGCACGGGGACGCGCTGCGCGGGTGGAAGGGCGCGGACGCCGCACCCGAGACGTGGGACGTGCTGGCCGAGCTGGTCGAGCGGTCCGTGCGGGTCAAGGCGCGCGTGGTGGGGGAGGACCTCACCGAGCAGGGCCTGCGCGAGATCCTCAACTACGGCCACACGCTCGGGCACGCCATCGAGCTCACCGAGCGCTACCAGTGGCGCCACGGCGCGGCCGTCGCGGTCGGCATGGTCTTCGCGGCCGAGCTGGCCCGGCTCGCCGGCAAGCTCGACGACGCGGTGGTCGACCGGCACCGCGCGATCCTCACCGCGCTGGGTCTGCCGACGACGTACCGCGGCGACCGCTGGGACCAGCTGGTCGCCGCCATGCGCCGCGACAAGAAGTCGCGCGGCGACCTGCTCCGGTTCGTCGTGCTCGACGACGTCGCCAGGCCGGTGCGGCTGGAGGGCCCGGACCCGACGCTGCTCGCCGCCGCCTACGCGGAGATCTCCACGGAGCCGCCGTCGGGCCGCCCCGGCGTGCAGGTCCAGCTCGGCTCCTGACTCAGCCGGCCCAGAGCCCTCGCTCGGCCAGCACGTCGCGCAGCAGGTCGGCGCGGTCGGTCACGATCCCGTCGACGCCGAGGTCGACCAGCCGGCGCATCTCGGCGGCGTCGTTGACCGTCCACACGTGCACGTGGCGGCCGGCGGCGTGCGCCGCGGCGAGCGTGCGCTCGTCGACCACCGTCAGCGGACCCTGGCGCACCGGGACCTGGAGCGCGTGCACGTGGTGCAGCGCGCGCCGCGTGAGGCGGCCGGCGCCGGTGCGGGCGCCGACCAGGAAGCCGACCACCTCACCGGTGCCGGCCGAGGTCGCGACGGGCCTCGAGAGCCGGGCGAGCGTCGCCCGCCGCCGTGCGGTCGAGAACGACGTGACGCAGACCCGGTCGTGCGCGCGCGTGCGCTCGATCGCGTCGGCGACCGGCACGACGCCCGACCTCGCCTTGACGTCGACGTTGACCCGCAGCCCGGGCCACGCCCCGAGCAGGTCCTCGAGCCGGGGCACCGGCTCGACGCCGCCGATGCGGGCGCGACGCACGACGGCCCACGGCAGGTCCGCGACCGCGCCCGAGGCGTCGGTGGTGCGGTCGAGCGAGCCGTCGTGGAGGGCGACCGCCACGCCGTCGCGGGTGCCGTGCGCGTCCGTCTCGACGTACCGGAAGCCGAGCTCGACCGCGGCCTCGAACGCCGCCATGGAGTTCTCGAGCCCGTCGTCGACGCCGCCGGGGCGCGCGAAGCCGCGGTGGGCGAGCGCGGCGACCCCCCGGCGGGCCCCCGCGGGCCGCGGCGGGTCGAAGTACGGGTGCGGCGGCGCGGAGGGTGTCACGGGACGGGGGCCGCGGGCAGGTTCGCCGCGACCCAGTCGAGCACCCCGTCGAGGTACGCCCGGCGCGGTCCGTCGGCGGAGAGCACGAGGTCGTGCACGCCACCCTCGACGACGAGGCGGTCGACGTGCTCGCCGAGCCTGTGCGCCCGGGCGTCGATGAGCTCGACGTCCAGGATGGTGTCCTGCTCGTCGAGCCGCGGGTTGTCGGGGCTGTCGGGCCCGGACGACGCCGACGTCGCGACCAGCACGGGGCACGGCACCTCGAGGCCCCGGGCGAGACGCACCTGGGCGCGCACGACCGCCCGCAGCCAGCCCGCCCGGGCAGGCACGCCCTCGGGACGCTTGAGCGAGGTGTCGAAGTCCCACCGCCCGCCGTTGGCCCGCAGCTGGTACGTCGCGTACATCGAGGGGGAGGTGCTGAGCACGGCCATGGGACGGGTCCGACCGAGCACCTCGACCACCCCGGCGTTGACGACGCGCACGAGCCCCGCCGCGTGCAGGTTCAGGAAGGGCGAGTTCAGGACGAGCAGGTCCGGGCCGAGCCCGGGGTCGTCCCGGCGTGCGTGGGCCCACATCGAGCTCGTGAGGCCGCCCGTCGAGTGGGCGTGCACGACCAGGGGGAGGTCCGGCTCGACGGCACGCAGGACGGCGGCCGCGGCGTCGAGGTCCTCGCCGAGCTCGCGCAGGTCGGTCGTGAAGTGGGGGACGTCGCCCGGGCGCAGCGACCTGCCCGCACGGCGCAGGTCGAGCGCGTAGAAGACGTGCCCGGCCTCGACCACGGCGTCTGCGAGGTGGTCCTGGAAGAAGTAGTCGTTGTACCCGTGCACGTGCAGCACCGCGGCGCGCGGCCGCGCCGGCCTGTCGACCGTCCGCACGAGCGTCGCGTCGCCGAGCGCCGCGGTCTCGAAGGCGGGGCCCAGCAGCGCGTCGGGGACCCACTCGAGGTCGGGGGCGGACGTGGCTGGTGCGACGGCGTCGGCGGCGTCGGGCTGGTGGGACACGTGTGGATCGTATGCCGCCGCCCGGCGCCGCGCGTGCCGGACCACCGAGGCCCCCGGCTTCCTCGCGTTCACCTCGGTACGGCAGACTCGCCGCCATGAGCGACACGCCCGCGACGCCGGGGCCGACGGCGGCCTCCGGCCAGCAGCCCCCGAGCCGCCTGACCGACGTGCCGGCGACGGGGCTCGAGCTCCGGCGGGGCCCCGTGCCCCGGCGGCAGACCGCCTCGTGGGCCCTGTGGGACTGGGCGACCCAGCCGTTCAACACGGTGATCGTCACCTTCGTCTTCACCGCGCTCTACCTGACGAGCGACGCGTTCCTCGACCCTGCGGTCGTGGCCCTCGGCCAGGACGACCCGGCGTACGACCGGGCGCTCGCGGGCCTCACCAGCGGGCTCGGCGGGTGGGTCACGGTCGCCGGCGTGCTCGTCGCCGTGCTGGCGCCGGTGCTGGGCCAGCGCGCGGACGTCTCCGGCCGGCGCAAGGCCTGGCTCGCCGGCGGCACCGTCGGGATGGTCGTGTGCATGCTCGCCCTCTTCGCGGTGCGGGCCGACCCGGCCTACTTCGTCCTCGGCGCGGTGCTCATCGGCCTCGGCAGCGTGGCGAGCGAGATCGCCGGGGTGAACTACAACGCCATGCTGGTGCAGGTCTCGACGCCGTCCACCGTGGGGCGGGTCTCGGGCCTCGGGTGGGGGCTGGGGTACGTGGGCGGCATCTTCGCCCTGGTGCTCGTGGTCGTGGCGGACGGAGCCGGCTGGTGGGGCCTGCCGACGAACGACGGGCTGCCGTTCCGCCTCATCGCCGTCGGCTGCGCCGTCTGGACCCTGCTGTTCGCGTGGCCGCTGTTCCGGTACGTGCCCGAGGCCCCGCCGGCTGCCGACCGGCCACGGGTCGGGTTCTTCGCGAGCTACCGCGTGCTCGCCCGCGACGTGGTGGACCTGTACCGCCACGCGCGCGTCACGTTCTGGTTCCTGCTCGCGAGCGCGGTGTTCCGGGACGGCCTGGCCGGCGTGTTCACGTTCGGCGCGGTGGTCGCGTCGGTCTCCTTCCGCTTCTCGTCCGAGGAGGTCGTCGTGTTCGGCATCGCCGCCAACCTGGTCGCGGGCGTGAGCACGATCGTCGTCGGGCGCCTCGACGACCGGTCCGGCCCGCGCGCCGTGATCCTGGCCGCGCTGACGACGCTCGTCCTGTGCGGTGCCGCCGTGGTGGTCCTGCGCGACGGCGGCGCGACGGTCTTCTGGGTGTTCGGACTCCTGCTGAGCGCGTGCGTCGGCCCCGCCCAGGCGGCGTCCCGGTCGTTCCTCGCCCGCGTGACCCCGGCGGGCCGCGAGGCGGAGATCTTCGGCCTCTACGCCACGACCGGCCGGGCGGCGTCGTTCCTGGCGCCCGCGGCCTGGACGCTGATGATCACGCTCACGGGCGCCACCATCTGGGGCGTGCTCGGCATCGTCGCGGTCCTGCTCGCGGGGCTCCTCCTGATGCTCGCGGTCAGGCCCGCTCGGACCGTCGCCGGTGCGTCGCGCCCCTGACCACGCGCGCGACCGCGTCGAGGTCCGCGAGCGGGGCGAGGTGCCGCAGCTTCTCCGGGTTGACGACGCCGCGCAGGTGCGTGATCCGGCCGTCGGCGACATCCACGGAGTAGGCGGCGAGGAGCCCGCCGCCGACCGAGTCGTGCGCGTAGGCCACCATGCCGGGACGGCCGTTGACGAGGGCCGGCCGCAGGGACGCGGGCGCCCCGCGACGCGCGAACCCGACCACGAGCCGTGCCACGGGCTCCCGCCCGGACACGGGCCTGGAGACGCTCACGCCCGGGGGCACGTTGCCACCGCCGTCGCCGACCAGCTCGACGTCCTCGGCGAGCAGCTCGAGGAGCGCCTCGAGCTGCCCCTGCTCGACCGCCGCGATGAACCGGTCGACGAGCTCGGCCGCGCGGGGGTCCGGCCGGCCGGCCGGCGAGGCGCCGGCCCCGGCCACCACGGCGCCGCGCCGTGAGGCCACCCGGCGCCGTGCGCGCGAGGCCAGCTGGCGGGCCGCGAGCTCCGTGGTGCCGATGACCCGGGCCGCCTGGCGGTGCGGGTACCCGAGGACGTCGTGCAGGAGGAACGCGGCACGCTCCGACGGGGTGAGGGTCTCGAGCAGGACGAGGAACGCCGTGGACAGGTCGTCCGCGAGCTCGGCGTGCGCGGCCGCGTCCGGAGGCGCGGCCCCGGTGGCGACGGCGTCGCCCACGAGCGGCTCGGGGAGCCACTCGCCGACGTACTGCTCGCGGCGCACGCGCGCGGAGCGCAGCAGGTCGAGCGCGAGACGCGTGGCGACGGTCGTGGTGAACGCCTCGGGGTTGACGACGTCGTCGGCGACCTGGCCGTGCGGCGCGACGCGCAGCACGGCCTCCTGCGCGACGTCCTCCGCCTCGGTGACGCTGCCGAGCATGCGGTAGGCCGCGGAGAACGCGACGCGGCGCAGCTCCTCCGGTCGCGGACGCGCCGTGCGGGTCCGGGCAGCGGGTCGGCTCATGCGGTGATCCTCTCGTGCGGGCAGTGCGTCAGCACGGGCGCGCGGCGCGCCCGTGCCCTCACGACGGGGCAGGCCCGCCGGACGTGACGGCACGAGGCGCGACGCCATTCGCCGCCGTGCCTCGCGCCGTCCCCGTCCACGTCCGGGCCGCGGTCAGGCCGGCGGCACGTTGAGGTTGGCGCGGAAGAGGTTGCCCGGGTCGTAGGTGCGCTTGAGCGCGGCGAGCCGGTCCCACGTGGCGCCCGGGTAGGCGGCCCGCGCGAGCCGGGGGTCGCCGTCGCCCACGAACCCGGTGTACGTGCCGTCGCGCTGGCGCAGGCGGTCGGCCAGCGCGCCGACCCAGGGCCGGTAGCCCGCGACCGCCTCGGGCGACGGTCCGGCCGCCATGACGTACCCCAGCAGCGGGGCGTCGCGGTGGGCGAACGCCGTGGCGTCCGCCGGGACGTCCGCGACGGCGCCGCCCAGGACGCGCAGCTGCACGGCCCGCATCATGGCCGGCGAGGTCTCGAGCTCCGTGAGCGCGTGCGCGGCGGCCTGCTCGTCGAACCCCTCGGCGAAGAAGGCCCCCGCCGTGGCCACGATGCCGCCTCCGGGGGCGGGCTCGAGCAGGTCGGCGTAGGGCGCGGGGCGGACCGCGTCGAGGATCGTCCCGCCGGCGGCCGCGGCGACGGCACGCAGGGGCGCCAGGCCCGCTTCGGCGGCGTCCGGGTCGCCGGACCAGCACACGTTCGCCATCACGACGAGCCGTCCGTGCCACTCCTCGGGCACGAAGGGCATCGGCGGTGCGCTCATGGTCGTCAGGATCACCGTGAGCTCGCGGGGCGCGTCCTCGGCGGCCGCGACCAGGCCCGCGACCGACTCCGGCGTGGCGGGCACGAGCAGCATGCCGCCGACGACCGTCGGCAGGTCGTGCAGGGCGTACCGGAAACGCGTCACCACGCCGAGGTTCCCGCCGCCCCCGCGCAGGCCCCAGAACAGCTCCGCGTCGTGGTCGGCGTCGACCTGGAGCACCTCCCCGTGGGCCGTGACGACCTCCGCGCCGAGGAGGCTGTCGATCGTCAGGCCGCGCGAGCGGGCCAGCAGGCCGATGCCGCCGGCGAGCGTGATGCCCCCGATCCCGACGCTGGCCGTGTCGCCGAACGGCGTCACCAGGCCGTGCCGGCCCACCGACGTCGAGTAGGCCCCGGCCGTGAGCCCGCTCCCGGCCCAGGCGGTGCGACCGGCGGTGTCGATCTCGACGCCGTCCAGGCCGCGCAGGTCGATGGTCAGCGCGCCGTCCTCGCGCCCGATGCCCAGCGCAGAGTGCCCGCCGGAACGGACGGACACCTCGGCGCCGGCGTCGCGCGCGAACCGGACGGCGCGGGCGACACCTGCGGTGTCGGTCGGCCGGACGATCGCGGCGGGCCGCCACGGCACGCCGCCGGGCTCGACGGCGCGGGCCGCCTCGTAGCCGTCGTCGTCGGGCGTGAGGATCGTCGTCGAGCCGGCCGGGCCGCCCTCGAGAGCGGTGCGCACCGAGGCCGGCGTGAGGGTGGACGTGGACATGCGTACCTCCAGGGGTGGGGTCGAGGTCATGCGGTGGTGCTCGTCGGGCGGCTGACCCGTCGTGTGCTGCTGTCTGGATGAGACCGTGTGGTAACGC
Organism: Isoptericola sp.; assembly: GCA_031181105.1. Lineage (GTDB taxonomy): Bacteria > Actinomycetota > Actinomycetes > Actinomycetales > Cellulomonadaceae > Isoptericola. Next base: position 2,743 of record JAPSLD010000042.1, on the reverse strand, counting down.
CGTCCTCATCGCCAGGGTCCTGCGAGAGGGACGGCGCAGCCACCTGTTTTGTGACGGGGGCCATGCCCGGCATCCTGAAACATCGAGCGCACTCGAGGTCAAGGGGTGGGCGCGGGCCACGCCGGGACGGACGCCGGCCCTAGGCTCGGGGCATGACTCAGGTGCTGGTCCTCAACGGTCCCAACCTCGGCCGCCTCGGCGTGCGCGAGCCCGAGGTCTACGGTCACGCGTCCCTGTCCGACCTCGAGCGCGAGGCCGCGGCGTGGGGGAGCGAGCTGTCGCTCGACGTGGCCGTGCGGCAGACGGACGACGAGTCGGAGCTCGTCGGCTGGTTGCACGAGGCGGTCGACGCCCGCGCGCACGTGGTGCTCAACCCGGCGGCCTTCACGCACTACAGCTACGCGCTGCGCGACGCGGCGGCCCAGGTGACCTCGTCGGGTCTCCTCCTGGTCGAGGTCCACCTGTCGAACCCGGCCGCACGCGAGTCGTTCCGCCACCTCTCCGTCGTCGCAGGCATCGCCACCGGCACGGTCGCCGGCTTCGGCTTCGACTCCTACCGGCTCGCGCTCGTGGCCGTGGCGCACAAGCTCGCAGGCTAGAACGACCGTCCTCAAGGCTGCAGCGTTGATTCCCAGTTATCAAGGCTGTAGGCTTGGGTGATGCTCGTCCTGACCGTCGACCAGCGCGACAGCACCCGCCGGGGAGACCTCGTGCCGGTCGTGCTCGAGCGCCTCGAGACGCTCGTGGGCCGGGCCGGGGAGCGGGTGCGCGGGCTCGTGCTGCCGTTCGAGCGGACGGTGGGTGACGAGGTCCAGGCCGTGCTGTCGTCCGACGACGACGGGTCGCGGCTCGCCGTCGACGTCGTCCTCGCCCTGCTGCGCGACGGCGGCTGGTCCGTCGGCGTGGGCGCCGGACCCGTGGACGAGCCGCTGCCGGAGGTCTCGCGCGCCGCGTCCGGCCCCGCGTTCGTCCGGGCGCGCGAGGCCGTCGAGCGCGCGAAGGGACGCGGCAGCGTCGTCCCGGTCGCCGTCGTGGGCCCCGACGACGAGCCCGGCGCGACGATCGCCGCGGACGCCGAGGCGGTCCTGCGGCTCCTCGGCGCGGTCGCCGCGCGTCGCACCGACGCCGGGTGGGAGGCCATCGATACGCTCGCGGGGCACGCGGCGGGGAGTGCGCCGCAGCGGGCCACGGCCCGTGCGCTGGGCGTGAGCGAGCAGGCGGTGAGCCAGCGCCTGCGCGCCGCGCTCTGGGCGGAGGAGGAGGCCGTGCGTCCGCTCGCGGCGCGCCTGCTGGCGGCCGCGGGCCAGGTGGAGGACGACGACGGCCGGGACGAGGGGGAGGCTCGATGAGCGCAGCCGCGGTGGCGGCCGTCGCCGGGATCTGGGTCGGGGTGCTCGCGCTGAGCGTCGGCGCCGGGGCGTGGCTCGTGCCGTGGGTGCTGCGCCACACCGAGAAGGAGCCGCGCATCGAGGCGGAGGCCATGGCGGTGCTGCGCGGCGGGCAGTGGATCGGGATCCTCGAGCGTCTCGCGGTCACGGGCTCGGTGCTCGCCGGGCAGCCGGAGGGGGTGGCGATCGTCGTGGCCGTCAAGGGCCTCGGCCGCTACCCCGAGCTCAAGGAGCACCCCGTCGCGAGCGAGCGCTTCGTCGTCGGGACCCTCGCGTCGCTGGTCTGGGCGGGGCTGCTGGGCGTGCTCGGGCGGGTGCTGATCCTGGTGCTGCTCACGGGCAGCGTGCCGCTCGACGCCCTGATGTGACGCTGCGCGGACGGTCGCGCCGGCGCCGCACCGCGGCGCTGTAGACTGGTCCGGGCCTTCTGCGGGCCGCCGACTCTCCCGGTCAGAGCGCTGACACCCTTCACCCCGACTCGAGGACGAACTGACACCGTGGCAACCTCCAACGACATCAAGAACGGCACCGTGCTCCGCATCGACGGGCAGCTCTGGACGATCCTCGAGTTCCAGCACGTCAAGCCGGGCAAGGGTGGCGCGTTCGTCCGGACCAAGATGAAGAACGTCCTGTCGGGCAAGGTCGTCGACAAGACCTTCAACGCGGGCGTCAAGGTCGAGACCGCGAACGTGGACCGCCGCGACTTCCAGTACCTGTACATGGACGGCGCCGACTACGTGTTCATGGACAACGACACGTACGACCAGATCACCATCCCCGCCGAGGTCGTCGGCGACGCGGCGAGCTACCTGCTCGAGGGGCAGAGCGTCATGGTGGCCTCGAACGACGGCAACCCGCTCTACGTCGAGCTGCCGGCCTCCGTGGTCCTGGAGATCACGTACACCGAGCCGGGCCTGCAGGGCGACCGCTCCACCGGCGGCACCAAGCCCGCGACGCTCGAGACCGGCGCGGAGATCCAGGTCCCGCTCTTCCTGGAGCAGGGCACCAAGGTCAAGGTCGACACCCGCACGGGTGACTACCTCGGCCGCGTGAACGACTGACGTGGCGGCCCGCACCAAGGCACGCAAGCGCGCCGTCGACATCCTCTTCGAGGCCGAGCAGCGCCAGGTGGAGCCCGTCGCGCTCCTGGCCGAGCGCGTGGCCGAGCCGCACACCGAGGCGGCCGTGCCGCAGTACACGGTCGAGGTGGTCGAGGGCGTCGTCGCGCACCGCGAGCGCATCGACGAGCTGCTCGAGACCTACTCGCACGGGTGGAGCCTGGAGCGCATGCCCGCCGTCGACCGGGCGCTGCTGCGCATCGGCACGTGGGAGGTGCTCTTCAACGACGACGTGCC
>JAPSLD010000041.1 GCA_031181105.1 Isoptericola sp. | reverse complement strand
GAACGGTGCCGAGGTCATCGTGACTCCTCGAGCTGGTGCGGTCATGAAAAAAGACCTCCCGGGTACGGAAGGTCTGCGCGTCCGGTGGGCGGTCGGGCCGGACGCGCTAGGGAATGATCAGGTCCTGGCGCGGGTGTGCGCGGCGTGTCATGCGCCACATGCTGCCACACCCCCCGACGAGCGTCACGCACCGTCCGCGCCCCGGACACGCCGCCCCGTCCCGTCGAGCGCCCTCGCGCCGGGCAGGGTCAGACGACGCCCGCCTCGCGCGCGGCGATGGCCGCCTGCACCCGGGAGGTGACGCCGAGCTTGGCGAGCACGCGCGACACGTGCGTCTTGGCCGTCGCCTCGGTGATGACGAGCTCGTCGGCGATCGCCTGGTTGGACAGGCCGCGGCCCAGTGCCGCCAGCACGTCGAGCTCGCGCGGCGTGAGCCCGTCGGGCAGGCTGCCCGACGGCGGCGCCCCGGCCGGTGCCGCGACCGGCCCGACCGGCGCGGCCGGCGCCGGGACCCCGGCCGCGAACGCGGCGATCACGCGGCGTGTGACCTCCGGCGCCACGACGCCGTCCCCCGCGGCGACGCGCCGCACCGCGTCGACCAGCGCGGCCGGCTCTGCCGACTTGAGCAGGAAGCCGGCCGCTCCGGCACGCAGCGCGCCGAAGACGTACTCGTCGAGGTCGAAGGTCGTCAGGACCAGCACCTCGGCGAGCCTCTCCTCGACGATCGTCCGCGTCGCGGCGACCCCGTCGACGCCCGGCATGCGTACGTCCATGAGCACGACGTCGGGACGCAGGGCGCGCGCGTTCGTGACGGCCGCGCCGCCGTCGGCCGCCTCGCCGACGACCTGGACGTCGTCGGTGGTCTCCAGCAGCAGGCGCAGGCCCGCGCGGATCGCGCCGTGGTCGTCGGCGAGCAGGACCCGGATCATGCGCCCGCCCGGGTCGCCACGGGCAGCGGCAGCCCGGCGCGGACGCGCCAGCCTCCGCCCGCCGGGCCGGCCGCGAAGGTGCCGCCGAGCGACTCGGCGCGCTCGCGCATCGACACGAGCCCGGTACCGGTGCCGTGCCCGTCGGCAGGCCCGTCGACGGGTGCGGGCCTCCCCGGGTCCGCGCCGCGCCCGTCGTCCAGCACCTCCACCACGAGCTCGGGGCCGTCGGAACCCGCGTCCGTCCCGAACCGCAGCTCCACCCCGGTCCCCCCGTGCTTGAGCGCGTTCGTCAGGGCCTCGCGCGCGATCCGGTGCGCCGCCTGGTCGACGGCCGCGGGCAGCTCGCCGGCCCGTGCCGCCGCGAGCACGCCGTCGTCCTCGACCGTGACGCGCAGCCCCGCGCCGCGGGCCCACGCGACGAGGGCGCCGAGGGAGCCCAGCCGCGGCGTGGCGGCCAGCTCGACGCCCAGCTCCCCGTCGGCCCGCAGCACCCGGATCATGGAGCGCATCTCGGACAGCGAGGCGAGGCTCGCCTCCCGCACGCGGGTGAGCGCGTCCCGGTCGCGGCGCGGGTCCGGCGGCGCGGACAGCACCGCACCCGAGGTGATCGCGATCGCGGACAGGTGCGACGCGACGACGTCGTGCAGATCGCGGGCCATGGTCGTGCGCTCGGCCTGGACGGCCTCCTGGCGCTCGACCTCCGCGAGCCGCACGAGGTCGCGCGCCCGCTCGCGCTCGAGCCGCGCGCGCTCCTCCGCCGCGGCGGCGAGCTCGCGCCCCTGACGGACGTTCGCCCCCCACCACAGCGGCGTGACGAGCACCGCGACGGCGTACAGCGCGTTGAGCACGGCGGCCTGGGCGCCGCCCCTCGCCGCGAGCGTCGCGACGGCGCTCGCCACGACGACGACCGCGACCGCCCGGGTCACCCACCGGCGTGCCGCCGGCCGGGCGTGCCGCTGCACCGCGAAGAGCAGGTCCCACAGGACGACGACGGGCGCCGCGCCCCCGCCGAGCGCGACGTCGGCCAGCGCCGCGACGGTCCCGACGCCGAGCGCGGTCAGCGGACGACGCCGCTTGACGACCATCGCCGCGCACCCGACGCCGAGCGGGACCGCGTGCCACCACGCCGGCACGTGCTCGACCGGGAGGAGCGGGTGCTCACCCACCACGCCGAGCGCCACGAGCCCCAGGCACAGCGTGTACGTCGCCAGGGCGACCAGCGCGTCGGCACGCGCGTCGTCGGCCCGGAACGCCGCGACGACCCGCCGCACCTCGTCGACCGCCCTGCTCACGACCCCATCTCAGCACGACCCCGATCCGCGCGGCGTCCGTCGAACGACGGATGCGCACGCCCCGCGATCACCGGTTCGAGGGACGCGCGCGGCCGCGGCCGCGCGCGAGCATGCGGGCATGGACCTTCTCGACGGGATCGCCCAGGGCGGCACCCTGACCGGCACCGCCCTGCTCGCGGCGCTCGCCGTCCTCGCGCTCGTGGACTCGACGAGCCTCGGCACGCTGCTCGTGCCGGTGTGGCTGCTGCTCGCGCCCGGCCGTGTCCGCGCCGGCCGCATGCTGCTGTACCTGGGCGCCATCGCGGCGTTCTACGCGCTCGTCGGCGTGACGATCCTGCTCGGCGCCGACGCGTTCCTCACCCGGTTCGGCGGCGCGCTCGAGACCCGGGCGTTCGCCGTCGTCCAGCTCGTGGTGGGGGCCGGCCTCTTCACGTTCAGCTTCACGCTCGACTCGAAGAAGGCCCGCGAGCGGGCGGCCGCGGGCGAGGCCTCCGGGCGCGTACGGCGGTGGCGCGAGCGGGCGCTCGGCACCGAGCGCGGGTCGGTGCTGTCGCTGGCCGCCCTGGCGGTGACCATGGGCCTGGCCGAGGTCGCGACGATGCTGCCCTACCTCGCCGCGATCGGCCTGGTCTCGACGTCGGGCCTCGGCCGGCCCGCGTCGGTCGGGCTCGTCGTCGCCTACGCCGTGGTCATGGTCGTCCCCGCGCTCCTCCTCACCCTCGGGCGGGTCGCGGCGGCGCGCACCGTCGAGCGGCCGCTGCGCCGGCTCGACGCCTGGTTCACCCGGAACGCCGCGAGCACGACGGCGTGGATCGTGGGCATCGTCGGCTTCCTCGTGGCCCGGGACGCGCTCGGGCGGCTGCCGGTGTGAGAGCATGCGTGCTCCGGGCAGCGACTTAGCGGCAGGGCGACCGGGCGTTCCATCATCGGCGGCGCGTCTTTTGATTGCCTATCGCCAAAAGTGCGGCTAGCGTGGCGCCCGCGGAGGGCACCGAGGCCGCCGCGCAGTACCTGGCGTCCTGCGGACGCCGACGACCTGGGAGCGACGATGCACCACCACGCTGCTGACGACCCCGCGCCGGCGACGTCCGGCGCCCACGACCCGAGTGCGCGGACGGGCCTGTGGCTCGTGGGAGCTCGCGGCTCGGTGGCCACGACGGCGACGCTCGGGCTCGCCGCGCTCGCCGAGGGCCACGCGCCGGCGACCGGGTGCGTCACCGCCCGGCCGGCGTTCGAGGGTGTGCCGCTGCCCGCGTTCCGGGACCTCGTCGTGGGCGGGCACGACGTCGCCACCTGCTCGATGGCCAAGCGCGCCGAAGCGCTCGCCGAGGCCGGGATGATCCCCCCGCGGCTCCTCGCGGCGACCCACCCGGCGCTCGAGGCCGCCGACGCCGAGGTGCGTCCCGGCTACGACCCGCGCGAGCACCACGGCTCGCAGCAGGAGGCCGCCGAGCGCCTCGCGGCCGACGTGGTCGCGTTCCGCGAGCGCCACGGCCTGGCCCGCGTCGTCGTCGTCGACCTGGCCTCGACCGAGCCGCCCGTCGAGCCCCTGCCCGAGCACGACGACGTCGACGCGCTGCGCGCCGTGCTCGCCGACCCGGGCCGGGCGGTGCTGCCGGCGTCGTCCGTGACCGCGTACGCGGCCGTGCTCGCGGGTGCGCCGTACGCCGCGTTCACCCCGTCGGTGGGCATGGCGATCCCCGCGCTGACCCGCCTGGCGACCGACGCCGGGCTGCCCGTGGCCGGGCAGGACGGCAAGACGGGCCAGACCTGGCTGCGCACGGTGCTCGCACCGGCGTTCGCGGCCCGCGGCCTGCGCGTCCTGTCGTGGGCGGGCACCAACCTGCTCGGCGGCGGCGACGGCGCCACGCTGGCCGACCCGGACGCCGTGCGCAGCAAGCTCGCGACGAAGTCCCGCGGCCTGCGCGACCTCACCGGCTCGGACGTGACCCCGCTGCACATCGACAACGTGCCCGACCTCGGCGACGTCAAGGTCGCGTGGGACCACGTGCACGTCGAGGGGTTCCTCGGCTCGCGCATCACCCTGCAGACGACCTGGAGCGCGTACGACTCGATGCTCGCCGCACCGCTCGTGCTCGACCTGGCCCGCCTGCTCGCGCTCGCGCACGCCGCGGGCGTGGCCGGCCCCGTCCCCGAGCTCGGCCTCTTCTTCAAGGACCCGTGGGCCTCCGACGTGCACGACGCCGCCGCGCAGGCCGACCAGCTCCAGGCCTGGGCCACCCGCGTCGCCGGCGAGGTCGCGTCGCGGGTCCGCCCGTGACGCCGCGCGACGTCGCCGAGCTGGTCCGCGCCCCCGCGGCGCTCACGGTGCTCGGCGACACCCTCGCGGGCATGGCGTCGGCCCCGTCGGGCGCGCGCGTGCCCGCACGGCGCGCCCTGCTCCCGGCCGCCTCCGCGTGCCTGTACCTGGGCGGCATGGCCCTCAACGACTACGCGGACCGTGACCTCGACGCCGTCGAGCGCCCGGAGCGCCCGATCCCGTCCGGGCGCGTGACGCCGTCGCAGGCGCTCGCCGTCGGCGCGGGGCTCACCGCCGCCGGCGTGGCGGTCGCGGGCCTGGCCGGCGGCCGGCGCGCTCTCGGGGTCGCGCTGCCGCTGGCCGCGTGCGTGTGGACGTACGACCTCGCCGCCAAGTCCCTCCCGGTGGGGCCGGTGGTCATGGCCGCGTGCCGGGGCCTGGACGTGCTGCTCGGTGCGGCGCCGACCGGACTGCGGCCGGCGCTGCCCGCGGCAGGGACGCTCGCCGCGCACACGCTCGGCGTCACCGCGCTGTCGCGCGGCGAGGTGCACGGCACGACGACGGCGGTCGCCGGCGCGGTCGCGGCCGGCACGTCGGCGGTCACCGTGGCGACGGCCGCGGCCGCGCTCGCCGGTGGCGCGTCGCGCACCCCGGCGGCCCGCGCGGGTGCCGTGGCCGCCGCGGCCGCGTACGCGGCGTCGTGCCTGCCCGCCCAGGCAGCGGCGGCCCGCGACAGGTCGGCGAGCGCCGCGCGCACCGCCACCGGGGCGGGCATCCGCGCCATGGTCCCGCTCCAGGCCGCGTGGACCGTGCGCGGCGGCCGGCCGGTCGCCACCGCCGTCCTCGCCGGCGCCGCGCTCGCCGGGCGCCTGCTGCGCGCCCGCGGCCGGGCGCGCGCGGGGGTGAGCATCACGTGACCGCCGCGACCCCGCCCCCGTTCGCGCTCGGCTACGGCACCAACGGCTTCGGGGACCACCCGCTGCCGGCGGCGCTCGACGTCCTGGACGAGCTCGGCTACGACGCGGTCGCGCTCACGCTCGGCTTCCCGCACCTCGACCCCTTCTCCCCCGGCGCACCCGCCGACGTCGCGGCCGTGCGCGAGCACCTGGCCCGCATGCGCTCCGGCGCGGGAGCCGCCGTGGTCGTCGAGACCGGAACCCGCTTCCTGCTCGACCCGTGGACCAAGCACCGGCCCACGCTCGTCGACGCCGAGGCCGAGGTGCGCCTGCGCTACCTCGAGCGCGCCGTCGACGTGGCGGCCGACCTCGGCGCGCGGTGCGTCTCCTTCTTCTCGGGCATCCTGCCCGCGGACGACCGCCCGGCCGAGGGCTGGGCACGCCTGCGCGACCGGCTGCCCCTCCTGCTGGAGCACGCCCGGCACCGTGGCGTGCGGCTGTCGCTCGAGCCCGAGCCCGGCATGCTCGTCGAGACCGTCGCGGACGCGCTGCGCCTGCACGAGGAGCTCGGCGGCCCGGCAGGGCTCGGCGTCACCGTCGACGTGGGGCACTGCCTCGTGGTCGAGCCCGGCGGCGTCGTCGGCGCGCTGCGCGCCGCCGCGCCCCTGCTCGCCAACGTCCAGCTCGACGACATGCCCGCCACGCACCACGAGCACCGGCCCTTCGGCGAGGGCGACCTGGACCTGCGCCTCGCGCTCGCCACGCTCGCCGACGTCGGCTACGCCGGCGTCGCCGCCGTCGAGCTCCCCCGCCACTCCCACGACGCCCCCGCCCTCGCCCGCCGGAGCATCGAGGCTCTGCGCACGGCGTGGGCCGACGTCGCCGGCCACCGGACACCCGAGGAGGTCCACCCATGACATCCACCTGGCTCGACGAGGCGCGCGCGGACGTCGCTCGCGACCCGGAGACCGTGACCCGCGCGTTCGCGCTCGCCGGGCGCAAGGTCGGGCGCGACCCCCTGCGCCCCGAGACCGATCCCGCCGGCGTCGTGCACGGGACGGTGGACGACGCGGCGCGCGCCGAGCTGGTCCTCGCGCTCGTGGACGCGGTCGGCGCGGCCGAGGCCGCCGGCCGCGTCGGCGCGCTGTACCGGCAGGGCGACGCGGCCGAGCGGCGCGGCGTCCTGCGCGGGCTCGACGCGCTCGAGACCCGCGGCGTGGTCGAGGACACCGGCGCGCTGACCGAGACCGGGGTCGAGCTCGCGCAGGACGCCTTGCGCACGAACGACCCGGCGCTCGTGGCGGCGGCGGTCGGGCCGTTCGGCACCCGGCACCTCGACCAGCACACGTGGCGCCACGCGGTCCTCAAGCTGGTCTTCATGGGCGTGAGCCTCGAGGCCGTGGCCGACCTCGAGGCGCGCACGGACGCCGAGCTCGCGCGCATGGCCGCCGACTTCGCGGCCGAGCGCCGCGCCGCGGGACGGCCCGTCCCGGTCGACGTCGACCGCCTCGTCCCCGCCTCCAGCACGGTGGCCCACCAGCAGCACGGAACCAGCCAGGAGTGAGCATGCGCATCCTCGACCCGCACATCCACATGACGAGCCGGACCACCGACGACTACGAGGCCCTGTACGCCGCGGGCGTGCGCGCCGTCGTCGAGCCGGCGTTCTGGCTGGGCCAGCCGCGCACGAGCGTGGGCTCGTTCCTCGACTACTTCGACTCCCTGCTGGGCTGGGAACGGTTCCGGGCGGCGCAGTTCGGGATCCGCCACCACGCGACGATCGCGCTGAACCCGAAGGAGGCCAACGACCCGCGCTGCCGCGAGGTGCTCGCCGAGATCCCCCGCTACCTGCTCAAGGACGGCGTCGTGGCCGTCGGCGAGGTCGGGTACGACTCGATGACGCCCGAGGAGGACGAGGTCTTCGCCGCCCAGCTCCAGATGGCGCGCGAGGCCGAGCTGCCCGTGCTCGTGCACACGCCCCACCGGGACAAGCTCGCCGGCACCCGCCGCACGCTCGACGTCGTGCGCGAGTCGGGCCTGCCGGCCGGGCGCGTGCTGGTGGACCACCTCAACGAGACGAACGTCGCGCTGGTGCGCGACGCCGGGGCGTGGGCCGGCTTCTCCATCTACCCCGACACGAAGATGGACGAGCACCGCATGGTGGCCCTCCTCCAGGAGTACGGCCTCGAGCGGATGATCGTGAACTCGGCGGCCGACTGGGGCCGCTCGGACCCGCTCAAGACGGTCAGGACCGCCCGCGCGATGCTCGAGGCCGGCTTCACCGACGACGACGTCGACCGGGTGCTGTGGCGCAACCCCGTCGAGTTCTACGGGCAGTCGGGCAACCTCGTGCTCGACCCCGTCCCCGGGTTCGTCGCCGGCGAGGCGCCCCGTCCGGCCGAGTTCGAGGGCTCGTCCGTCCTGCGCGGCGCGCGGGTCTGAGCGCGAGACCGGAGCTGACCACGTGCTTCTCTCGTACTGCACCAACGTCCACCCCGCCGAGGACCTCGACGGCGTGATGGACCAGCTCGTCCGGTACGCCGGACCGGTGCGCGCGGCGTCCGGCCTCGACCGGCTGGGCGTCGGCCTCTGGCTGCCGGCCGGCCTCGCCCACCGCCTCGACCGCTCGCCGGCCGACCGCGAACGCCTGCGCGCGGTGCTCGCCGAGCACCGGCTGGTCGTGCACACGCTCAACGCCTTCCCGTACGGCGGGTTCCACGACGAGGTCGTCAAGCTCGCGGTGTACTCGCCGACGTGGGCGGAGCCGGCGCGGCTCGAGCACGTGCTCGCGTGCGCGCGCGTCCTCGCCGACCTGCTGCCCGACGGCGTGGACGGCTCGATCTCGGCCCTCCCGCTCGCGTGGCGCACCCCCTGGACGGCCGCCGACGACGACGCGGCGACGCGCGCGTTCGCCACCCTGTCGGCCGAGCTGCGCGACCTCGCCGCCCGGACGGGGAAGGTCGTGCGGGTCGCCGTGGAGCCGGAGCCCGGCTGCGTGCTGGACACGGTCGACGACGTCGTCGCGTGGCTCGCGCCGCGCACCGCGGCGGACCGGCCGGGCGAGCAGCGCATCGACCCGCAGCACGTGGGCGTGTGCCTCGACACGTGCCACCTCGCCGTCTCGTTCGCCGACCCGGCCGGTGCCGTGCGCCGGATCACCGACGCGGGCCTGCGCGTCGTCAAGGTCCAGGCCTCGGCCGCGCTGCACGTGGCGGAACCCTCCGACCCGGCGGCGCGCACCGCCGTCGGGCGCTTCGCCGAGCAGCGCTACCTGCACCAGACGCGCGAGCTCGCCGCCGACGGCACGGTGCTCGCCGCCGACGACCTGCCCCCCGCGCTCGAGGGCGGCCTGCCCGGGCGCGGGCCGTGGCGGGTGCACTTCCACGTGCCGCTGCACCACGAGCCGGCACCGCCGCTCGAGTCGACGACGGGCGTCCTGCGCCAGGCGGTGGCCGCCGTGGCCGCGGCCCCGTACGGCGACGCGGCCCACCTCGACGTCGAGACCTACACCTGGTCCGTGCTGCCGGCCGACGTCCTGCCCGGTGGGTCCGGGGAGCTCGTCGCCGGCATCGCCGCCGAGCTGCGCTGGGCGGCCGAGCACCTGCTCGACGGCGGCACGGCGGCCCGGCCCGGGCCCGCCGCCAGGACCACCGAGAGGAGTGTCGTATGAAGCCCGTCCTGCTGCTCGACGTCGTCGGCCTGACGGCCGCAGCGCTCGCGCACATGCCCCGCCTGAGCCGGCTCGCCGCCGGCGGGTGGTCCTCCGAGCTCGCCACCGTGCTGCCCGCCGTCACGTGCAGCGTCCAGTCGACGATGCTCACGGGCCTGGCGCCCGCGCAGCACGGGATCGTCGGCAACGGCTGGTACTTCCGCGAGCTCGGGGACGTCTACCTGTGGCGTCAGCACAACCGGCTCGTGGCCGGGGAGAAGCTCTGGGAGGCGGCCCGGCGCGCCGACCCCGAGTACTCCGCCGCGAACGTGTGCTGGTGGTACGCGATGGGCATGAGCACGGACGTCACGGTGACGCCCCGCCCGATCTACCACGCCGACGGCCGCAAGTCCCCGGACGCGTACGTGCGCCCGCCCGCGCTGCACGACGAGCTCACGGGCCGGTTCGGCGACTTCCCCCTGTTCACCTACTGGGGGCCGACGGCGTCGATCACCTCGACGCGGTGGATCGTGGACGCCACGCGGCACCTGCTGCGCACGCGCGCGTCGGACCTCACGATGGCCTACCTGCCGCACCTCGACTACGACCTGCAGCGGTTCGGCCCCGACTCGCCGCAGGCGGCCGCCGCCGCGGCCGAGCTGGACGCCACCCTGGCGCCCCTGCTCGACCAGGCCGAGGCCGACGGCGTGACCGTCGTCGTGGTGTCCGAGTACGGGATCGCCGAGGCGAACCGGCCCGTGCACCTGAACCGCATCCTGCGGCGCGAGGGCCTGCTCGAGGTCTACGTGCAGGACGGGCGCGAGCAGCTCGACCCGTGGACGTCGCGGGCGTTCGCCGTCTCCGACCACCAGGTCGCGCACGTCTACGTCACCGACCCCTCCGACGTCGCCCGGGTCGCCGACCTCCTGCGCTCGGTCCCGGGCGTCGACGAGGTGCTCGACCGCGAGGCCCAGGCCCGCTACGGGCTCGACCACGAGCGGGCGGGCGACCTCGTCGTCGTCGCGGAGCCGGGCGCGTGGTTCACGTACTACTTCTGGCTCGACGACGCCCGCGCACCCGAGTACGCGCGCGGGGTCGACATCCACCGCAAGCCCGGCTACGACCCGGCCGAGCTGTTCTTCGACCCGGCCGACCCGCTCGCGAAGGCCAAGGCCGGGCTGAACCTCGTCCGCAAGAAGGTGGGCCTGCGGTACGCGATGAGCACCGTGCCGCTCGACGCCTCGTACGTGCGCGGGACGCACGGACGCCTGCCGACGTCGTCGGCGGACACGCCGCTCGTGCTCTGCTCGGAGGCGGAGGTCCCGGCTTCGGTGGCGGCGCTCGTGCAGGCGGACGACCGGCAGGTGCCGGCCGCCGCGGTCAAGGACCTGGTGCTCGAGCTGCAGGGCCTGCGTCCGGGGGCGCGCACAGGGGTGCGGGCGGGAGCGCGCACGGGGACGCGCCCGGGGGTGCGCACCGCGTGACCTGCGGGTTCCGGTGCGTGCCCGCCCGTTCTGTGGTCGGCTGAGGGCGACAGCGACGGCAGGAGGGCGTCATGAGCGATCCGCAGCGTCCGTACGGGCAGTACGACCCGCAGCACGACCCGAGGTACGACCCCGCGCACGATCCGCGCGTCGTCCTGCCGTACGAGCACGAGCGGGCCGGGACGGTGCCGACGGGCGAGCCGGCGGACACGTGGGACGCCCCCGTCCCGGCGCCCGGGGAGAACCTGCGCCTGGACACCGGGCGGTTCTGGGCGGGAGCCGCGGCGACGGTGCTCGTGTGCGCGCTGATCGGCCTCGCGGCCGCGGTGATCCTCGAGCAGGTGTTCGGGCTCGAGCTGCACTCGCCGGGCCTGTTCGGGGACAGCACGACCGCCTCCTGGACCGTCGCGGGCGCGCTGTACGCGCTCCTCGCGGCGGTGGTGCTGCAGGTCCTCGTCCTGGCCGCGCCGCGCCCCAGCATGTTCTTCGGCTGGCTGGTGGGCCTCCTGACGGTCATCCTGGCCGTCTCGCCGTTCACGGGCAGCGCCGACCCGGTCGCCGGGGTCGTGACGGCGGTCGTGTGGCTCGTCCTGGGGCTCGCGGTCTGGTCGATGCTCTCGAGCGTGCTCAGCCGGACGCTCGTGCGCCCGGTGCCCCGGGTCCCCCCGGTGCCCCCGGTGCCCCCGGTGCCCAGGTGACGACCCGCTCGGCCGCGTCGGCCGCGACGTAGGCGAGCAGCTCCGCCGCCTCGGCCTCGAGCTCGTCGCGCCGGTCCCCGGCGGGCTGTGCGCCGAGCGGGCCGAGCCGCAGCGTCGCCCGGGCGCGGTCCACGTCGAGGGACCACGTGCCGGCGACGCGCCCGTCGACCCAGTACGTCGGGAGCACGTCGCCGTTGCGGCGGTACACGCCCGCGCCCGCCGCGGCGTCGAGCAACCGGTCGCGGTCCTGGTACGCCACGAGCAGGTGGTCCCAGCGCGGCAGCAGGCGCGCGGGCGCGGGCGCGTCGCCGTCGACCGTCACGCCGTCGGCGACGTCGAGCAGCTCGCGGCCGTCCGGGCCCTCGAGCACGCGCAGGTCGAGGCGCGCCAGCGCCCGCCGCAGCGGCGTCGTCCCGCGGATGCCGAGGCCGCGGGCGACGTCGGCCGCCGACGCCGGGCCGAACGCCCGGAGGTACTGCCCGACGGCCCGCGCCCGGGCCTCGTCCGGCTCGCTCCCGTCCGGCTCGCTCCCGTCCGGCCCGACCTCGTCCGCGGGCGTCGGGAGGACCCCGGCGAGCCAGACCCGCCCGTCGACGTACCGCGGCGGGGCGTGCGAGCCGAACATGCCGCTCGGCGGGACGTGCACGAGACCGCCGCCCGCCGAGGCGAGCCGCCACCACGCGCGGGTGACCCCGCCCGGGATCGCGGCGGCGGCGTCGACGCCCGGGTGCCGCGCCGCCGCGAACGCCTCGACCTCGTCGACCGTGCGCGGCCGCGCGCAGTACTCGCGCACGGCGTCGTTGAGCTCGGTCAGGTCGATGCCCGCACGGCGGGCGCTGGCGCGCCAGGCCGCGAGCCGCTGCTCCGCGGAGACGGCGTCGAGCACCGGCCAGTCGCGCGAGGCGACCAGATGCAGGGTCGAGCGCATCACCGTCGCCTTGACCACCGCCCGGTCGGCCAGCGCCGACTCGAGCGCGGCGATCGTCTGGCCGGCACGCCGCGACCACAGCGCCAGGTACGGCATGTCCGCGTGCTGCGCCTGCAGCCCGCCGACGGCTCGCACGACGGCGGCGACGCCGTCGTGCGAGCGGGCGAGCAGGTGCTGCCGGGCCAGCGTGGTCCGGTTCAGCTCCGCCTGCGTGACGCGCTCCCCCATGGGCCGTGCGGGGCGTCAGGCCAGGCGGCGCATCCAGCCGTGCCGGTCCGCGGCGCGTCCGTACTGGATGTCCGTGAGCTCGGTGCGGATCGCCATGGTCAGCTCGCCCGGCTCGCCGTCGGCGACCTTGGAGTCGAACGTGCCGCCGGCCAGCCGCCCGATCGGCGTCACGACCGCGGCGGTGCCGCAGGCGAACACCTCGCGCACCGAGCCGTCGGCCATGCCGGCCACCAGCTCGGCGAGCGGGATCCGCCGCTCGACGACCTCGCGCCCCTGGTCGGCGACGAGCCGCAGGATCGACGAGCGCGTCACGCCCTCGAGGATCGACCCGGTGAGCTCGGGCGTGTGCACCGAACCGTCCGCCATGACGACGAACACGTTCATGCCGCCGAGCTCCTCGAGGTAGGAGTTCGTCGTCGAGTCGAGGAAGCAGACCTGGTCGCAGCCGTGCTGCTGGGCCTCGACCTGGGGCAGCAGGCTCGAGGCGTAGTTGCCGCCGCACTTGGCCGCGCCGGTGCCGCCCGGGCCGGCGCGGTGGTAGTCCTGGGAGACCCAGATCGACACGGGCTTGACGCCGCCGGCGAAGTACGGGCCCACCGGCGACGCGATGACGAGGTACTCGACCTCCGCGGCCGGGCGCACGCCGAGGAACGGCTCGGACGCGAACATGAACGGGCGCAGGTAGAGGCTCGAGTCCTCGCCGCTGGGCACCCACGCGAGGTCGGTGCGCACCAGGGCCGTGATGGAGCCGACGAAGTCGTCGACGCTCAGGGCGGGCAGGGCGAGCCGGTGCGCGGAGCGGGCGAACCGCGCCGCGTTCTCCTCGGGCCGGAACGTCCACACCGAGCCGTCGGCGTGCTTGTACGCCTTCATGCCCTCGAAGATCTCCTGCGCGTAGTGCAGGACGGCCGTGGCGGGGTCGAGCTGGAGCGGGCCGTACTTCTCGATGCGCCGGTTGACCCAGCCGTCCGCCTGGCGCCACGTGATGCGGGCCATGTGGTCGGTGAAGACGGTGCCGAACTTGGGGTGCTCCAGCGCGGCCTCACGCTCGGCGTCGGGCGTGGGCGCGTCCGTCGAGGTGACCTCGAACAGGTTGACGAGGTCCTCGAGGTCGCTGCGGAGGATCGAGCTGGTGCTGGCGGTGCTGGTCATGGTGGCGGGGCCCTTTCACGTGCGGACCCCTGTAGTGTTCCACGCCTCGTGCGACGCGGCCCATGCCTGCAGCGGTCCTGGTCTGGACTGGTGCTGAGACGACGACCGGGTCGCTGCCGGCTGGAGACGCCGCGGTGCGGCTCCCTATCCGGCGACGCGGGCTGCGAGCTCGCGCCCGACCTCGGCCGTCGAGCGTACTCGGCCGCCCCGCTCGACCAGGTCGGCCGCGACGGCGGTCTCGACGCGCCGTGCCTCGTCGGCCAGGCCCAGGTGCTCGAGCAGGAGCGCGACGGACAGGACGGTCGCCGTCGGGTCGGCCTTGCCCTGCCCGGCGATGTCGGGCGCCGAGCCGTGCACCGGCTCGAACATCGACGGCGCCGTGCGGTCGGGGTTGATGTTCGCGGACGCGGCGAGGCCGATGCCGCCCGTGATCGCGGCCGCCTGGTCGGTGAGGATGTCGCCGAACAGGTTGTCCGTGACGATGACGTCGAAGCGCGACGGGTTCGTCGTGAGGAAGATCGTGGCGGCGTCGACGTGCAGGTAGTCGGTCGTGACGTCCGGGAACTCGGCGTTGACCGCCTCGACCGTGCGCCGCCACAGGTGGCCGGCGTGCACCAGCACGTTGTGCTTGTGCACCAGCGTCAGGTGCTTGCGCGGGCGGGCCTGGGCACGCGCGAACGCGTCGCGCACCACGCGCTCGACACCGAAGGCGGTGTTGACCGACACCTCGGTCGCGATCTCGTGCGGCGTGCCGGTGCGCAGGGAGCCGCCGTTGCCGACGTAGGGGCCCTCGGTGCCCTCGCGGACGACGACGAAGTCGACCTCGCCCGGGTTCGCGAGCGGGCTCGCGACGCCCTCGTAGAGCTTGGCCGGGCGCAGGTTGACGTAGTGGTCGAGGGAGAAGCGCAGCTTGAGCAGCAGGCCGCGCTCCAGGACGCCCGACGGGACGCTCGGGTCGCCGATGGCGCCGAGGAGGATGGCGTCGTGGCCCTTGATCCGGGCCAGGTCCTCGTCGGTGAGGGTCTCGCCCGTGGCGTGCCAGCGGCGGGCGCCGAGGTCGAGCTCGGTGGTGGTGACCTTGACGTCGGAGCCGGCGACCGCGGCCTCGAGCACGGCGAGCCCCTGCTCGACCACCTCGGTGCCGATGCCGTCGCCTGCCACCACTGCCAGATCGATGCTCCGCGTCATGGTGCCGAGCCTATGCCGACCACGCCAGGATGCGGGACAGCCGTCTCATCATCCGGTCGAGGGGGCCGCTGACCTGGCTCATCGGTCGCGCGCCGAGAGCACGCAGAACTCGTTGCCGTCCGGGTCGGCGAGCACGGTCCAGGAGGCCGACTCGGGCTGCCCGACGTCGACGACCGTGGCGCCGAGCTCGACGAGACGGGCGATCTCGGCGTCGCGGTCGTCGCTCGTGTGCGGGGCGAAGTCCCAGTGCAGCCGGTTCTTGGTCGTCTTCTCGTGGTCGACGGGCACGAACACCATCCCGGGCGGGACCTGGTGGAAGTCGAGCCGCTGGGTGAGCTCGAGCGCCCACGGGGGCACGACGACGCACTCGGACTCGAGCTCGAAGATCACCTCCCAGCCGAGCGCCTCGGCCCACCACCGGCCCAGCCGTCGGTGGTCGGTGGACTCCACCACCGTCGAGTACCAGCGCAGCGTCATCGCAGACCCCTCTCGTCCCGTCCGACGGTAGCGCCGCCCACCGACAGGCGGGTCCGGCGGGTCAGGCGCCGTAGAGCACCTGGAACCGCTCGCAGACGACGGGCAGCGTCGGGTCGAACTCCAGGTCCGCGGCGGCGAGCTGGCGGCGCCAGTACCGCTCGTGCCCCTCGCGCCACGACTCGAGGGTGCGGTCGTCCTCACCCTCGAGGTACGCGTGCTCGGCCGTGACCTGCTCGAAGGGCACGACGTCGACCCGTGTGGTGCGGATCAGCAGCCGGGGCTCGCGGGCGCCGTCGAGCACGATCGACAGGTCCCCCTTGGCCGGCAGCGGCTCCCCCGCGCGCTCGAACTCGACGACGAGCTCGGCCGTCGCCGACTTGGTCCCGTCGAGGACGAGCCCGAGGAGCTCGTCCGCCAGCTCCGGCGAGTCGCCGAACGACCACGCCTGTGGCGCCACCGACGTCATGGTGGTCTCGGCGATCGCGCCCCCCATCGCGTTCCGGTTGGCGCGGACGCGGGCCGCGCTCCAGAACCGCAGGAGCTTCTCCGCCTGGGCGGTGCTGTCGAGGCCGGTGGTCTCGGGCTCCGTGCCCGACGTCGCGTCGCTCATCCGCCCATCCTCCCACCGCCGAGGTAGCGCGTCCTGCACCGAGGTAGCGCGTCGTCCGCCGAGGTAGCGCGTCCTCCGCCGAGGTAGCGCGTCCTCCGCCGAGGTAGCGCGTCCTGCACCGAGGTAGCGCGTCCTCCGCCGAGGTAGCGCGTCCTCCGCCGAGGTAGAACCGCCGTCGGGCACCATAGGCACCGTGGAGACCCGGGTGGCCGCGTACGCCGTGATCGTCGACCAGGGCGCCATGCTCCTGCCGCACTGGAGCGACGGCGGCCGCTCGGGCTGGACGCTACCGGGTGGCGGGCTCGAGCCCGGCGAGCACCCCGACGACGCCGTCGTGCGCGAGGTGCGCGAGGAGACGGGGTACGACGTCGCGCTCGACGGGATCCTCGGGGTCGACAGCATCGTCATCCCGGCGGAGCGCCGGATCGTCGACCAAGGCGCGGTCGCGGGCCCGGTCCACGGCATCCGCATCGTGTACCGCGCGCACGTGGTGGGTGGTGAGCTCACCGTCGAGGCCGACGGCACCACCGACGACGTCGCGTGGCACCGGCTCGACGACGTCGCACGCCTCGACCGGGTCGAGCTGGTCGACGCCGCCCGGCGCATGGCCGGGCTGCTCGCGTAGGACGGCTCCCGACGTCGGGCACCAGCGCTACCTCGGCGAGGCGAGCGCTACGTCGGCCAAGCGAGCGCTACCTCGGCGGAAGACGCGCTACCTCGGCGGACGACGCGCTACCTCGCCGAAAGACGCGCTACCTCGGCGGAAGACGCGCTACCTCGGCGGAAGACGCGCTACCTCGCCGGGGACGAACGCGCGGCCACCGCCCGGAGGTCGTCCGGGGCGGCGGCCGCGCGCGTCGCTGCTGACGGTGATGGGTCAGCGAGCGGCGCTGCCCTCCGTGTAGTCGGAGTCAGCGGGCTTGATCCAGGCGAACATCTTGCGCAGCTCGCGGCCGGTG
>JAPSLD010000040.1 GCA_031181105.1 Isoptericola sp. | reverse complement strand
CGGTCACCGCGCGAGCGCCCGAGCACGTGGTCGACGCGGCCGACGTCGTCGAGCTCGAGGCCGAGCCGGGCAGCGTCGAGCACGCCGCCGACGGCGCGCACGCCGACGAGCACGCGGACGAGCACGCGGACGAGCACGCGGACGAGCACGCGGACGAGCACGCCGAGGAGGAGGGTGACGGGCACGACCACGGCGCGCTCGACCCGCACTTCTGGCTCGACCCGAGCCGCGTGGTCCCCGTCGCGCACGCGGTCGCCGAGCAGCTCGCCGCGGCCGACCCCGAGCACGCGGACGAGTACGCCGCCGGGGCGGAGGCGCTCGAGCAGCGCCTCGTCGCGCTGGACGAGGAGATCGCCGGCGGCCTGGAGCAGTGCGCCGGCGCCACGCTCGTGACCAGCCACGCGGCCTTCGGGTACCTCGCCGAGCGCTACGGGCTCGAGCAGGTCGGCATCTCGACGCTCGACCCCGAGGCCGAGCCGTCGCCGGCCCGCCTGCGCCAGATCGGCGCTATCGTCGAGTCGCACGACGTCGAGACCATCTTCACCGAGACGCTCACCAGCCCGAAGGTCGCGGAGACCCTCGCGGAGGACCTCGGCGTCGGCACGGCCATGCTCGACCCGCTCGAGGGCCTGTCGGACGACGCGGTCGCGTCGGGCGACGACTACGAGTCGGTCATGCGGGCCAACCTCGCAGCCATGCAGGAAGGACTGGTCTGCTCGTGACGTCCGTCGCGACCTCGCCCGCGGCCTCGACGACGGCGCCCGCGCCCGCCGTCGAGGCCCGCGGCGTGCACGTGCGCCTCGGCGGGAGCCACATCCTGCGCGGCGTCGACCTCACCGTCGACCGCGGGGACGTCGTCGCGCTGCTGGGGGCCAACGGCTCGGGCAAGTCGACGCTCGTGCGCACGCTCGTCGGTGTGCTGCCCGCGAGCGCGGGCACCGTGCGCGTGCTCGGCCGTCCGCTCGGCGACGCCGTGCCGTGGGGCGAGGTGGGCTACGTGCCCCAGCGCGTCGGCGCCGGCACCACGGTGCCCTCGACCGCGGCCGAGGTCGTCGCGTCGGGCCTCCTGCACGGGCGGCGGCTGCGGCTGCCTCGCGGCTGGCGTGCCCGCGCCCGCGAGGCGCTCGACCTGGTGGGCCTCGCCGACCGGGCGGACGACGCCACGAGCCAGCTGTCGGGCGGCCAGCAGCAGCGGGTGCTCATCGCCCGCGCCCTGGTCCGCGAGCCCGAGCTCCTCCTCCTCGACGAGCCGGTCGCGGGCGTCGACCGGCCCAGCCAGGAAGCCTTCGCCGCCACGATGGCGCGCCTGGTGGGCGAGGGCCTGACGGTGCTCGTCGTCCTGCACGAGCTCGGCGAGCTCGCGCCGCTCGTCACGCGGGCCGTCGTGCTGCGTCACGGCCGCGTGGTGCACGACGGCGCGCCGCCGCGGCCGCACGGCGGTCACGACGCCCTCGAGCACGACCACGTCCACCCGCACGAGCCCGCGCCGCTGGCCGACGAGCGCGGCCTGACGCGCGACCCGATCACCGGCGGTCCCGACCGGGAGGCACGACCATGACCCTCCTCGACGAGCTGGGCTACCTGCTCGGCGACCCCCTCATGCGACGCGCGCTGCTCGCCGCGCTGCTCGTCGGCGTCAGCGCGCCGGTGGTCGGCACGTACCTGGTGCAGCGTCGCCTGTCCCTGCTCGGCGACGGCATCGGCCACGTGGCCCTCACGGGTGTCGCGCTCGGCTGGATGATCGGCGCCGCGACGGGCCTGGCGCCCGACGCGCTCGCGGTCCCCGGGGCGGTGGTCGCGGCGATCGCGGGCTCGGTGCTCATCGAGGTGGTGCGACGCCGGGGCCGCACCTCCGGCGACCTGGCGCTCGCGATCATGTTCTACGGCGGCATCGCCGGCGGCGTGCTCCTCATCGGGCTCGCGGGCGGGTCGTCGGGGAACCTCATGGCGTACCTGTTCGGCTCGATCTCGACCGTCACGACGACGGACCTGCTGCTCACGGCGGTGCTGTGCGCGGTCATCCTCCTGGTCGGCCTCGGCCTGCGGGCCGCGCTGTTCTCGGTGAGCCACGACGAGGAGTTCGCGACGGCGTCGGGCCTGCCGGTCTGGGCGCTCAACATGGCGGTCGCGGTCGTGGCCGCCCTCACCGTGACGGTCGCGATGCGCGTCGTCGGGCTGCTGCTCGTCAGCGCGCTCATGATCGTGCCGGTGGCCGTCGGCCAGCTCGTCACGCACTCCTTCCGCCGCACGATGCTCGTCGCGTCGCTCGTGGGCGTGAGCGTGTGCCTCGTCGGCCTGTCCCTGACCTACTGGCAGGACGTGTCCCCGGGGGCGGCGATCGTCGTGCTGGCGATCGGCGTGTACGCGGTGGTCGCGATCGTCCGGCCCCTCCTCGCTCGCGGACGCCCCGCCGGGGACCCGCACCCGGACATCCCCGACGACGTCGAGGTCGCGGGCAGGGCACCCGCGGGGGTCCGCGCCCCCGCGGCCGCGGGCAGCGGCGAGGAGTGCGTCGGATGAGCGAGACCCGCACGACGCCCGCCCGGATGACGCGCCAGCGCGCGGCGGTCGCCGAGGTCCTCGGTGACACCGACGAGTTCCGCTCCGCGCAGCAGCTGCACGAGCTGCTGCGCACCCGGGGCGACCGCGTCGGGCTCGCGACCGTCTACCGCACGCTGCAGACCCTGGCCGACGGCGGCGAGGTGGACGTGCTGCGCGCCGAGGACGGCGAGTCGCTCTACCGCCGGTGCGCCCGGCGCGAGCACCATCACCACCTGGTGTGCCGGTCGTGCGGCCGGACGGTCGAGATCGACGGCCCGACCGTCGAGGCGTGGGCGTCCCAGGTCGGCGCGACGCACGGCTTCGACGACATCGAGCACACGATCGAGCTCTGGGGGACGTGCGCCTCGTGCCGGGAGGGCTGACGACCTCGGCCGGTGAGACCGGGGTCTTCACGATCGCCGGCGTGCCGTACTGGGTGGTCTACCTGACCGCGTTCTGCATCGTGCTGGTGCGGGCCCAGGCGACCTACTGGGCCGGCCGCGGGATCGCCCGCGGCACCGTGCGCACCCGCGCGGCCGAGCACCTCGCCTCGCCGCGCGCGGCCGCCTGGGTCGCCCGTGTGCACCGGTGGGGACCGCCCGCCGTCACGCTGTCGTTCCTCACGGTCGGGATCCAGACCGTCGTGAACCTCGCCGCGGGCTACCTGCGCATGCCGTTCGGGCGGTACCTGGCCGCGCTCGTCGTCGGGTGCGCCGCCTGGGCGGCCGTCTGGACCACGGTCGGCGCGGCGGCCGTCCACGGCGCCGTCGCGCTCGCCGCCCGCTCCCCCGTGGCGCTCGCGCTCCTGGGCGCGGTCGCCGTCGCGGTGGTCGTCGGCCTCGTGCGGCGTGCGGCGCGCCGGCGACGGGCCGGCCTGCCCGACGCCTGATGATCGCCCGGCGCTGTGACGGACGTCGCACTCGGGCCAGGATGACCTGTGCAAGACTTAGGCAATGCTTACCTCACCCGGGGGTCCGAGCCTGCCATGACCGCCACGCTCGCCGGTCCGTCCCGACCCACGGACCTCGTCGCCCGGCGCGCGCGGCGTCGTCTCGTCGCGTGCCTGGTCACCCTCGTGGTGCTGGCGCTCGTCGCCGTGGCGAGCCTCGTGCTGGGCGTGCGCGACCTCGACCCGGCCACCGTGTGGCAGGCCCTGACGGCGCCCGTGGCCGGCGACGTCGACCACCAGGTCGTGCGCGGCCAGCGGGTCCCGCGGACGCTCATCGGCCTCGCCGCGGGCCTCGCGCTCGGCGTGGCCGGGACGCTCATCCAGGGCGTGACGCGCAACCCGATCGCCGACCCCGGCCTGCTGGGGCTCAACGCGGGGGCGTCCCTCGCGGTCGTGTGCGCCGTCTGGCTGCTCGGGGTCACCTCGCCGCTCGGCTTCGTGTGGTTCGCGTTCCTCGGCGCCGCCGTCGCCGCCGCCCTGGTCTTCTCGATCGGTGCGGGCCAGCCCGTCAAGCTCGCCCTCGTGGGCGCCACGGTGACCGCCCTCATCACGCCGCTCATCACGATCGTCCTGCTGCGCGACCCGACGGCGTTCAACATGTACCGCTTCTGGGCCGTCGGCTCGCTCACCGGCCGCGGCCTCGACACGCTCGAGCGGCTCTGGCCCTTCCTCCTGGTCGGCGCCGTGCTCGCCGCGGTGCTCGCGCACCGGCTCAACATGCTCGCGCTCGGCGACGACGTCGCGCGCGCGCTCGGGCAGAGCGTGGGCGTCACGCGGGCGGTCGCCGGCGCGACGATCGTCCTGCTCGCGGGGACCGCGACCGCGCTCGCGGGCCCGATCGCGCTCGTCGGGCTCGCCGTCCCGCACGCGGCACGACGCCTCGTGGGGACCGACTACCGCTGGGTCGTCACGCTCTCCGCCCTGCTGGGGCCCGTGATGCTGCTCGGCGCCGACGTGGTCGGCCGCCTCGTGCTGCCGCGCACGGAGCTGGAGGCAGGCGTCGTCGCAGCGGCGATCGGGGCCCCCGTGCTCGTCGCCGTGGCCCGCGGCAGGACCGTGGCGGGAGTGTGAGATGACGTCGACGCTGCCCACTCCCCCCGAGGCCGCCGCCGACCGCGGACCGGGGCCCGCGGTCACGCCGGTCGCCGCGCTGCGGGCCCGGCGTCACCGCCGCCTGACGCTGGTGCTCGTCTCGCTCGGCGTGGTCCTGGTCGCGCTCGCGACGCTCGCGCTCACGCTCGGCGCCGCCTCGCTGCCGCCGGCCCGCGCGCTGCTCGCGCTGCTCGGTCTCGGCGACGCGCAGGACGCCTTCATCGTGCACCGCCTGCGCCTGCCGCGGATCGAGGCCGCCGTCCTGGCCGGGGCGGCGTTCGGCCTCGCGGGCGCGCTCTTCCAGTCCACGCTGCGCAACCCGCTCGCGAGCCCCGACATCCTCGGCATCGCGAGCGGCGCGTCGCTGGGCGCGTTCACCGCGCTGCTCGTCGCGGGGCTGACCGGGCTGGCCGTCTCGGGCGCGGCGTTCCTCGGTGCCCTCGCGGTCGCGTTCGCCATCTGGTTCTTCGCCTGGCGCCAGGGCCTGCACTCGATCCGGTTCGTGCTCGTGGGCGTGGGGTTCGCCTACCTGTGCTCGTCGCTGCTCGCGTGGCTCCTGTCGAACGCGGAGGTGCGCGAGGCGCAGTCCGCGCTGCTGTGGATCGTCGGCTCCGTCGCCGACGTCCGCGGCACCGAGCTCACGACGCTCGCGGCCGGGCTCGTCGTCCTGGCGGCCGCGACCACCGTCGTGGGCCGCTGGCAGGGTCCGCTCGCGCTCGGCGACGACCACGCGCGCGGCCTCGGCCTGCCGGTCGACGCCGCCCGCGTCGCCTCCCTGCTGCTGGCCGTGGGGCTGGTCGCGCTGGCGACCTCGTTCGTCGGACCGCTGGCGTTCGTCGCGCTCGTCGCGCCGGCGATCGCCCGGCGCCTGGTCGACGACGGCGGTGCCGCGCTCACGGCGTCCGCGCTCACGGGCGCCACGCTCGTCCTGGCCGCCGACGTGGCCGGGCAGCACGGCTTCTTCTTCGGCGTCTCCGCCCCCACCGGGATCGTCACCGGTCTCGTGGGCGCCCCGTACCTGCTGTGGCTCCTGGCCACCCACGGAAGGAAGTCCCAGGCATGACGGACGTCCGCACCTCCCCCGCCCCCGTGGCCACGCTGCCTCCGGGCGGGGAGCCGCTCGACACCCCGGCCCGGGGCGCCGCCCGGAGCGGCCCGCTGCGCGCGCACGGGGTCAGCATCGGCTACGACGGCCGGCGCGTCATCGACGGCCTCGACCTCGAGCTGCCCGCCGGCCGCGTGACGGCCATCGTCGGCCCGAACGCGTGCGGGAAGTCGACCCTGCTGCGCGGGCTGGCGCGCCTGCACCCGCTCACCGCCGGCCGCGTGACCCTCGGCGACCGGGACGTCACCGCGATGTCCCGCAAGGAGCTGGCCAAGGTGGTGGGCGTGCTGCCGCAGTCGTCGGTCGCACCGGACGGCGTGCGCGTCGCCGAGCTGGTCGGGCGGGGCAGGTACCCGCACCAGGGCTGGTTCGGCCGCCACCGCAGCGACGACGACAGCGTCGTCATGCGGGCGCTCGAGGCCACCGGCGTCGCCGACCTCGCGGACCGGCCCGTCGCCGAGCTCTCCGGCGGGCAGCGCCAGCGCGTCTGGATCGCGATGGTCCTCGCGCAGGAGACCGACGTCGTGCTCCTCGACGAGCCGACCACGTACCTCGACGTCGCGCACCAGGTCGAGCTGCTCGACCTCCTGCGCGACCTGAACCGCGACCGTGGCACGACCGTCGTGATGGTCTTGCACGAGCTCAACCTCGCCGCCCGCTACGCCGACCACCTCGTGGTCATGAGCGCGGGGCGCGTCGCCGGGCAGGGCGAGCCGTCGCGCGTGCTCACCGAGGACGCGGTGCTCGGGGCGTTCGGGCTCGAGGCGCGCGTGGTGACCGACCCCGTGTCCGGCACGCCGCTGGTCGTCCCGGTAGGCCGGCACCGCCGCGGCGACCGACCGCCGCCGCCCGGGGAAACCGTGTGAGCAGGATCACCGGGGTGCCGCCGTCCGGGTGCCGGACGGGGGTCCCGACTGGAACGCAGTGAGGTTAGGCTTTCCTCACTACCGTTCGTCCAGCCTCACACGTCGTGAGCCCATCGAGGAGATCCCGTGCGTCTTCGCCGTTCTCTCACCACCGCCGTCGGCCTCGCCGCGGCGTCCGCCCTGGCCCTGGTGGGCTGCGCCTCGTCGTCCGAGCCCGGGTCCGCCGGCTCCTCGCCCGAGGCGACCACCGGCACCGGGGCCGGTGCCACCGACGAGTTCCCCGTCACGATCCAGCACGCCTTCGGCGAGACGGTGATCGAGTCCGCGCCCGAGCGCGTGGCCACGTGGGGCTGGGGCTCGACGGAGGCCGCGGTCGCCGCGGGCGTCTACCCCGTGGCCGTCGCCGAGCAGGTCTGGACCGTCGGCGAGGACGCCCTGCTCCCCTGGGTCGAGAAGGCCTACGACGACGCCGGTGTCGAGCACCCGGTGGTCCTCAACGACCCCGAGGGCGGCGCCACCGTGCCCTACGAGGAGTTCGTCGAGGTCGCGCCGGACCTCATCGTGGCCCCCTACTCCGGCCTGACGCAGGAGCAGTACGACCTCCTGACGGAGATCGCGCCGGTCGTCGCCTACCCCGAGACCCCGTGGCAGACCGAGTGGGACGACATCATCACGATCACGGCCGACGCCCTGGGCCGCAGCGACGCCGGCGAGCAGGTGGTCGCCGACATCGAGCAGTACCTCGCCGACGAGGCCGCCGCGCACCCCGAGTTCGAGGGCGTCACGTTCGCCGCGATCGTCGACTCGCCCACCGAGGGCCTCGTCTACGTGTACAAGTCCGCCGACCCGCGCGCCGGCTTCCTCGAGGGCCTCGGGCTCGAGAGCGCCCCCGCCGTGGACGAGCTCGCGCCCGACGACGGCGCGTTCTTCTACACGCTGTCGTACGAGGAGCTCGACAAGCTCGAGAGCGACGTCGTGGTCGCCTACACCTACACCGAGGAGCAGGCCGCCGAGCTCCCGGGCAAGCCCGAGCTCCAGGCGCTGCCCGCCGTCGCGGAGGGCAAGGTCGTCCAGCAGGTGGGCCAGATCGCGGTCTCGGCGGTCTCGCCGCCCACCGCGCTGTCCGTCACCTGGCCCGAGGGCATGCCGGCGCTCGTCGACTCGCTCGCGGAGGTCCTGGGCGAGTGATCGCCCCGAGGCGGCCGGCACCTGCTCACGCGCGGGTGCCGGCCGCCTCGTCGTCCCCGCCGGGCGCCCCTTCCGGCACCGCGTCGTCCGGCACCGCGTCGTCCGGCACCGCGTCGTCCGGCACCGCGTCGTCCGGCACGGCGTCGACGGCGGCGCCGTACCGGCGGTCCCGCCGGGCGAACTCCTCCACCGCGCGCCACAGGTGCCGCCGGTCGACGTCGGGCCACGGCTCCGGCAGGAACACCATCTCGGCGTAGGCGGCCTGCCAGATCATGAAGTTCGACGTGCGCTGCTCGCCCGACGAGCGCAGGAACAGGTCGACGTCCGGCAGGTCCGGCTCGTCGAGGTAGCGCTGGACCGTCTTCTCGGTGACACGGTCGGGGTTGATCCGGCCCGCGGCCGCGTCGCGCGCGATCGCGGCCGCCGCGTCGGCGATCTCTGCGCGCCCGCCGTAGTTGACGCACATCGTCAGGGTGCAGCGGTCGTTGCCCTTGGTCATCTCCTCGGCGATCTGCAGCTCCTTGACCACCGAGCCCCACAGCCGCGGCTTGCGGCCGGCCCAGCGGATCCGCACGCCCCAGGACGCCATCTCGTCGCGCCGCCGCCGGATCACGTCGCGGTTGAAGTTCATGAGGAAGCGCACCTCGTCGGGCGACCGCTTCCAGTTCTCCGTGCTGAAGGCGTACGCGGAGACGTGCTTGACGCCGATCTGCACCGCGCCCGCGACGACGTCGAGCAGCGACTTCTCCCCCTGCTTGTGCCCCTCGACGCGAGGCAGCCCGCGCGCGTTCGCCCACCGGCCGTTGCCGTCCATCACGATGGCCACGTGGTTCGGGACGAGCGCCGCCGGGATGCTGGGCGGGACGGCGCCCGACGGGTGCGGGTAGGGCTCGGCGTAGGTGCGGCTCGGCATCAGGCCTCTCTCTCGATCATCCGCAGCGAGCGCAGGGTGCGCTCGAGGTAGTACTGGGAGTAGGCCGCGACGAGCCCCGAGGCCTCCCTGCGGTGCCGCGGCTCGGACACGTCGGCGACCTCCCAGTCGCCGACGAGGAGCGCGGCCAGCAGCTCGAACGTCTCCGCGGCGGGCGACGTCGACCCGGGCGGGCGGCACCGGCCGCACACGGCGCCGCCCTGCGCGACGGAGAAGCTGCGGTGCGGGCCGGGCTCGCCGCACCGGGCGCAGTCCGTGAACGACGGCGCCCAGCCCGCCACCGCGAGCGCGCGCAGCAGGTAGGAGTCCAGGACGAGGTTCGGCGCGTGGGCCCGCTCGGCCAGGGCGCGCACCCCGCCGGCGAGCAGCCAGTACTGCTGGACGGCCGGCTCGTGCTCGGCCGCGACGAGGCGGTCCGCCGCCTCGAGCATCGCGGCGCCCGCGGTGTAGAGCCCGTAGTCGGCGCAGATCGCCCCGGCGTACGGGCCGACCGTCTCGACCTGCGTGACGGTGTCGAGGTTGCGGCCCGTGTGCAGCTGGACGTCCACCGACATGAACGGCTCGAGGCGTGCCCCGAAGCGCGAGGAGGTGCGCCGCACGCCCCGGCCGACGGCCCGGACCTTGCCGTGCTCGCGCGTCAGGAACGTGACGATGCGGTCCGCCTCGCCCAGCTTCTGGGTCCGCAGCACGATCGCGTCGTCTCGGTACAGGGGCACCGGACCATTGTCCCAGGTCCGGCTGACACGCCCGCCGCTCAGCCGCGCTCGGCCCGGTTCACCGCCGAGACGATCGCGCGCAGCGACGCGGTCGTGATCGAGGGGTCGATGCCCACGCCCCACAGGACCTGGTCGCCGACGGCGCACTCGACGTACGCGGCGGCCGTCGCGTCGCCGCCCTCGCTCATCGCGTGCTCGGCGTAGTCGAGGACCTGCACGTCGACGCCGACCTGCGTGATCGCGTCGACGAACGCCGCGACCGGGCCGTTGCCCGTGCCGGTCAGCGTGTGCTCGTGGCCGCGGTCGACGACGTCGACGGCGAGCGTCGTCGTGCCGTCCTCGGCCGCGGTCGTGCGTGTCTCGCGCAGCCGCAGGCGGCCCCACGGCTCGAGCCCCGCGACGTGACCCGGCTCGACCGGCAGGTACTCGTCGGTGAAGATCCGCCAGATGTCCTCGCCCGTGACCTCGGTGCCCTGCGCGTCGGTGTGCTCCTGCACGGCTCGCGAGAACTCGATCTGGAGGCGTCGCGGCAGGTCGAGGTTGTGCTCGTGCTTGAGCAGGTACGAGACGCCGCCCTTGCCCGACTGGCTGTTGACGCGGATGACGGCCTCGTAGGAGCGCCCGATGTCCTTGGGGTCGATCGGCAGGTACGGCACGCCCCAGTCCAGCTCGTCGACGGGCGTGCCCGCGGCCTGGGCCCGGGCCTCCATGTGCTCGAAGCCCTTCTTGATCGCGTCCTGGTGCGAGCCGGAGAACGCGGTGAAGACGAGGTCGCCCACGTACGGGTGCCGCTCGTGCACGGTCAGCTGGTTGCAGTACTCGACCGTGCGGCGGATCGCGTCGATGCCTCCACCGACGGTGAAGTCGATCTGCGGGTCGATGCCCTGGCTGAACAGGTTCATGCCCAGCGTCACCAGGTCGACGTTGCCGGTGCGCTCGCCGTTGCCGAACAGGCAGCCCTCGATGCGGTCGGCGCCCGCCTGGTAGCCCAGCTCGGCCGCGGCGACGGCGGTGCCGCGGTCGTTGTGCGGGTGCAGCGAGAGCACGACGTTCTCGCGGTGGTTCAGGTGGCGGCTCATCCACTCGATGGAGTCGGCGTAGACGTTGGGCGTCGCCATCTCGACCGTCGCGGGCAGGTTGACGATGACGGGGCGCTCCGCCGTCGGCTCGAGGACCTCGAGCACCTCGTTGCAGATCCGGGCGGCGAACTCCAGCTCGGTACCCGTGTACGACTCGGGCGAGTACTCGTAGTAGACCCGCGTGTCGGGGATCGTCTCCTCGAGCTTGCGGCACAGCCGCGCGCCCTGCAGGGCGATGTCGACGATGCCGTCCATGTCGGTGCGGAACACGACCTCGCGCTGCAGGATCGACGTCGAGTTGTAGATGTGGACGATCGCCTGCTTCGCGCCGCGGATCGCGTCGTAGGTGCGCTCGATGAGGTGGTCGCGGCACTGCGTGAGGACCTGGATCACGACGTCGTCGGGGATCCGGCCCGACTCGATGAGCAGGCGCACGAAGTCGTAGTCGGTCTGCGAGGCGGAGGGGAAGCCGACCTCGATCTCCTTGTAGCCCATCTGCACGAGCAGCTCGAACATCCGCAGCTTGCGCTCGGGGTTCATCGGCTCGATGAGGGCCTGGTTGCCGTCGCGGAGGTCGACCGCGCACCAGCGCGGGGCCTGCGTGATGCGCCGGTCGGGCCACGTGCGGTCCGGCAGGTCGACCTCGATCTGCTGGTGGAACGGCGTGTACCGCTGGTAGGGCATGCCGGACGGGCGCTGCGGGTTCGTGGCCGCGATGCCCGTGGTGGCAGGAGTGGTCGCAGGGATGTTCTGCATCGGAGTCGTCCTTCGGTGGGGCTCGGTGACGGCCGGCGCACCAGTGTCCACCGCGGCGAGGAACCGGCCTGGACTAGGCCTCGCCGCGGCAGCGAAGGAGAAGGATCACCGCGCTCTGCACAGACACACCGTACACCGTGCGTGGCGCGCGTCACCCGGCCCGTCCACGCCGCCGGTCAGCGGCGCGAGCGCAGGGCCGCGTCGACCGCGGGGTCGCCGAGCGCGCCCAGCCAGTCGAGCAGCGCGGGGTACGTCGAGGGGTTGGCGGCGACGTGCGGGCGCAGGTGGGGGGCCTCCTGGACGATGAGCGCGAGGTCCGCGAGCGGGGTCGACGGGTCGAGCGCCCGGGCCGCGGTCCACCGCGAGCCCGGGACGTCGACCGCGGGCGGCAGCGCCTGCGTCGCGTCGGCGTCCTGGCGTCCCGCACCGGGCTCGTACCCGGGCCGGGCGTCGTACGGGCGGCCCACGGGCGGGAGCGCCTGGGTCTGGTCGGCCGGCGACCACGCACCGCCCCACCCCGCGACGGGTGCGGTGTCCGCGACGCCGGGCCCGTGGCCGGCGCCCTGCTCCTGCGAGGGCGGCGCGGCGGCCTCCTGCGGCTGCCACGCCTCGGCGGGCCGGGCGACGTCGACGGGCTCGGCGTGCGGGGCCTGCTGCGGAGCCTGCTGCGGGACCTGCTGCGGCTGCGGGACCTGCTCGTCGTACGCGGCGGGCACCACCGGCTGCGGGCCCGCGGCCGCCGGCGCGGCGTCGGCGGCCGCGACGAGCTCGCGCACGGCCGGTGGCACGAGCAGCGCGAGCAGCACCATCGCAGGGAGCGCGAACGTGGCGAGCAGCTCCTCGAGGTTCGAGCGCGTCCCGACGCCGGCACGCGCGACGACGATGACGAGCCCCAGCAGCACGAGCACGCACGCCGCGCCGACGGCGGTGACGTGCCCGCTGCGCGGGTCGCGCACGAGGGCACGCCGCGCGACCACGGCGACGAGCACCATGAGCAGCCCGAAGACGATCCGCAGCACGAGGTTCACCGCCACGCCGTCGGCGACGGTCCGCACGACGGCGACGAGCGCCACGAAGCCCGCCACGAGCAGGACGAGGTCGAGCAGCCGCACCGCGACGGCGACCCACCGGGCCGCGTGCGCGTCGGCGGGCTGACCGGCGACCGCGCGCACGCCGTCGAGGACGCGCGGCACCGCGAACGCCGCGACCACCGGCAGGAGCAGCAGACCGAACCGCTCGCCGTGGACGCTCTCGAACCAGGGCCGCCCCTCGCCGCCGCCCAGCAGGACCAGCTCCACGGCGACCGCCGCCCCCACGCCGACGAGCACGATGCCGCCCACCAGGTCGCCCCGCAGCAGGGCGAGCGCCGTCAGCGCCAGCACGCCGAGCACGAGCAGGACGTTGAGCACCGACCCCACGATCGTCGGCCAGGGCTCGCCGTCGAACGCCGCCAGCACCGGAGTCGCGAGCGCCAGCGCCGCGACGACCGCCGAGGCGAGGGCGAGACCGTGCGGCCAGCGCGGCACCGCGCCGAGGACTACCCCGGCCAGCCCGACCGCCAGGCCGCCTCCCACGAGCCCGGCGTCGTCGGACGAGCGCACGACGTCGAGCACCAGGTAGAGCACCGCGACGGCCGCGTACGGTGCGCACCCGAGCACGCGGGCGCGGGGCGTCGTGAACCGCTCCCACGACGGCGGCAGCACGCCGCCGCGGACGCCGTACGGCACGACGAGCGCGAGCACGGCCAGGACGGTGACCAGCACCACCTCGAGCCGGTCGCTGCCGCGCTGCGTCGCGTCCCACGGCATCGGCAGCGCCACGAGCAGCGCCATGACGGCGAGGACGTCGCGCACGACGCCGCGCGCCGGCACGCCGGCGAACGGTGCGCGGTCCCGCCCGGCGTCGGTCGGTGCGCCGTCGTTCATGGTGCTGCCTCCTTCGGTCGAGGACCGCGGTGCGGTCCGCCTCGTTTCTACCCGATCCGGGCGCCGCTCGTCGCTCCGCGCGGGCCGGCGTTCGTCACAGCCGTCAGACCGGTCGTGATCAGCCGTCAGATCCCCAGCTGGTAGACCCCCCAGTAGGCGAGCGTGACGAGCAGGGTCACGGCGCCCACCACGACGCTCCAGAAGGCGGCATGGGCCGGCCAGCCGCGCGTGCCCCCCGGCTCGGCGGGCGACCGCAGCACCCTGGCCTCGTCCTGGCCGGCCGGCCCCGCGACGGCCCGGCGCCGTGCCGCCCGCGCGTCGGCCACGTGGCGCAGCACGACGGCGCCCGCGACCACCGTGAGCACGCCCAGCAGCCGCACGCCGACCCACCCGCCCTGGACCACCAGGTCGTCGCGCTGGTAGTCGAGCGCGAGCCGGGCGACGGCGAGCAGGTAGACCACGAGCGCCGCGGTCGTGGCGACCGATCCCAGGGCGAGCACGAGGAGGGCGGGGCGCAGTCCGGGCGCGAGCCGGGGCCGGGGTGCGGTGGAGCGCCGCCGGAGGGTGCGGCGCACGAGCGCGTGACCGCCCCAGACGAGCGGTCCCAGCAGGATCAGGCCCGCGCCCGCCGCGACGGCCCCGAGCACGATGTCGCCGTTGCCCCACCACCTCGGCTCGGGGACCGGCACGGCGAGGAAGAGCTGGTTGGGCGTGTCGCCCGCGATGCGCGGCGGGGCGTCGGCGGTGCCCGGCAGACCCTGGACCCACGTCGCGAGGTCGCGCGCGAAGTCCTCGTGCAGCCGCAGCACCCGGCGGCCGTCGGCCTCCTCGGCGCGGACCTTGATGCCGTGGTTGGCGTCCGCGTAGTAGCGGACCGTCACGGGCGCGTCGTCACCCCGCACGGCCGTGTCCGCGATGACCTGCCGGGCGCCCTGCTCGACGGGCATCGACGGGTCGGCGGTGCCGTAGACGACGAGGACCGGTGCCGTCTGCTGCTCGAGCCACGGCCGCACGTCGAAGTCGACGTAGTCGAACCCGCCGCCCGGCAGCTGCATGCCGACGGCGCGCGGGATCGCGCGGAACACCTGCTCGGGCACGCCGGTGTTGCGCAGGTAGTTGTCGACGGCGAACGCCGCCTGCTCGCGCGGGGGCACGACGGGCGCCGAGACCAGCATCGTGAAGGCGATCGCCGGGTCCTCGGCCTGCATGACCGGCACGATCCACGTGCCCTCGGACTCCCCGTACACCCCGACCCGCTCCGGGTCGACGCCGTCCACGGTGCGCAGCAGGTCGACCGAGCGCCGGTAGTCCGCGGCCATGGCGACGTAGTCGCGGTCGCGCGTGGAGTAGGTGTCGAGCCGCTTGTCGGGCACGAGCGTCGTGACGCCCGCGCTCGCCAGGGCGCTCGCGACGTCGGTGAACGCCTCGGCGAACCGGCCCGTGCCCGCGCCGTGCACGAACACGACGCCGGGCGTGCCGTCGAGCGGGTCGCCCGTGGCGTCGAGCGGCTGGCGCAGCAGCGCCTGCACCTCGGTGCCGTCCAGCGGCACGGTGAGCACGGTCTCGCGGACCTCGTGGTCGCCCGGCCGGCCGATCTCGTCGGCGAGGGCGGGCGCCACGCCCCGGACGGTGGTGTCTGGCGTCGCCGGCTGCAGGTGGTCGGTGACCGGCACCGGGTCCCACTGGGGCCCGGCGACGGCACCCACCACGGCGAGCCCGACCAGGAGCGCCGCGCTCGTCGCTATCGTGCGGAAGACCACGGGGGGATGCTACCGGCGCTCAGAACCCGAGCCGTTGCAGCTGCTTCGGGTCCCGTTGCCAGTCCTTGGCGACCTTGACGTGCAGGTCGAGGTACACGCGCGTGCCGAGCAGCCTTTCGATGCCGCGGCGTGCCGTCGTGCCGACGTCGCGCAGCCGCGACCCGCCGCGGCCGATCACGATGGCCTTCTGGGACTCGCGCTCGACGAACAGGTTGACGCGCACGTCGAGCATCGGCGGGCGGCCGCGCTCCGGGTCGCCCGAGCCCTCGCGCTCGACGATCTCGTCGACCACGACGGCGAGCGAGTGGGGCAGCTCGTCGCGCACCCCCTCGAGGGCGGCCTCGCGCACCAGCTCGGCGACCATGACCTGCTCGGGCTCGTCCGTGAGCTCGCCGCCGGGGTAGAGCTCGGGTCCCTCCGGCAGGTGCGCCACGAGGACGTCGGCCAGCTCGTCGACCTGGTAGCCGTCGCGGGCCGAGACCGGCACGATGGCCGAGAAGTCGCTGTCCATGGACGTCGCGAGCTGGTCCACGGCGATGAGGTGCTCGGCGAGCCGCCCGCGGTCCACCAGGTCGGCCTTGGTCACGACGGCGACGACCGGCACCGGCCGCCGGCCCTCCATGAGCGGCGCGAGCTGGTTCATGATGAACCGGTCGCCGGGCCCCACCTTCTGGTCGGCGGGCAGGCAGAACGCGACGACGTCGACCTCGCTCAGCGTCTCGCGCACGAGGTCGTTGAGCCGCTCGCCGAGCAGCGTGCGCGGGCGGTGCAGGCCGGGCGTGTCGACGAGCACGAGCTGGGCGTCCTCGCGGTGCACGATCCCGCGGATCGTGTGGCGGGTGGTCTGGGGGCGCGCCGACATGATCGCGACCTTCTCCCCGACCAGGGCGTTGGTCAGCGTCGACTTGCCGACGTTGGGCCGCCCGACGAGGCAGGCGAAGCCGGATCGGTGCACCCCGGGCTCGGGGCGGTCGGTGGTCGTCATGCGTGCGCTTCCTTCTGGTCTGGCGGGACGGCCGCGTCGTCCGCTGCTTCGGGTGCGGTCCTGCACACGAGGATCGTGGCGAGCTGCTTGCGACGGCCCTCGACGCGCTCGGCGACGAGGCGCAGCCCGCCGACCTCCGCCGTCGAGCCGGCGAGCGGGACCTTGCCGATCGCCTTGGCGAGCAGGCCGCCGGCGGTGTCGACGTCGTCGTCGTCGAGACGCAGGTCGAACAGCTCGCCGAGCTCGTCGACCGGCAGGCGTGCGGGCACGCGGAACGTGCCGTCGCCGAGGTCCTCCGGCTCGGCGACCTGGACGACGTCGTGCTCGTCGGTGAGCTCGCCCACCAGCTCCTCGATCACGTCCTCGACCGTGACGAGCCCCGCCGTCCCCCCGTACTCGTCGACGACGACGGCGATGTGCGAGCGCGACGCCTGCATCTGGCGCAGCAGGTCGTCGACCGGCTTCGACTCGGGCACGAACACCGCCGGCCGCGCCACGTCCGACACGGGCCGCTCCCCCGCCGCCGGGTCGTTCTCGAGCACGCGCGCCACGTCCTTGAGGTAGGCGACGCCCAGCAGGTCGTCGACCGACGACCCGACGACGGGCACCCTCGAGTACCCGGAGCGCAGGAACAGGCGCATGGCCTTGCGCAGCGGCGTACCGACGTCGGCGGTCACCATGTCGGTGCGCGGCACCATGACCTCGCGCGCGAGCGTGCCGCCCAGCTCGAAGACGGAGCGGATGAGCTCGCGCTCCTCCGCCTCGATGGCCTCGTTCTCGCGCACGCGGTCGGCCATGTCGCGCAGCTCCTCCTCCGACACCGTCGTGTCGGGGGCACCGGCCGCCGAACGGCGGGTCAGCCACGCCGC
>JAPSLD010000039.1 GCA_031181105.1 Isoptericola sp. | reverse complement strand
ACTACGTCCGGATGGCCAAGACGAAGGCGGAGGAGGCGCGCGTCTCGGTGCGCAACGTCCGCCGCAAGGCCAAGGAGGAGCTCGACCGCATCGTCAAGGACGGCGAGGCCGGCGAGGACGAGGTGACCCGGGCGGAGAAGGAGCTCGAGGCGCTCACCAAGAAGCACGTCGAGACCATCGACCACCTGCTCGCCGGCAAGGAGAGCGAGCTGCTCGAGGTCTGATGGCCGATCACCATCCGCTCGAGCCGGCCGGGACCGGCGGGCCCGTCGACAGCCCGGCCGCCCGGCCGTCCCGTGCGGGCCGCAACCTGCCGGCGGCGGCCGCCGTCGGCGTCGGTCTCCTCGCCGTCCTCGCCGCCTCGCTCTCGTTCCGCCCCGAGCCGTTCGTCGCGCTCGTCGTCCTCGTCGTGGGCGCAGCCCTGTGGGAGCTGCGCAGCGCGTTCGCGCGCCGGGCGATCCGGCTCCCGCTGCTGCCGCTCGTCGTCGGGGCGGCGGGCATGCAGGTCTCGGCGTGGACGTCCGGCGCCGAGGCGCTGCTCGTGGCGTACTTCCTCACGGTCGGCGCCGTCGTGGTCTGGCGCGTCCTGGACGGCGGCGGTCCCGAGGCGCTGCGCGACGCCGCGGCGTCCGTCTTCGCCACGACGTACGTGCCGCTGCTGGCCGGCTTCGTCGTGCTGCTCCTCGACCAGCCCGACGGCGAGCTGCGGGTCCTGCTGTTCGTGCTGCTCGCCGTGGCGAACGACACGGGCGGCTACGCCGCAGGGGTCCTGCTCGGACGGCACCCGCTCGCGCCCACCGTCAGCCCCAAGAAGAGCTGGGAGGGCCTCGGCGGCTCCGTCGTCCTGGCCGTCCTGGTGGGTGTGGTCGGCTCGGTGTACCTGCTCGGGCTGAGCCCGCTGCTGGGCGTCGCGCTCGGCGTCCTGACCGCCGTGACGGCCACGGTCGGCGACCTCGCCGAGTCGCTCGTCAAGCGGGACCTAGAATTGAAGGACATGGGTTCGCTGCTCCCCGGTCACGGGGGCGTGCTGGACCGAATCGACTCGCTGCTCGTCACCGCCCCGTTCGTCTTCCTCGTGCTGTCGGTGGCCGCCTAAGGAACCCCACATGCCTGCTCGCCCCGCGCCCGCCCCGCCCGCACCCGCCCGGACCGCCCTCGGCGTGCCCGCCGTCCGTCCGTCGGACGAGACCGCGCCGATGCCGCTGCAGATGGCGCCGCGCCGTCGCGGCAAGCCGCCGAGGCACTTCGCCGACCTCACCCCGGACGAGCGGGTCGCGTCGGTCGTCGCGATGGGGGAGAAGCCGTTCCGGGCCAAGCAGCTCGCGACGCACTACTTCACGCACTTCACGTCGGACCCGGCGCAGATGACGGACCTGCCCAAGGCGACCCGCGACGAGCTCGCGACCACGCTGTTCCCGCCGCTCATCCGCCCCACGCGGCGCATGGAGGCCGACGGCGGCACGACCGTCAAGACCCTCTGGCACCTGTTCGACGACGCCAAGGTCGAGTCGGTGCTCATGCGGTACCCGAACCGGACGACGCTGTGCGTGTCCTCGCAGGCCGGCTGCGGGATGGCCTGCCCGTTCTGCGCGACGGGCCAGCTCGGCCTGACGCGCAACCTGTCGACGGCGGAGATCCTCGAGCAGGTGCGCGCCGCCTTCCGCTCGCTCGCCGACGGGGAGATCCCCGGCGGGCCCGCGCGGCTCAACAACCTCGTGTTCATGGGCATGGGGGAGCCCCTCGCCAACTACAAGGCCGTCATGGAGACCGTGCGCACGCTCGTCGCGCCGCAGCCGGAGGGCCTGGGCATGTCGGCGCGCAACGTCACGGTCTCGACCGTGGGCCTCGTGCCGGCGATGCGGCGGCTCGCGGACGAGGGCATCCCCGTGACGCTCGCCCTGAGCCTGCACGCGCCGGACGACGACCTGCGCAGCGAGCTCGTGCCGATCAACACGCGCTGGAGCGTCGACGAGACGCTCGACGCCGCGCGCCACTACTTCGAGGTCACGGGTCGCCGGGTCTCGATCGAGTACGCGCTCATCAAGGACATGAACGACCACGCGTGGCGGGCCGACCTGCTCGGCGAGAAGCTCAACGCGCGCGGACGGGGATGGGTTCACGTCAACCCGATCCCGCTCAACCCGACGCCCGGGTCGATCTGGACGGCGAGCGAGCGTTCCGTCGAGGACGAGTTCGTGGCACGATTGCGCGCGCACGGCATCCCCACCACGATCCGTGACACCCGCGGGAGCGACATCGACGGCGCCTGCGGGCAGCTGGCCGCCGAGGAGGACGACGAGTGAGCTCCCTGTTCAGCAGCGTGTCGTCGCTGCGCACCGGGTACGACAAGGACGAGGTCGACGAGTTCTTCGACCACGCGCGGCAGGCGTACGAGGGACGCACGCCGGAGCGGCTGACGAGCGCCGACATCCAGGCCTCGACGTTCGACCTGGTGCGCGGCGGCTACAACACCCACGAGGTGGACGCGGCGCTGGACCGGCTCGAGGCCGCGTTCATCGCGCGCCAGCGTGCCGAGTACGTGGCGGCGCACGGTCAGGAGGCGTGGATGCAGGCGCTCGCCGAGCGGGCGCGCACCCTCTACGGCCGCCTCGGGCGCCCCGACGGCCAGAAGTTCGCACCGGCCGCGCGCGGCCAGGACGCGTACGACAAGGACGACGTCGACGCGCTGTGCGACCGTCTCACGGCCTACTTCGACCGCCAGGAGCCGCTCACGGCGGCGGAGATCCGGTCGGCCACGTTCGGCCGCGCCAAGGGGGCCGACGGCTACGCCGAGGGCCCGGTGGACGCGTTCTTCGCCCGTGCGATCGAGGTGCTGCTCGGCGTCGAGTGACGTCGGCCGGCGTCCGTGCCGCGGCCCGGCTCAGGCCGGGGCGGCCGTGCGCGCGGCACGCTCGGACAGCAGCGCCGCGTGCTCCGTGCGCTGCAGGACGTCGCGGATGGTGTCGCGGCTGCGGGTCAGGCACGCGATGCGGTCCTCGATCCCGCCGAGCTCGACCGCGAGCACCTCGGCGACCTGGCGCGGGCACGTGGGCCGGGCCAGCGCCGCGGCGTCCTCCATCTCGATCAGGACCTTGACGACGCGGGTGGGCAGTCCGGCCTGCACGAGCCCGGCGACCCGGCGCACGCGCTCCACGTGCTCCTCGCCGTAGTCGCGGTAGCCGTTCGCCGCCCGCGGGGCGGTGAGCAGGCCCTGCTGCTCGTAGTACCGCACGAGGCGCGGTGCCACCCCCGTGCGCTCCGCCAGCTCACCGATCTTCACGGCCGCCTCCGCTCGCCGTCGCGCAGTGGCGCGACAGGCCTTGACATTGACATCGATGTCAAACTTTACCGTCGGTGCCATGGAGACGACACCCACCGCCACGCGGCCCGCAGCCGGCCGCGACGCGCTGCCCTGGCCCTCGCTGCTCGTCCTCGGCGCCGCGACGTTCGTCACGGTCACGGCCGAGATGCTGCCCACCGCGGTGCTGCCCCAGATGAGCGCCGGTCTCGGCGTCGCCGAGTCCCGTACCGGCCTGCTGGTGTCGGTCTGGGCCGCCGTCGTGGTCGTCGCAAGCTTCCCCCTCGTGCGCCTGACCGCCGGCCGCGACCGTCGGCACGTCATCGCCGCGGCGCTCGCGGTGCTCGCCGTCTCGGGCCTCGGGACCGCGCTCGCCCCCACCTACGAGGTCGCCCTGGCCGGGCGCGTCCTCGGGGCCGCGGCCGTCGGCCTGCTCTGGGCGTCGGCCAACGCGCACACCGCCGACCTCGTGCCGGACGCTCAGCTCGGCCGCGCGGTCGCCGTCGTGCTCGGCGGCGCGACGCTGGGCATGGTCCTCGGCACGCCGCTCGCCAACCTCGTGGCCCGCGCCGCCGACTGGCGCGTCGCGTTCGCGACGCTCGCCGCCCTCGCGCTCGTCGCGGCGGTCGCCGTGCGCGTCGTGGTCGCGCCCGCCGGCGCTCACGCCGCGGTGGTGCCCGGCGCGGGCGCGCGCCCGGTCGGGGGCGCCCCGGCCGCCGGCGGGGGCCGGCCGGCCGGTGCCACGCCGGGCGCGGGCCCCATGCTCGCCGTCACGGTGCTCGTGGCCGTGCTGCTGGTCGGCCACTACGGCGCCTACACCTACGTGACCCGCCTCGTCGACGCGCCGGCGCAGGCCGTCCCGGGCGGCGTGAGCGGGCTGCTGCTGCTGTTCGGCGTGGCGTCGGCCGCGGGCGTGGTGCTCGCCGGCCGCTTCGGCGCGCGCACCCGGGCGGCGCTCGTGGTGGCGACGGCGGGCACGGCGCTCGCGGTCGCGGGCCTGGCGGTCGTCGACGTGCACCCCGTCGTCGGGGTCGCGGTCGTCACGGTCTGGGGCGTGACCTCGGGCGCGGTCCCGCCCCTGGCCCAGACGCTGATCCTGCGCCTGGGCGGCCCCGCCCGGCGGGCGACCGCGGGAGCGCTCATCCCGGTGCTGTTCAACGGCGGCATCGCCGTCGGGGCGGCGCTCGCCTCGGCCGCGGTCGCGGCCGCCGGCGTGGCGGTCCTCCCGCTGCCGGCGGCCCTGGTCGTCGCGGCGACGGCGGTCGGCCTGGGGCTGGGCGCGTTCCCGCGCCGGCCCGCCCGGCTGGGATGATGTCCCGCATGTCGCAGGCTCCCCGCACCGTCACGCTCCTCGGGTCGACCGGCTCCATCGGCACGCAGGCGATCGAGGTCGTCACCGCGCACCCCGACCGGTTCGCCGTCGAGGCGATCAGCGCGGGCGGGGCCGACGTCGAGCTGCTCGCCGAGCAGGCCGCGCGCCTCGGCGTCCGGGCCGTCGCCGTGGCCGACGCCGGTCGCGCCGGCGCCCTGCGCGACGCGCTCGTCGCCCGGCTCGGGCCGGCGGCGTCCCGCGTCGAGGTGCTCGCCGGGCCCGACGCGGCGACGGACCTGGCCGGGAGGGGCTCCGACGTCGTGCTCAACGGCATCACGGGGTCCGTGGGGCTGCGACCGACGCTGGCCGCCCTGGGCGCGGGCTCGACGCTCGCGCTCGCGAACAAGGAGTCCCTCGTCGTGGGCGGCCCGCTCGTACGGTCGGCGGCGCGCCCGGGCCAGATCGTGCCCGTCGACTCGGAGCACTCGGCGATCGCGCAGGCGCTGCGGGGCGGCGCGCGCACCGAGGTGCGCCGGATCGTCCTGACCGCCTCGGGCGGGCCGTTCCGCGGTCGCAGCCGCGACGAGATCAAGACCGCCTCCGCCGACGAGGCGCTCGCGCACCCGACGTGGGCGATGGGACCGGTGGTCACCGTCAACTCCGCGTCGCTCATGAACAAGGGGCTCGAGCTCATCGAGGCGCACCTGCTGTTCGACGTCCCCGTCGACGACATCACCGTGGTCGTGCACCCGCAGTCCGTCGTGCACTCGATGGTCGAGTTCTGCGACGGCTCCACGATCGCGCAGGCGTCCCCGCCGGACATGCGGCTGCCCATCGCGCTCGGCCTGTCGTGGCCCGACCGGCTCGAGGTCGTCGCCCCGCCGTGCGACTGGACGACGGCCTCGTCGTGGACGTTCGAGCCGCTCGACGAGGAGACCTTCCCGGCCGTCCGCCTCGCGCGCGCCGCGGCCGCGGCGTCGGGGACGCACCCCGCGGTCTACAACGCGGCGAACGAGCAGGGCGTGGCCGCCTTCCTCGAGGGCAGGGTCGGGTTCCTCGACATCGTCGGGACGGTCGAGCGCGTGCTCGCGGAGCACG
This sequence comes from Isoptericola sp., assembly GCA_031181105.1. Classification (GTDB taxonomy): domain Bacteria; phylum Actinomycetota; class Actinomycetes; order Actinomycetales; family Cellulomonadaceae; genus Isoptericola. The sequence continues at coordinate 11,265 of JAPSLD010000039.1, read as the reverse complement.
ACGGCGTCGCGCCCGCGGCGGTGACGCTCGAGGCGGTCGAGGGCGCCGACGCGTGGGCGCGCGCCCGCGCGGACGAGCTGCTCGCGCGCCGCTGAGCCGCGTCGCCGCACCCGCTCGGACCTCCCAGGAATCTCGCCTACGCTCGGGGACGTGGACGCACTCTCCGTCGTCGTCGGCATCGCCGTGGTCCTGGTCGGCATCCTGGTCTCGATCGGGCTGCACGAGGTCGGGCACATGGTGCCCGCCAAGCGGTTCGGCGTGCGCGTGAGCCAGTACATGATCGGCTTCGGCCCGACGCTGTGGTCGCGCACCAAGGGCGAGACCGAGTACGGGATCAAGGCGATCCCGCTCGGGGGGTACGTGCGCCTCGTCGGGATGATGCCGCCCGCGCCGGCCGGCACGCGTCCGCCCGCGGGGATGTTCGGGCAGGTCGTGGCCGACGCGCGGCAGGCCTCCGTGGCCGAGATCCTGCCCGGCGAGGAGCGCCGCGCCTTCTACAACCTGTCGACGCCCAAGAAGCTCGTCGTCATGCTCGGCGGGCCGGTCATGAACCTCGTCATCGCCGTCGTGCTCACGTTCGTCGTGCTCGTCGGCATCGGGGTGCAGACCGTCACGACGACGGTGGGCGCCGTGAGCGAGTGCGTCCCGACCTCCGTCACCACCGCGGGCGAGCCCGTGTGCGGCCCGGAGGCGGCGCCGTCGCCGGCGCTCGCGGCCGGCCTGCAGCCCGGTGACGAGATCGTCGCCTTCGACGGCGAGCGCGTCACGTCCTGGGAGCAGCTCGTGGGCCTGATCGAGCCGGCCGCGGGCGACCGGCTGCCGGTCGTGGTCGAGCGCGACGGCGGCGAGGTCCCGCTGACCCTGGAGGTCGCCGAGCGCGAGCGCCCCGTGCTCGACGCCGAGGGTGCGCTCGTGACCGACGCCCAGGGTGAGCCCGTGACCGAGACCACCGGCTTCCTCGGCGTCACGCCGACGTCCGAGCACCGGCCGCTGCCCGTCTCCGCCGTCGGGGAGCAGGTCTGGCTGCAGGTGTCCGGGACGGCGTACGCCGTGGCCACGCTGCCGGTGCGCATCGCCGACGCGGCCGTCCAGGCGTTCACCGACGAGCCGCGGTCGCAGGACTCGGTCATGTCGGTCGTGGGCGTCGGGAGGATCGCGGTCGACGCGATCGCGGCCGACGCCCCCGTGGTCGCGACGCTCCAGTTCCTGCTGACCCTGCTGGCGGCGCTCAACGTCGCGCTGTTCGTGTTCAACCTGCTGCCGCTGCTGCCGCTGGACGGCGGGCACGTGGTCAACGCCCTCTACGAGGGAGGCCGCCGGACCGTCGCACGCGTGCGCGGGGCCCCGCTGCCCGGGCCGGCGGACGTCGCGCGCATGATGCCGGTCGCGTACGTGGTCTTCGTGCTCCTGCTCGGCACGGGCGTGCTGCTCATGCTCGCCGACGTGCTGGATCCCGTGCGGATCGTGTGAGGACGTGAAGGCCTGGTGAGTGCCACGGCGGGGATTCGGTGACGTCACACCCCTGGCGTGCGTACCACCCGCCGGAAAGCGGGATACTGGCAGCGTGACCGCAGTGAACCTCGGCATGCCTGCCGCACCAGCGCCCACGCTCGCCCCCCGCCGCCGGTCCCGCAAGATCAAGGTCGGCAAGGTCGAGGTCGGAGGCGACGCGCCCATCAGCGTCCAGTCGATGACCACGACGCCGACCACGGACATCAACGCCACGCTCCAGCAGATCGCCGAGCTCACCGCGGCGGGCTGCGACATCGTGCGCGTGGCCGTGCCGAGCGCCGACGACGCCGCCGCGCTGCCCGCCATCGCGAAGAAGTCGCAGATCCCCGTGATCGCCGACATCCACTTCCAGCCGAAGTACGTCTTCGCCGCGATCGACGCCGGCTGCGCCGCCGTCCGCGTGAACCCGGGCAACATCCGCAAGTTCGACGACCAGGTCAAGGAGATCGCGCGGGCCGCGTCCGACGCGGGCGTCTCGCTGCGCATCGGCGTCAACGCCGGCTCGCTCGACCCGCGGCTGCTCGCCAAGTACGGCAGGCCGACGCCGGAGGCCCTGGTCGAGTCGGCCGTGTGGGAGGCCAGCCTCTTCGAGGAGCACGACTTCCACGACTTCAAGATCTCGGTCAAGCACAACGACCCCGTCGTCATGGTGCGCGCCTACGAGCTGCTCGCCGAGCGCGGCGACTGGCCGCTGCACCTCGGCGTGACCGAGGCCGGGCCGGCGTTCCAGGGCACGATCAAGTCGGCCACCGCGTTCGGCGCGCTGCTGAGCAAGGGCATCGGCGACACCATCCGCGTGTCCCTGTCGGCCCCGCCGGTCGAGGAGGTCAAGGTCGGCACCCAGATCCTGCAGGCGCTCAACCTGCGCCCGCGCAAGCTCGAGATCGTCTCGTGCCCCTCGTGCGGCCGTGCGCAGGTCGACGTCTACACCCTCGCGGAGAAGGTGACCGCCGGCCTCGAGGGCATGACGGTCCCGCTGCGCGTCGCCGTCATGGGCTGCGTCGTCAACGGCCCGGGCGAGGCGCGCGAGGCCGACCTCGGCGTCGCGTCCGGCAACGGCAAGGGCCAGATCTTCGTCAAGGGCGAGGTCATCAAGACCGTCCCCGAGGCGATGATCGTCGAGACCCTCATCGAGGAGGCCATGCGCATCGCGGACAGCATGCCCGCCCCCGAGAACGACACCCAGGCCGGTGCACCGGTCGTCACCGTCGGCGCCTGAGGCGACCCGGGAACGGCCGTGAGCTGGCGCAGGTCGGCGGTCCGCGCGCCGCAGGCGCGCGCGCTCGGCGCGGGGGACGTGCCGGAGGCGCTGTCCGTCTGCGCCGCCGACCCGGTCGCCTCCGTGCTCGCCGCCGCGCGGCTCGAGATCGCCGCCGCGCAGGGTCTCGCCGCCGCCGGCGGGCAGGCCTGGGGCTACCCGGCCGCGGGACCGCTCGAGGCGGTGTGCTGGTCGGGCGCCAACCTCGTGCCCGTCGTCCCGCCGGGCCTGTCCGGCGCCGACGCCGACGACGCCGTCGCGGCCTTCGCGGGCATGGCCCGGCAGCAGGGCCGCCGCTCGTCGTCGATCGTGGGGGAGCGCCGGGCCGCGCTGCGGCTGTGGGAGCACCTCGAGCGGGTGTGGCCGCCGGCCCGGGAGGTGCGTGCCGACCAGCCGTCGCTCGCGATCGACCGCGCCCCCGACGTCGAGCCCGCGGCGGGAGTGCGCCGCTCCACGCTCGAGGACCTCGACCTGGTGCTGCCCGCCTGCGTGCGGATGTTCACCGAGGAGGTCGGCTACTCGCCCATGGCGAGCGCCGGCGGGGCCTACGCGATGCGCGTGCGCTCGCTCGTCGCCGAGGGCCGGTCGTTCGTGCAGATGGCCGACGACGACGGCCCGGTCGTCGTGTTCAAGGCCGAGCTCGGCGCCGTGGCCGGGCGGGTGGCCCAGGTCCAGGGCGTCTGGGTCGACCCGGCCCACCGCGGTCGGGGGCTGGCCGAGCCGGGCGTGGCCGCGGTCGTGGAGGCGACGCGCCGCGAGGTCGCGCCCGTCGTCTCGCTGTACGTCAACTCGTACAACGCGCCCGCGCTCTCGACGTACCGGCGCGTCGGGTTCGAGCAGGTCGGGACGTTCGCGACCGTCCTGTTCTGACGGCTGTCCTGACGCTCACTTCAGCAGGCGGGACAGGCGCCGGTCGGCGAGCACCTGCCCGCCGGTCTGGCACGTGGGGCAGTACTGCAGGGACCGGTCGGCGAAGCTCACCTCCCGCACCGTGTCCCCGCACACCGGGCACGCCTCGCCCGTGCGGCCGTGCACGCGCATGCCGCGGCGCTTGGCGTCCTTGAGCTCGGCGGCGGGGCGTCCCGCCGACGCGGCGACCGCGTCCTGCAGGGTCGTGACCGTGGCCTCGTGCAGCGCGGCGACCTCCTGGGGCGAGAAGGAGCGCGTGAGCTTGAACGGGCTGAACCGCGCCACGTGGAGGATCTCGTCGGAGTAGGCGTTGCCGATGCCGGCGATCGCTCCCTGGTCGCGCAGCAGCCCCTTGACCTGCTGGTTCTTGCGGGCGAGCAGCGCGCCGAGCGTCTCGACGGTGAAGTCGGCCGACAGAGGCTCGACGCCGAGCGTGCGGACCTGCTCGACGTCGCGCGGGTCGCGCACCACGTGGACGGCCAGGCGCTTGCGCGTCCCCGCCTCGGTGAGGTCGAAGCCGGAGCCGTCGTCGAGCCGGACCCGCAGCGCGAGGGCAGCGCCGCGGGAGGACCCGCCGAGACGGGGCTTGACGGGCGTCGTCGGCGCCTCCTCGCGCCACCGCAGCCAGCCGCCTCGGGCGAGGTGGAAGACGAGGTGGAGCGCACCGCCGTCGGAGACGCCCGCCGGTGGCGTCACCGCGAGGTCGAGCCACTTGCCGTGCCGCGTCGCACCGGCGACGCGGCCTCCGACGAGCGCGGTCGCCGGCGGGTCGAACGTCTTGAGCGCGGCGATCGCCGCGACGTCGACGGCGGCGACCGTGCGCCCGGTCGTGCGTCCGTCGAGGAAGCGGGCCAGGGACTCGACCTCGGGCAGCTCCGGCATGGGCATCATGGTGCCGTGAAAAGGCGGTCCGGGCACCCCCTGCGGCGCGGATAGGCTGTGCCGCATGTCGATCGCGTCATCCCGGTCCGGCGACCTGCTGCGCCTGTCCACCCTGTTCGTCCGCACGCTGCGTGAGGACCCGGCCGACGCCGAGGTCGCGAGCCACCGGCTGCTCGTGCGCGCCGGCTACATCCGCCGTGCGGCGCCGGGCGTGTACACGTGGCTGCCGCTGGGTCTGCGGGTGCTGGCGAAGGTCGAGGCCGTGGTGCGCGAGGAGATGGCCGCGATCGGCGCGCAGGAGGTCCACTTCCCGGCGCTGCTGCCCCGCGAGCCGTACGAGGCGACGGGCCGCTGGACGGAGTACGGCCCCAACCTGTTCCGGCTCAAGGACCGCAAGGACGCCGACTACCTCCTGGCGCCCACCCACGAGGAGATGTTCACCCTCCTGGTCAAGGACCTGTACTCGTCGTACAAGGACCTGCCGCTCACGCTCTTCCAGGTCCAGACGAAGTACCGCGACGAGGCGCGCCCCCGCGCGGGGCTGATCCGCGGGCGCGAGTTCGTCATGAAGGACGCGTACTCGTTCGACGTCTCGGACGAGGGGCTCGCCGCGTCCTACGAGAAGCAGCGCGGCGCCTACCGCCGCATCTTCGAGCGTCTCGGGCTCGAGCACGTCATCGTCTCGGCGACGTCGGGCGCGATGGGGGGCTCGCGGTCCGAGGAGTTCCTGGCGCCGTCGCCGATCGGCGAGGACACGTTCGTGCGGTCCCCGGGCGGGTACGCGGCCAACGTCGAGGCCGTGGTCACCCCGGTGCCCGACCCGGTGCCGTACGACGACGCGCCCGCGGCGCACGTCGAGGACACGCCCGACACGCCGACGATCGACAGCCTCGTCGCGTGCGCCAACGAGCGGTTCCCGCGGCCCGACCGCGAGTGGACCGCGGCCGACACCCTCAAGAACGTCGTGCTCGCCGTGACCCACCCCGACGGCCGGCGCGAGCTGCTCGTCGTCGGCGTCCCGGGCGACCGGGACGTGGACGTCAAGCGCCTCGAGGCGGCGCTCACGCCCGCCGAGGCGGAGCCGGCGACCGACGCGGACTTCGCGGCGTACCCCGAGCTCGTCAAGGGCTACATCGGCCCCGGCGTGCTCGGACCGCAGGGCGAGCAGGTCGAGACGACCGACGGCGACAAGGTCTCGCGGATCCGCTACCTGCTCGACCCGCGCGTCGTGCCGGGCACGCGCTGGATCACCGGGGCCGACCAGCCGGGTCGGCACGTCTTCGACCTGGTCGCGGGCCGTGACTTCACCGCCGACGGCACGATCGAGGCCGCCGAGGTGCGCGCGGGCGACCCGGCGCCCGACGGGTCGGGTCCCCTCGAGCTCGCCCGCGGCATCGAGATCGGCCACATCTTCCAGCTCGGGCGCAAGTACGCGCAGGCGCTGGGGCTGACCGTGCTCGACGAGAACGGCAAGCAGGCGGTCGTGACCATGGGCTCCTACGGCATCGGCGTCACCCGCGTCCTCGCGGCGCTCGCCGAGTCCAACCACGACGACAAGGGCCTCGCGTGGCCGGCCCACGTCGCGCCCGCGCACGTCCACGTCGTCGCCACCGGCAAGGGCACCGAGGTCTTCGACGCCGCGGAGCGGATCGCGAGCGGTCTCGTGGCCGAGGGCGTCGAGGTCCTCTACGACGACCGGCCGAAGGTCTCGCCCGGTGTGAAGTTCGCCGACGCGGAGCTGCTCGGCGTCCCGCTGCTCGTCGTCGTGGGGCGCGGGCTCGCCGACGGCGTCGTCGAGGTCCGTCCGCGGGCGGGCGAGAGCCGGCAGGTGCCCCTCGAGGAGGCCGTGCCCACGGTCCTGGCGGAGGTCGAGGCGCTGCTCGCCCGCTGAGGCGACGCCCGGGGTCAGTCCTCGGCCTGCTCGGGCAGGCCGGGGAACGCGCTCGGGGGCCCGCCCCACGCGTCCACCGTGAGGGCCCCGTCGACGAGGAGCTCGACGAGCACCGCCCGGGTGCCGGGCGCCGACCGGGCCACGAGGGACGCGTAGTCGACGGCGAGGTCCGCCTCGAGGCCCTGCACCAGCGTGGCGTCGTCCTGCTCGTCGGGCGCCGGCACGGCGTACGCCACCCGGCGCGGGTCCTGCTCGGTCCCGTCCGTGCCCGCGAGCACGGCCCACGCCTCGCCGCGCGCGCGGTGCACCTCGGCGCGGGCCAGCAGGCGCTCCCGGAGCCGGCCGTCGGCCAGGGCGGCACGCCGGCGCAGCGCGTAGCCGGCCGCGTCCTCGCCCGCGACGAGCGCCTCCAGGTCGGCGGCGCGCAGACCCTGGGGCGTCGTCCCGGCGCTCGGCGAGGGGCCGGTCGTCCCCGCCGGTGACGGACGCGGGGAGGCCGTCTCGCCGCCGGCCTCACCGCCGGCCTCACCGTCGGCCTCGCCGTCGGCCTCACCGTCGGCCTCGTCGGTGCCCGGGGTGGTCGGGACGGGGATCTGGGGCGCGACCGGCGCGGGCGGCTCCGTGCCGGCGAGCGCGGCGAGCCGTGTCGCCGACACCGTCTGGCCCGCGCCCACCGAGGCGAGCAGCCGGGCGAGGGGACCGTCGGTCGTCGTCGACGCCGCGCTGCGGCTGCGCGCCGCGGCGTCGGTCAGCGTGAGCGCCACGTCCTGCGCGGTGAGCGGGTCCGCCACCTCCGAGGGCTCGGGGCTGGCCCCGGGCGTCGGGTCGTCGAGCCCGGAGTCGTAGACGCCGCCCAGCTCGTCGGCCTGCAGCCGCGCGGCGGCCGCGACCCGCTCGAGCTCGGTCCGGAGGTCCCCGTCGACCGTCGGGGCGACGGTCTCGGCCTGCTCGGCGACGACGAGCGCGTCGGCGACGGCGGTGCGCCGCACCACTTCGAGCGCGTCCGGCACCGGCTCCGACGGCGGCGGGGTCTCGAGACGGACCCCGCAGGCGGCGGCGAGCACCGCGACGAGGACGGCGGCGGCGACGGCACGGACGCGGGCGTGCCGTCGGTGGCGCGGCCGAGCGGTGGCGGGGTGCGGTTCCATCGCCGCCGATGATGCCACGCCTGAGGTGTGACGTTCGCCCTGCTCGCACCAGCGGTGCGGGCTCGTGCGGCCGTCCGCGTTCGTTACGCTTGTCGACGCACACAACGACACACCGGTCGTGCCGATCCCGGCGCGGGAGCACACGGCGTGAGACCGAACGGGAGGCAGGACGATGGCACCACAGCCAAGCCGGACACCGGCGGCCGACTCTGTGCGCAGGGTCGTGGGACCGGTCGTCGACGAGGCGGGGCTCCACCTGGAGGACGTCACCGTGTCCCGGGCGGGGAGCCGGTCGGTGGTGCGCGTCACGCTCGACCTGCCCGAGGACGCCGTCGGCAGCGTCGACTCCGACACGCTGGGCGAGGTGTCCCGTGCGGTCTCCGCCGCGCTCGACGCCGACGACGTCGTCCCCGGCGCCTACACGCTCGAGGTCTCCACCCCGGGCACGTCGCGTCCGCTGACGGAGCCGCGCCACTTCCGCCGCGCCCGGACGCGCCTGGTCACCCTGGCGCTCGTCGACGGCGGCACCGTGCACGGCCGGCTCGTCGACGTCGTCCGTGAGGACGCCGGCGGCACGGTGCTGGTGCTCGAGGACGGCACGCGCGTGGCGCTGGCGCAGGTGCGCACGGGGAAGGTCGAGGTCGAGCTCAAGCGGCTCGACGAGACCGCGGGTGATGACGCGGGCGACGCCCGCACCGACGAGGAGGGCTGACGATGGACATCGACATGAGCGCGCTGCGGCTGCTGGAGCGGGAGAGGGACATCAGCCTCGACGTGCTGGTCGCCGCCATCGAGCAGGCGCTCCTCTCGGCGTACCACCGCACCCCGGACGCCTACACCCGGGCCCGGGTCGAGCTCGACCGCAAGACGGGGCACGTGACCGTCTGGGCGCGCGAGGAGATCCGCACGCCCGACCCCGAGGACCCCGAGCGGACCGTCGTCGAGCACGGCCCCGAGTTCGACCACACTCCGCAGGACTTCGGCCGGATCGCGACGGCGACGGCCCGGCAGGTCATCGTCCAGCGCCTGCGCGACGCGGAGGACGACCAGGTGCTCGGCATGTTCCGCGGCAAGGAGGGCGAGGTCATCGCCGGCGTCATCCAGCAGGGCCGTGACCCTCGCGTGGTGCTCGTCGACGTCGGCGGGACCGAGGCCGTGCTGCCGCCGCACGAGCAGGTCCCCACCGAGGAGTACGTCCACGGCGAGCGCCTGCGCGCGTACGTGGTCGAGGTGTCGCGCGGGCTCAAGGGCGCGCAGGTGACGCTGAGCCGCACCCACCCGGGCCTGGTCCGCAAGCTGTTCGAGCTCGAGGTCCCCGAGGTCGCCGACGGCTCGGTCGAGATCACCGCGATCGCCCGCGAGGCGGGCCACCGGTCGAAGGTCGCGGTGCGGTCGAAGGTCACGGGCCTCAACGCCAAGGGTGCCTGCATCGGCCCGATGGGCGCGCGCGTCCGCGCCGTCATGGCCGAGCTCCACGGCGAGAAGATCGACATCGTCGACCACAGCGACGACCCGGCGCGGTTCGTTGCCAACGCCCTCTCGCCGGCTCGTGTGAGCTCGGTCACGGTCGTGGACCCGGAGGCCAAGGCGGCCCGGGCGGTCGTGCCGGACTACCAGCTGTCGCTCGCGATCGGCAAGGAGGGGCAGAACGCCCGGCTCGCCGCGAAGCTCACCGGGTGGCGGATCGACATCCGCTCGGACGAGGCCGCACCGCCGTCGTCGGGCGACACACCCGAGGCCGGGTAACGGTACGTGGGTCGTCGCGCTAGACTGTCGGGGACCGGGCTGCGCGCCCAGGCCTCGACACGCTCCCGCACCCACCCGCCGGCAACCACCGGTCCGGTGCGTACGTGCGTCGGGTGTCGGGAGCGCGACCTGCGGTCAGCTCTCCTGCGGCTGGTGCTCGAGCCGTCGGGTGACGCTCCACGAGGTGAGCCTCGGGTCGTCGCCGACGTGCGAGGATGCCTGCCGGGGCGAGGCGCCTGGATCCATCCGGTGCCCGCCTGCCTGGAGCTCGCCGAACGTCGGCGGGCGGTGCCGCGCGCGCTGCGCGTCGCCGGACCGCTCGACCTCGTGCAGGTCCGGGCATATCTGGAGCAGCAGGACCGTTGAAACCTCCGGTCGGGGCCGTCACAGGACGGCCGCCGGCCGTGTCGTGACCGGCGCTCGAGGATCGAGCACCGGCCGCACCACGCGTACGTCGACAAGGAAGCGGGTCAGAAGCCGATGGGCACCCGATGAGTCCCCAGCGATGAGTACTCGGTACTAACCACGGTCCTGCCTGTCTCAGGGGGACCGAGACAGGAGAGATGTGGCGAAGATCCGCGTCCACGAGCTGGCTAAGCAGCTCGGGGTGGAGAGCAAGGCCCTGCTCGCCGAGCTGAAGTCGGCAGGCGAGTTCGTCCGGTCGGCGTCCTCGACGCTCGAGGCACCGGTCGAGCGCATGATGCGCGACAAGTTCACGTCCGCGGGCGGCGACTCCGCGGCGCAGGGCAAGGCGGCGCCCGCGCCGTCGGCACGTCCCGCGAAGGCGGCGCCGGCTCCCGGCGCGCCGAAGCCCGCCCCCAAGCCGGCGGCCCAGACGCCGGCCCCCACGACCCCCGAGGCCCCCGCCGCCCCCGCAGCCCCTGCGGCGCGCGCGGACGAGGCCGCGGCGCCCGCTCCTGCCGCGCGTGCGGACGAGGCGGCCGCCCCCACGGTGCCGAGGCAGCCTGCCTCCGGCCCCACGTCCGGGTCGGCACCCAGGCCGGGTGCCCCGACGCCGGGCCCGCGCCCGCCCGCCCCCAAGCCCGCAGGCCGCAACGAGCGCGCCGAGCGTCCTGACCGCGGTGAGCGTGGTGAGCGCGGCGCCCGCGGCGAGCGTGGCGGTCGCGGCGGTGCGCCGCGCCCGGGCAACAACCCGTTCGCCTCGAGCCAGGGCATGCCCCGCCCCGGAGCGCCGCGCCCGGGCAACAACCCGTTCGCCCCCAGCCAGGGCATGCCCCGTCCGGGGCAGCGTCCCGAGCGCGGCGAGGCGGCGTCGGCCGAGCGCCCCGGCGGTCCCCGTCCGGGCGGTCCCCGTCCGGGTGGCCCGCGTCCGGCGGCGCCGCGCCCCGGCGGCGGCGCGCGCCCGAACCCCGGCATGATGCCGGGTCGCACCTCGATGCCGCGTCCGGGCGAGCGCCCGGCGCCCGCCGGTGGCGGGCGCGGCGGCGGCCGCGGTGGTGGCCCCGGCGGTGCTGGCCCCGGCGGCGGTGGCGGCGGCTTCCGCCCGGGCGGCGGCTTCGCCGGCCGTCCCGGCGGCCGCGGTGGTGCCGGCCGCGGCTCCACGCAGGGTGCGTTCGGTCGTGCCGGCGGACGTCCCGTCCGCGGGCGCAAGTCGAAGCGCGCGAAGCGCCAGGAGTTCGAGCAGATGCAGGCGCCGTCGCTCGGCGGCGTGCAGGTCCCGCGCGGCAACGGCGAGACCGTCGTCCGCCTGCGTCACGGCGCGTCGCTGAACGACTTCGCCGACAAGATCGACGCCAACCCCGCGTCGCTCGTCACGGTGCTCTTCCACCTCGGCGAGATGGCCACGGCCACGCAGTCGCTCGACGAGGACACGTTCGCGACCCTCGGTGCCGAGCTCGGCTACGTCATCGAGATGGTCTCGGCCGAGGAGGAGGACCGCGAGCTGCTCGGGTCCTTCG
>JAPSLD010000038.1 GCA_031181105.1 Isoptericola sp. | reverse complement strand
CCACGGGTGCCGCCGCGTCGAGCATCTCGACCTCGAACGTCATGACCGCCAGGTGGCGCTCGGCGAACGAGACCATCCGCTCGGTGCGCAGCCGCACGGCCTTGCCGCTCGGCGTCCGCCACGTGACCTCGCGCCGCAGCACGCCGTCGCGCAGGTCGAGCGAGCGCTCGTAGGCGATCAGGTCCGCGACGGTGAGCAGGAGCGGCTCGTCGTCGACGTAGAGGCGGATGACCTTGGTGTCGGGGACGTTGACGATCGTCTGCCCGACCCGCGCGAACCCGTAGGCCTCCTCCGCGTGCCGGATCGGCCAGGTCTCGTGGAACCCGTTGACGAACGTGCCGTGGGTGTGGGAGTCGCGGCCCTCCTCGACGTTGCCGCGCATGCCGAGGTAGCCGTTGCCGACGGCGAACAGCGTCTCGGTCACGCCGAGGTCCTCGGCGGAGTAGCGCGTCTCGACGAGCCGCCACTCGTCGGCCGGGAACCGGCTGCGGTCCACGGTGCTGCGCTCGTCCCTGGTCCGGCGGATCATCGCGCCCCTCCGCGCTGGGCCTGCAGCACGCCCGCGTCGAGCTCGCCGAGATCCGTCACGACGACGTCGGCGCCGTGCTCGCGCAGCGCGGCGGCACCCACGCCGCGGTCGACGCCGACCACGAGCCCGAACCCGCCGGCGCGGCCCGCGGCGACCCCCGAGACGGCGTCCTCGACCACGACCGCGTCGGCGACCGGCACGCCCACGAGCTCGGCGGCGCGCACGTACGTGTCCGGGGCCGGCTTGCCCGCGAGGGCCTCGCGCGCCGCGACGTTGCCGTCCACGACGACGTCGAACCGGTGCGCGAGCCCGGCCGAGGCCAGGACCGTGGGCGTGTTGCGCGACGACGAGACCACGGCGACCGCCGCACCCGCCGCCGTGACGGCGTCGAGGAACCGGACGGACCCCGGGTAGGGCTCGATGCCCTCCTCGGCGAACATGCGGTTGACGATCTCGTCCTTGCGGTTGCCGAGGGCGCAGACCGAGTCGTCACCCGGCGCGTCGTCGGGGGTGCCCCAGGGCAGCGCGACGCCGCGCGACGCCACGTACGCGGCGACGCCGTCGTACCGGGGGCGGCCGTCGATGTGGGTGAAGTAGTCGGCGTCCGTGTACGGCGCGACGCCTCGCGCCCCGCTCCACGGCGCGAAGAGGCGCTCCCACGCGCGCATGTGCAGCGCGGCGGTGGGGGTCAGGACGCCGTCGAGGTCGAACAGCACGGCTCGCAGGCCTGGCATGGGAGTCCTTCCGTACGGTGCCCGGAAGCGGCCGTCGGGCGTGCCCCGGCCGCGGCGCGAACCAGGCTACGCCCGGGTGCGCGCACGCGAAAACGCTGCCGGCGGGCGAACCTCGGCACGCGCGACGGGCGTGCGTCGCCGCAGGTCAGGCGGCCGCGCGCTCGGCGAGGGCCTCCGCCACCCGGCCGAGGTTCGCGAGCTCGGCGCGGTGCTCGTCCACGGTCGCGGGTGTCGCTCGCGGAGCCGCCAGGAGCGTGACGTCGTCGAGCCCCGACGCCGGCAAGCCGATGCGGCGCCACGGCTCGGCGACGAGCGTGACGAGCTCGCCGAGCTGCGGTCCCGAGCACTGCGACACCGTGGCGGGCGGGAGCCCCGCCCACAGGCGCAGGCCGCGCTCCGCCGCGCGCGCGACGAGCTCCCACACGCGCTCGTCCCACCCGCCCAGGCCCCCGAGGTCGAGCCCGAACCCGTCGGCGCCCGCGAGCGCGACCGGCGGGACGCCGACCCAGGTCGGGCCGAGGTGCACGACCACCGAGGCACCGGCGTCGTGCGCCGCGTCGACGACGGGCCGCAGGCCGTCGACGACGTCGGGGCCGGGCACCGCCCGGATGCGCGAGAACCCGGAGAAGGTGGGCAGCACGCCGGCGTGGACCTGGCCCAGCAGCGGCTCGGCGAGCTGGACGACCACCTCGGCGCCGGGCACCTGCGCACGCACCGCGGCGACGTGCTGGCGCACGCCCTCGGCGAGCGCGAGCGCCAGGTCGCGCCGGGCGCCGTGGTCGGCCAGGACCCGGTCGCCGCGCGCGGCCCAGAGCTCGGCCGCGAGCGTCCACGGCCCGAGGACCTCGACCGCGAGCGGCCCGGTCGCCCCGACGGCCGCGACCGCCAGCGCGCCGAGGTCCTCGCGCAGGAACGCCTCGGCACGGCGCGCGTCGACGCCCGGGTGGTCGGCGAGCCGCCAGCCGTGCGGGCCGAGCTCGACCGGCATCTCCTCGAGCAGCGACGCGGTCCGACCGACGCGGTCCGCTCCCGGGCCGCGCCCCACCAGCTGCACGAGGAACGGCACCGCGTCGACCCCCGCCGGGAGCGCGGCGAGGTCGTCGAGCACCGTCCGCTGCGCCTCCAGCGCGTCGCTCTCGTGGCCGGGCCACGGCCCGTGCCCGCTCACCGTCGTCATCGGTCCTCCACCTCGTCGCCCCGCGGCGTCACACGCGGGCGTATCGTCGCTCTCTACCGGAAGGAAGGGCCACCGCGGCCTGCCCTCGTCGTCGAGAGCACGGTAGCCCGCCGAAGGAGTCCCGATGTCCGTGCTCCCCCGCCCGCCGCGTCCCGCGGCCCGGCCCGCCACCGCGACCTCGTCCGTGCGCGCCCCGGCGACCGGCGCGTCCGCCGCGTCGGCGCACAAGGCCGCCGCGATCCGGGTCCACGCCAACGCCGTGCCGGCGCGGCAGGACACCGTCCTGCGCGAGCTGCTCGCGCCCGGCTTCCGCAACCACGACGTCCTGCCCGGGTGCGAGGGTGGCCTCGAGGGCCTGGTCACGGCGATGCACTGGTTCGACGACGCGTTCAGCGACCAGCGCGTCCGCGTGCTGCACGCGCTCGCCGAGGGCGACCTCGTGGCGCTGCAGGTCGAGCTGCGGGCGCGGCACACCGGGTTCTTCCGCGGCATCGCGCCGTCCGGCCGGAGCTTCACCGTGCGCGAGATGCACATGGTGCGGTTCGCCGGCGACCGCGAGGCGGAGCACTGGGTCGTGCGCGACGAGGCGTCGTTCGAGAGCACGCTGCGCGGCCTGTGAGGGCGGCGCGGGGCTACGCCCGGACGGGCTCCGCGCGCCACGCGCGCGACACGGTCGCCTGCCCGAGCACCTGCGTGCCGCGGTAGACGACCGCCGACTGCCCGGCCGCGACGCCCCGCAGCGGGCGCTGCGGGAGGCGGATCTCGAGCCCGGGGGTGCCGTCGTCCGACGCCGCGGGGGCCGTCGCCCGGACCTGCGCCGGCACGGGCGCGCCGTGGGCGCGCACCTGGACCTCGGCGTCGGCCCAGCCGTCCCCGGGCTCGGTGAACCACACGGCGCCGGTGCCGGCGATGCGGTCGACCGAGAGGAGCTCGACCGGCCCGACGACGACGGTGTTCGTCTCGGTCCGGACGTCGACGACATACCGCGCCCGGCCGTCCGGCGCGGGCCGGCCGAGACCCAGGCCCTTGCGCTGGCCGACCGTGAAGGCGTAGGCGCCGTCGTGATCGCCGACGACGTTGCCGTCGGTGTCCACGACCTCGCCGGGCCGGGACTCGAGGCGCGAGCGCAGGAAGCCGCGGGTGTCGCCGTCGGCGACGAAGCAGATGTCGTAGGAGTCCGGCTTGGCGCTCACGGACAGGCCCCGGCGCTCGGCCTCCGCGCGCACCTCCGCCTTGGAGGCGAAGCCGCCGAGCGGGAAGATCGCCCGCCGCAGCCGGTCCGGGCCCATGACGGCGAGCACGTACGACTGGTCCTTCTCCGCGTTCGGCGAGCGGTGCAGCTCGCGCGCGACCGTCCCGTCCGGTGCCTCGCGGGTGACGACCCGCGCGTAGTGGCCGGTGGCGACGGCGTCGAACCCGAGCGCGGTGGCCTTGTCGAGCAGGGCCTCGAACTTGATGTGCTCGTTGCAGCGCACGCACGGGTTGGGCGTGCGGCCGGCCTCGTACTCGGAGAGGAAGTCCGCGACGACCGTCTCCTCGAACCGCTCGGACAGGTCCCACACGTAGTACGGGATGCCGAGGACGTCGGCCGCGCGACGCGCGTCGCCCGCGTCCTCGATCGAGCAGCAGCCGCGCGATCCGGTGCGGAACTGGTCGCGGTTGCGGCTCAGGGCCATGTGCACGCCGACGACCTCGTGACCCGCCTCGACCGCGAGCGCCGCGGCGACGGCCGAGTCGACGCCGCCGGACATGGCGGCGAGCACCCTCATGCGGCACCTCCCGTCATCGCGCGCGGGGACGCCAGGCCCGCCGCCTGCGCCCGCCGCACCACCTGCGGCAGCACCTCGACGAGCCGCTCGACGTCGGAGCGCGTCGACGTGCGCCCCAGCGAGAAGCGCAGGGCGCCGCGCGCCTCGGCCTCGGGCACGCCCATGGCGAGCAGCACGTGCGACGGCTGGGGCACCCCGGCCTGGCACGCCGAGCCGGTCGAGGCCTGCACGCCCGCCGAGTCGAGCAGGTAGAGCAGCGAGTCGCCCTCGGCCCCCGGGAAGGTGAAGTGGGCGTTGGCGGGCAGCCGGGCGGGGGTGCCCGACGACGCGGGGTCGGCCGGTGCGGTCGGGTCCGGCCCGCGCAAGACGGCCTGGGGGACGACGCGCCGCACGCCGGCGACGAGCTCGTCACGCAGGGCGGCCGTCGCGGCCGCGCGCTCCTCGCGCTGCTCGACCGCGTCGACGACGGCGGCCGCGAGCGCGCGGATCGCCGGGACGTCGAGCGTGCCGGAGCGCACGCCGCGCTCCTGGCCGCCGCCGTGCAGGACCGCCTCGAGCGGCAGGTCCCGGCGGGCGAGGAGGGCACCGACGCCCACCGGCCCGCCGAGCTTGTGCCCGGAGAGCGTCAGCGCGTCCACGCCCGAGGAGGCGAAGTCGACCGGGACCTGGCCGACCGCCTGGACGGCGTCCGTGTGGACCGGCACGCCGTGCTGGTGCGCCAGGCGCACGACCTCGCGCACCGGCTGCAGGGTGCCGACCTCGTTGTTGGCCCACATGACCGAGACCAGCGCGACCTCGTTCGCGTGGGCGGCGAGCTCGGCGCGCAGCGCCTCGAGGTCGAGGCGGCCCTCCGCGTCGACGGGCAGCAGCACGATCTCCGCGCCGGCGTGCCCGGCGAGCCAGAAGGCCGGGTCGAGCACCGCGTGGTGCTCGACGGCGGAGACCAGCACGCGGGTACGGCGCGGGTCGGTCCGTCGCCTGCCCCAGAAGATGCCCTTGATCGCGAGGTTGTCCGACTCGGTGCCGCCCGCGGTGAAGACGACCTCGCTCGGCCGCGCGCCGAGCGCGGCCGCGACCGCCTCGCGCGACTCCTCGACCGCGCGGCGGGCCGCCCGGCCGGCCGAGTGCAGCGACGACGCGTTGCCGGTGCGGCCGGCCTCGGCGACGAACGCCTCGAGCGCCGCCGACGACATGGGTGTCGTCGCGGCGTGGTCGAGGTAGGCGCCGGTCTCCGGCGGGCGGGTCGTCACGGTGGACCAGTCTACGAACCGCGCGGCACCGGCCGGTCCCGCCGCGTGGTAGCGCGTCCCCCGGCGAGGTAGCGCGTCCCCCGGCGAGGTAGCGCGAGGCCCGACGGCGGAGCGGTCGCTCCGCCGTCGGGCCTCGTGGCGGTCAGGTCAGCCGCGGCGCTGCTCCCCGCCCTGCGGGGCGCGGCGGCCCGGGGCACCGGCTCCCCGGCCCTCGCGGGGGAACGGGAAGGGGCCGGGACCCTGGTGCTTGCCGGGCTTCTCGCCGGCGCCCGCCGGGTACACCTGGATCGTCGACGGACGCGGCCCGCGCCACGCACCGGCCGGCACCTCCTCGCCCTCGGCGATGTAGTCCGGGAAGAGCGAGGTCGGCGACTCGAACGAGCCGTCGTCGCCCGGGTGCTGCACGTTGACGTACACCATCGAGTCGCGGGCGTCGATGACCGGGCCGCAGGTCTCGGCGCTGCGCGGCACCGCCAGGAACTGCTGGACGTGACCGCGCTCCGCACCCTCGAGCGGCACCTTGAACAGGGCGTCGCACTTCTGGATCGCCGACGGCTGCCCGTCGGTCGAGATCCACAGGTTGCCGTCGGAGTCGAACGCCAGGTTGTCCGGGCACGAGATCGGCGAGACCTTGTCGGCCGGGAAGCCCGAGAAGTACGTCGAGCCGTTGACCGCCGGGTCGCCCGCGACGATGAGCAGGTTCCACGTGAACGTGGTGGCCGTCTGGTCGCCGCCGTCCTCGATGATCTCGACGACGTGACCGTCCCGGTTGTTGTTGCGCGGGTTGGCCTCGTCGGCCGCACCGCCCGAGCCGCCGCGGGCGGAGTTGTTGGTGCACGCGACGTAGACGCGGCCCGTGAACGGGTTGGGCTCGACGTCCTCCGGGCGGTCCATCTTGGTGGCGCCGACGGCGTCGGCCGCCAGGCGCGTGAAGATGAGGACCTCCTCGACCGACATGCCCTCGACCTTCGACTCGCCGTCGAGCACCAGGGGCAGCCACTCGCCCGTGCCGTCGAACGCGCCGTCGGACGGCACGGCGCCCGAGCCGTCGATCTCACCCGCGGAGTCGCCGTGGAAGCGGGCGACGAACAGGTCGCCCTCGCTCAGGAGCGTCTTGTTGAACGCGCGCGCCTTCTCGCTCGCACCCTCGCGCATGGCGTTCTTCGACACGAACTTGTAGACGTAGTCGAAGCGCTCGTCGTCGCCCATGTAGACGACGGCACGCTTGTCCGCGGCGAGGATGACGTTCGCGCCCTCGTGCTTGAAGCGGCCCAGCGCCGTGTGCTTGACCGGCGCCGCGGTCGGGTCGTACGGGTCGAGCTCGACGACCCAGCCGAAGCGGTGGTTCTCGTTGCGGTAGCCGGCGTTGTTGCCGTCGAAGCGCGGGTCGTCGTTCTCCCAGCCGTAGCCGGTCGGGACGTCGCGCAGGCCGTAGCGGGCGTCGCGCGGGTCCAGGCCGTCGACGCGCAGGTAGCCGTGGAAGTTCTCCTCGCCCGACAGGACGGTGCCCCACGGCGTCGTGCCGCCCGCGCAGTTGTTGAGCGTGCCGCGCACGCGGGTGCCCGTCGGGTCCTCGACCGTCTTCATCAGGTCGTGGCCGGCCGCCGGCCCGTCGATGACGAACGGCGTGTCCATGTGGATGCGGCGGTTGAGCGGGCTGATCCGCGAGTAGGTCCAGGGCGTGCCCTCCTTGGCCCGCGTGACCTCGACGACCGACATGCCGTGCGCCGCGCGCTCGATCGCCCGGCGCGTGGCGGCGTCGTACGACGCGTCGAACATGATCTCCGGGTTGGTGTACTCGTGGTTGCTCACGAGCAGCCCGCGACGGCCGCGCCGCGTCTCGACCATCGAGCGGACGTGCTTGGGGTCCTCGGGCAGGATGTCCAGGTAGTCGACGTTGTAGCCGAACTGGAGCTTCTGCTGCTCGGGCGACTGCGCGGACGGGTCGAACGCCCGGCCCCCGGGCAGGATCGGGTCACCCCAGCGGATGATGGGCGACCACTCGTAGCCCTCGGGCACGACGAACGCGTCCACGTCCATGGGCTGCGAGGTGATCGGGCCGAACGCGAGGCCCTTCGCGGTGGACTTGCCGGCCGCCGCGGCCTGCGGCGCGCGCACGACCTCGGCCCCGACGACGACGGCGGCCGCGGCGGCGGCCATGCCACCGAGCATCACGCGGCGCGACAGGGCGCGCGAGGCGACGTCGCGGAAGTACTCGTTGGCGCTCTTGTTGGGCGCGGGGTGGGCGCAGGCGTCGGCACACTTGAAGCGGCACGTCGCGGCGGCGCGCTTGCCGCGGGCGTAGTGGGGCGTGGCCGCGAGCTCCAGCAGCGGGCGCGACTCGGGGGCGATCGTCATCGGTTGCTCTCCAGTGTGAGACCGGGGGGTGACCCGCCTGACGGTAGGGAGCGCCGGTGGCCGCCCGGGGTCCGTACACCGACGCCCGGGTAAACAACCGGTGACCTGCCGGCGGCACCTCCGGCTCAGCCGAGGGACCCGACCCACTCGCTCGTGCCGTCGCCGAAGCCCTGCTCCTTCCAGATCGGCACCTCGGCCTTGAGCTCCTCCACCAGGTCCGCGACGCAGTCGAACGCCGCCCGGCGGTGCCCCGACGCCACGGCCGCCACGACCGCGACGTCGCCGACGACGAGGTCCCCGGTGCGGTGCACGACGGCGGCACGCACCACGTCCCCGGTCGCCGCGGCCGTGCGCCGCGCGACGCGCTCCGCCACCTCCCTCAGGACCCGCGCGGCGTCGGGGTGCGCCTCGTAGTGCAGCCGCACCACGCCGCGACCGCGGTCGTGGTCGCGGACGTACCCGGTGAACGTCGCGACGGCGCCGCACGCGTCGTCGCGCACGGCCGCCGACAGCTCGGCGAGCGTCTCCTCGAGCGGGGCGTCCACGACGTCGGCGCGCACCACCGTGGCGGCCGGCTCGCCGCCGGCCGCGGGCGGCCCGCCATGGTGTTCGCCGCCGGCCGCGGGCGGCCCGCCATGGTGCTCGGCGCCGTGGTGGTCGCCGCCGTGGTGCTCGCTGCCGTGGTGGTCGCCGCCACGCAGCTGCGACACCGCGTGGGGCAGGACCTCGGCGAGCGCGTCGAGCCCGTCGACCACGCCGCCGACGGACCCGGGCAGGTTGACCAGGAGCGTCCGGCCGGACACGCCGGCGACGCCCCGGGACAGCGCCGCGGTCGGGACCGGGCGCCGGCCGGGGTCGGTCGGCGCCAGCGAGCGCGCCCGCACGAGCTCGGCCAGGCCGGGGGCCTCGCGGTCGAGCACGGCGCGCGTCGCCTCGGGCGTGCGGTCGGCCGGGCCCAGCCCCGTGCCGCCGCTCGTGACGATCACGTCGGGGGCACCGCCGTCGGGCCCGGGAGCGAGCAGGTCCTCGAGCGCCGCGCGCACCGGATCGCCGTCGGGCACGACGCGCACGACCTCGACGCGCCAGCCGCGGTCGGCGAACCACGCCGCCGCGGCCGGGCCGGAGCGGTCCTCGTACACGCCGGCCGCCGCCCGGTCGGACGCCACGACGACCGCGACGCGCGGCGGCGCCGGGGCGCCGGCGTCGGGCGCGCTCACGGCACCTCCCGCGACCAGTCGCCGGACTTCCCGCCCGACTTCGCGACGACCTGGACGTCGGTGAGCACGGCCGCCCTGTCGACCGCCTTGATCATGTCGTAGAGCGTGAGGCCGGCGACCGTGACGGCCGTGAGCGCCTCCATCTCGACGCCGGTGCGGCCGGTGGTGCGCACGGTCGCGGTGAGCTCGACCTGGTCGCCCGCCGGGACGACGTCGAGGTCGACGCCGGACAGCGGCAGCGGGTGGCACAGGGGCACGAGGTCGGGCGTGCGCTTGGCCCCCATGATCCCGGCGACGCGGGCCGTGGCGATGGCCTCGCCCTTGGGCAGGTCGCCGGACGCGATCCGGTCGACGACGTCGGCCCGCGTGCGCAGCGTGGCCGTGGCGGTGGCCTCGCGTCGCGTCACGTCCTTGGAGGTGACGTCGACCATGCGGGCGGCGCCGTCGTCGCGGTAGTGGGACAGGTCGCTCATCGGATCTCCCAGTAGTCGACGTCGTCGCCGCGCTCGAGGCGGGCGACGCCGGGTGGCACGTGGACGAGGAGGCCGGCCGCGGCGAGGTGGCTGACCAGGTGCGAGCCGGGGCCGCCCACGAGGCGCACGCGCCCGGCGTCGTCGAGCACCCCGCGCCGGACCTGGTGCAGCGCCGGCGGCGAGTCGAGCGGCTCGGCGAGCCGGGCGCGGCCGGTCGGCCGGCGGGCCGGGACGGCGCCCGTGGCGCGGGCCAGCACCGGGCGCAGGAACAGCTCGAACGACACGTAGGCGCTCACCGGGTTGCCGGGGAACGCGACGAGCGGCACCCGCCGAGGACCGAGCGAGACCGTGCCGAGGCCCTGCGGTCCGCCGGGCTGCACCGCGACGTGGCCGAACCAGGCCTCCTCGAAGGTCTGGCGCACGACCTCGTAGGCGCCGGCCGAGACCCCGCCCGTCGTCACGACGAGCGCGACGTCGGGGGGCGCGTCGGCGAGCACCGCGCGCAGGGCGTCGGGCGCGTCCGGCACGACGCGCGGGGTCACCCGGGCACCTGCCTGGGCGAGCGCCGCGGCGAGCGTGGCGCCGTTGGCGTCGTGCACCTGCGCCGCCCCGAGCGGCTCGCTGGCGGGGACCAGCTCCGAGCCGGTCGAGACGAGCAGCACGTGCGGCACGGGCGCGACGGCCACCTCCGGGACGCCGGCGGCGACGAGCGCCCCGAGCTGCGGCGGCCCGAGCGGCGTGCCGGCCGGGACCACGACGCCGCCGGGCGCGACGTCGGACCCGGCGCGGCGCACGTAGGTGCCGGACGGGACGGGCGCGGTGAACCGCACGACGTCGGTCGGCGAGAAGGACGGCGGGTCGGCGTCCTCGACGCGCACGACGGCGTCGGCCCCGTCCGGCAGCGGCGCACCCGTCATGACCGGGGCCGCGGTCCCGGCGCGCAGCGGCGGCGGGGACGTCCCGGCGGGCACGGGCGCCGCGACCGGGAGCGCGACGGGCGCGTCCGGCGTCGCGCCGGCGAGGTCGGCGGCGCGCACGGCGTAGCCGTCCATCTGCGAGTTGTCGAAGCCGGGCAGCGCGACGGCGGCACGGGCGTCGCGCGCCAGCACGCGCGCCGGCAGGGCGGCCTCGCCCGCCGCCCGGGCGAGCAGCTCGGCCACGCGCACGGCCTGCGGCGCGCCTCCCGCGAGCGCCGGGGCGACGAGCGCCTCGACCGCCTCCGCGTGCCGCGCGACCGGCCTGCGCCCGTCCTGCGACGGCGCGGAGCGGGGTGCGGAGTGCGGTGCGGAGCGGGGTGCGGGGTGGGGTGCGGGGCCCAGGTCGTCCGCGCCGTCGTCGTGCTCGAGCAGGTCCTTGAGGAACGCGCTGCGGGGCGCGGCGAGGAGCTCGTCGGCGGGCCCGTGCTCGACGACGCGTCCGCCCTCGAGCACGACGACGTCGTCGGCGAGCGCGCGCACGTCGGCGACGTCGTGGGTCACGACGACGGCGGTCACGCCGTCGAGCACGCGCCGCAGGACCTCGCGCAGCTCGCGCGCCGACGGGGCGTCGACCGCGGCGAGCGGCTCGTCGAGCAGCAGCACGCGCGGCGACGCGGCGAGCGCGCGGGCGAGCGCGACGCGCTGCGCCTGGCCGCCCGAGAGCGCGCGCGCCCGGCGCCGCGCGAGGTCGCGCGCTCCGACCGCGTCGAGCAGGTGGTCGGCGAACGTGCGCGCCGCGCGCCGCGACGCCCCGGCCGCGCGCGGGCCGAACATGACGTTGCCGCGGACCGTCAGGTGCCCGAAGAGGTCGGGCTGCTGGTCGAGCAGCCCGACGGCGCGCTTGCGCGGCGGCGACCAGGACGCGCGCCCGCCGTTGCCGACGTCGGACAGCACGGTGTCGCCCACGACGACGCGGGCGCGGCCGGGGGCGTGCAGCCCGGCGACGGTCCGCAGGACGGTGGACTTGCCCGCCCCGTTGGGGCCGAGCAGGGCCAGGGTGCGCCCGGGGCGCACCTCGATCGACACGTCGAGCCCGCGCGGCGGGTCGGTGAGGGTCACCTCGAGCCGTGCACCGCCGGTCGCGGCGCCGTCCTGGGTGGCCATGCGCCCAGCGTAGGGCGCGTCCTCAGGCACGGGGCGGCCTCCCGAGCGCGGCGCGCAGCCCGCGCGTCCCGCCGGTGGAGTGCACGGCGGTGACGACGACGAGCGCCGCGACGACGAGCAGCATCGACAGCGCGACCGCGGCGTCGGGGTCGGTCTCCCGCAGCAGGTAGATCTCCACGGGCAGGGTGCGGGTGACGCCCTGCAGGCTGCCCGCGAACGTCAGCGTGGCCCCGAACTCCCCCAGGGAGCGGGCGAAGGCGAGCAGCGCGCCGCCGGCGAGGGCGGGTGCGACGGCGGGGAGCGTGACGACCCAGAAGGTGCGGTTCGCCGAGGCGCCGAGCGTCGCGGCCGCGAGCTCTCCCCGCGCTCCCGCGACCCGCAGCGCCCCCTCGACGCTCAGCACGAGGAAGGGCAGGGAGACGTAGGTGTGCGCGATCACGACCGCGGTCGTGGTGAAGGCGACGCCGAGCCCGAGGTCGTCGAGCGGCCCGCCCACCGGTCCCCGCCGTCCGAACGTCGCCAGCAGCGCGAGCCCCGAGACCACGGGAGGCAGGACGAGCGGCAGCAGGACGACGGCTCGCACGGCGGCGTGGCCCGGGAACGAGGTCCGCGCGAGCACGAGGGCGAGCGGCACGCCGAGCACCACGCACACCAGCGTCGACGCCACGGCGGTCCACAGCGACAGGCCGAGCGCGTCGAGCGCGGCCGCGCCGGTCACGAGGGCGGGCAGGTCCGGCCAGTCGGCCTGCAGGGCGAGGACGAGCACGGGCACCACGACGGCCGCCGCGCCCGCGACCGCGACGGCGGCCACCCAGCCCGGCACGACGTCGCCCACGGGTGTCGTGACCGGGCTACGGCGCACCGAAACCCGCCTCGGTCAGTGTCGCCCGGCCCACCGGACCGGTGAGGGCGTCGACGAACGCGTGCGCGAGGTCCGACTCGGGCGAGCCCTCGAGCACCGTGACCGGGTACCGGTTGACGACGCCGGCCGCCTCGGGCACGTCGACCACGCGGACGGCGCCGGGGTCGCGCGCGAGCGCCGCCGCGGCGTCGGTCGCGTACACGACGCCGGCGTCCGCCTCGCCGCTCGCGACCTTCGCGAGGACGTCGGTGACCTGCAGCTCCTCGCTCACGGGGTGCAGCGTGACGCCGGCGGCGTCCGCGAGGCGCAGCGCCGCGTCGCCGCACGGCACCGCGGGCGCGCACACGACGAGCCGCGTCCCGGGACGCGCCGCGTCGGCGAGGGAGGCGACGCGGGCGCCGGGCGTGACGACGAGCGCCGGGGTGTTCGTCGCGAACGCCTCCGGCGCGCTCGTCTCGAGCGTCGGGTCGGACGTCACGCGAGCCATCGTCGCCTCGTCGGCCGTGGCCAGCACGTCGGCCGGCGCACCCTGGACCACCTGCGCGACGAGGTCCGGCGACCCGGCCAGGCTCAGCCGCACCCGCACGCCCGGGTGCTCGGCCTCGAAGTCGGCCGCCACCTCCTCGATCACCGTCCCGAGCGACGCGGCGGCCAGCACGTCGAGCGTCCGCCCGCCGTCGCCGTCCGCCCCGCCCGCAGCCCCGCACCCGGCCGCGAGCAGCACCACGCCACCCACCATCCCGGCGACGAGGGTGCGCCCCGACCTCGCCGCACCCGGCCGGGCGCCCTGGTCAGCCATGAGCCAGCTCGAGCCGGTACCCCCGCTTCACCACGGTCTTGACCAGGTCCCGGCGCCCGGTCGCCTCACGCAGCCGCGCGACCGCGACCTCGACCGCGTGCGGGTCGCGCGACGCGCCCGGCAGCACGTCGAGCACCTTGTCCCGCGGCACGACGTCACCACCCGCGGACGCGAGGAGCCGCAGGACCTCCACGCCGGTCGGCGACAGCGGCAGGACCCGCCCGTCGAGCACCGCGACCCGCGCCCGGATCACGAGCGGGCCGGCGACGGTCGCGAGCGCGACCGACTCGATGTGCTCGTAGTGCCCCACGATCGCCCGGACGAGCGCGCCGAGCCGGCCGCGCTCGGGCTGCAGGGTCGGGATCCCGCGCGACTCGAGGGGGCGCGCGGTCACGGGCCCGACCGCGGCCGCGACCATGTCGCCGCCGGTGAACCGCCGGACGACCTGCGGGCCGGCGCCGGCCTCCTCGACCGCCTGGAGCCACGCCTCCGCTCCGGGCGCGGAGGTGAACGCGACGGCGTCGATCTCGCCGGCGGCGGCCGCCTGCACCGAGGCGCGGACCGCGTCGGGGTCGGGCGCCGGGCCCCAGCGGTAGACCACGAGGCGCGAGACGCGCGCACCGGCCTTCTCGAACACCTCGTCGAGCCCGTCGGCCCCGGCGCCGTGGTGCTGGATCGCCACGTGCAGGCCGGCGACGCCCTCGCTGAGCAGGACCTCGGCGACCTCGGCGGACGTCTCGGACTCGGCGACCCAGTCCGCCTGCAGCCCGGCGGCCTGGATCGCGCCGCGCGCCTTGGGCCCCCGCGCCACCAGACGGGCGCCCTGCAGCGTGGTCAGGAGCTCGTCGGCCAGGCCGTGCGCGTCGGCGGCCTCGATCCACGCGCGGAAGCCGACGCCGGTCGTCGCGACGACGACGTCGGGCCGGTCGGCGACCAGCGCACGCGTCGCGGCGATGAGCGCGTCGTCGTCCACGTGCGGGACCATGCTGAGCGCCGGGGCGTGCCGGACCGCCGCGCCGCGGCGCTCGAGGGCCGCGGCCAGCTCGCCCGAGCGACGGTCGGCGGTGACGAGCACGGTGCAGCCGGCCATGACCTGGCTGAGAGCCGGTCGTGCCGGCTCAGCCATGCCGCTCCCCCACCGTGCGCCCACCGGGTCCCTCCAGCACTCCGTCCGCCGCCACGTCACCGATCACGATCACGGCGGGCGAGACCACCCCCACCTCGTCGGCCCGCTTGGCCGCCAGGTCGAGGGCCGCACGCGTGACCCGCTGGTCGGGGGTGGAGCCGCGCTCCACGATCGCCACGGGGGTGGCGGGGTCCGCCCCGGCGTCCAGCAGGCGCCGCACGATCCCGGGCAGGGCCGACACCCCCATGAGGACAACAAGGGTAGCCGCCCGGGAGGTGACGCAGGCCACGGCGACGTCGTCGAGCACCGCCTCGCCGTCGCGCGTGTGACCCGTGACGACGTGGAACGCCGCCGTCGTGCCGCGGTGCGTGAGCGGGACGCCCGCGAGCGCCGGCACGGCGAGCGCCGACGAGATCCCCGGCACGACCTCCACCGGCACGCCCGCCGCGCGGCACGCCGCGACCTCCTCGCCGCCGCGGCCGAAGACGAACGGGTCGCCGCCCTTGAGCCGCACGACCCGCCGGCCCGCGCGGGCGTGCCGCACGAGGAGCGCGTTGATCTCCTCCTGCGGCACGGCGTGGTGGCCGGGCGTCTTGCCGACGTCGAGGACCTCGACGTCGGGACCCAGGTCCTCGAGCACCTCGACCGGGGCGAGCCGGTCGGTCACGACGACGTCGGCCTGCACGAGCGCGCGCCAGGCGCGGAACGTGAGCAGGTCCGGCGCGCCGGGGCCGCCGCCGACCAGGGTCACCCGGCCTGTCCCGGCCCGCACCGCGGCCTCGCGCCCGGCGGTGGTTCCCCGGCCGGTGGTCATCCCAGGCCCACGTGCACGACGCCGTCGCGCACCTCGACCGGGAACGTCGCCAGGTGGGCGCCGTGGCCGTCGACCGGCGTCCTGCCGCCCGCCTCGAGGCAGCGCCCGTCGCGCAGCGCGAACACCTGCTTGTACACCGGGCCGGCGACGGTCGGCTCCCCGCCGCGGGTGCCCACGATGCCGCGCGACATGACGTTGGCGCCGGAGTAGGGGTCGAGCTGCTGGACGGCCCGGACCTCGTCGTCGAGCAGGCGGAACAGCGCGACCTGGACCGGCGCGCCGCCGGGGTTCTCGAGCAGCGCCGCTGCACCGCGCTCGGGCACGAGCGCGTCGAGCGGGCAGACGGCCGTCCACAGGGTGCTGTCGGACACGTCGGGCGTCAGGGTGGTCATGCGCGCACCTCCAGGGTCGGGCCGGACACGAGCACGGGGCCGGCGAGGGCGGGCTCGGCGATGCCGGCGGCGATCTCCTCCGGCGTCGCGGGACGCCGCTGGCCCCGCTCGGAGACGTAGGCGAGGGCGGGGTCGGGCGTCTCCGGGGCGTTGACGAACGAGCCGAACCGCGCGAGCTTCTCGGGGTCCTCGAGGACCGCCTTCCACTCGTCCTCGTAGCTCTCGACGTGGCGGGCCATCGCGGCGTCGAGGTCCGCGCCGATGCCGAGCGAGTCCTCGATGATGACCGCGCGGATCGCGTCGAGGCCGCCCTCGTACTCCTCGACCCACGGCGCGGTGCGCTGGAGGCGGTCGGCCGTGCGGATGTACAGCATGAGGAACCGGTCGATCGTGCGCAGCAGCTCCTCGGAGGTGAGGTCCTCGGCGAGCAGCTGCGCGTGCTTCGGCGTCTGGCCGCCGTTGCCGCCGACGTAGACGTTCCAGCCCTTGTCCGTCGCGATGACCCCGACGTCCTTGCCGCGGGCCTCGGCGCACTCGCGGGCGCAGCCCGAGACGCCGAGCTTGAGCTTGTGCGGCGAGCGCAGCCCGCGGTAGCGGAGCTCGAGCTCGACGGCCATGCCGACCGAGTCCTGGACGCCGTAGCGGCACCACGTCGACCCGACGCACGACTTCACGGTGCGCAGCGACTTGCCGTACGCGTGGCCGGACTCGAAGCCGGCGTCGACCAGGCGCCGCCAGATCTCGGGCAGCTGCTCGACGCGCGCGCCGAACATGTCGATGCGCTGGCCGCCCGTGATCTTGGTGTAGAGGCCGAAGTCCTTCGCGACCTGCCCGACGACGATGAGCCCCTCGGGCGTGACCTCGCCGCCCGGCATGCGCGGCACGACCGAGTAGGTGCCGTCCTTCTGCATGTTGGCGAGCATGTGGTCGTTGGTGTCCTGCAGGGCCGCCTGCTCGCCGGAGAGGATGTGCCCGTTGCCGAGGCTCGCGAGGATCGACGCGACCGTCGGCTTGCAGATGTCGCACCCGCGCCCGGGCGACCCCGCGCCGTCGGGCACGACGCCGAACCGCTCGATGATCTCGCTGAACGTGTGCAGGTCCGCGACCCGGACGGCGTCGAACAGCTGGGCGCGCGAGAGCTCGAAGTGCTCGCAGAGCGCGTTGCTGACCTCGACGCCGGCCTTCTCCAGCTCGGTCGTGACGATCTTCTTGACCAGCGGCAGGCACGCGCCGCACGTGGTGCCGGCCCGGGTGCAGGCCTTGACGGCGGCGACGTCGGTGCAGCCGGGACCTCCGTCGGCGCCGGTGACGGCGTCGCGGATCGCGCCCGCCGAGACGTTGTTGCAGGAGCAGACCGCGGCGTCGTCGGGCAGCTCGAGCGCCGGCGCGCCGGCGCCGCCGCCCTCGGGGAGCAGGAACGCGGCGGGGTCGCCCGGCAGCTCGGCCCCGAGCATGGGCCGCAGCGACGCGTACGGGGTCGCGTCACCGACG
>JAPSLD010000037.1 GCA_031181105.1 Isoptericola sp. | reverse complement strand
ACGTCCATGCGGGGGGTCACCGAGCGGGTGCCCAGCGCGGGGCCGAGCAGCGCGAACGGGGCGAACCCGGTCACGAGGCCGGTGTCGGGCCCGATGTCGAAGTGCGCGGCGAGCGCGTCGCACAGCGCCGCGAGGCGGCCGTGCGTGTAGACGACGCCCTTGGCCGGCCCGGTCGAGCCGGAGGTGAACAGCACGGCGGCCTCGTCGTCGGGACCCGGCTCCGGTGGCAGGTCCAGGCCCTCGCCGGCGCGCGCGACGTCCACGAGCTGGTGCGCGACCCGCAGCGCCCGGCGGGCGGGCGCCGGCAGGGGGTCGGCGGCGATCCGCACGCCCGGCCACCCGAGCGCCTGCGCCGCGAGGAGCCCCTTCGTCTGCGCGACGACGAACTGCGGCCACGCGCCACGCTGCGCCCGGGTCAGCCCGCGGGCCCCCAGGCCGGCGTCCGCGACCACCACCACGGCGCCGATCCGCAGGCAGGCGTACACGAGCGCCGTCAGGGCGGGGCCCGGCTGGACGAGCAGGGACACCCGGTCGCCCGGCCGCACCCCGATGCGGTGCAGCCCGGCCGCGACGCGGCGCACCTGGCGGTCCAGCGCCCGCCAGCTCACGACGCGCGGCCCGCCGTCGTCCGACGTCGCCGTCATGTCGAGGACGGCGGGACCGGGGTCGTCGGCGCGGGCGTCCAGGCCGGACCAGATCGGCGTGAACGGCACCTCGGCCGCTCCCCGCCCGGCCGCCTCGACTGCGCCTCGTTCCTCGCCGGACCGTGACTCGCCGGACCGGCCCGCGACGACCGGTGCCACCTCGCGCTCGAGCCACCCGAGCACCGCGGGCGGCCAGTCGACGTCCTCGGCGACCAGGTGCCCGGCGGACTCGAACCGGTGGACCCGCGCGTGCGGGAGCCGGCGGACCAGGTCGTCGAGGTAGCGGTCGGAGAACACCGGGTCGCGCGCGCCCCAGAGCAGCAGGGCCGGGACCTCGAGCTTCGTGACGCCGGCGGCGATGCGGTCGAGCTCGGGCGTGCTCGGGTGGGCGGCGTCGACGGGGATGTCGGCGACGAAGCCCTCGATCCCGTCGCGGTCGGCCGGGGTGCGGTACGGCAGGCGGTAGGCGTCCGCGACGTCGCGCGTCAACGGCGGGTGCGCGAGCCCGAGCGTCGCCTCGAGGAACGCGCGCGTCGTGCGGGTGCCGACCCGGTGCACCGGTCGCGCGAGGGCGAGCCGCAGCGGCGCCGGCACGGGCGCGTCGTCGGGCTGGTGGACGGCGGTGTTGAGGAGCGCGACGCCGGCGAGCAGCTCGGGGTGGTCGACGGCCCAGCCGAGCGACACGGCCCCGCCCCAGTCGTGCCCGAGGGTCACGACAGGCCCGTCGAGACGCAGGGCGTCGGTGAAGGCGCCCAGGTCCGCGACGCGCCGGGCGAGCCGGCGCAGCCGGCCCGTGCGGGCGGAGAGGCCCATCTCCGGCTGGTCGACCGCCACGACGCGCCACCCGGCGTCGGCCCCGACCGCGACGAGACGCCGCCACAGGTAGGACCAGGTCGGGTTGCCGTGCACCGCGAGCACGGTGCCGACCGGCTCGACGCCGCGCTCGAGCAGCTGCGGCCGGTTGTCCAGGTAGTGCCAGCGCTCGCCCGCGACCGTCAGCACGTGGCTGGACCGCGGGTCGAGCCCGGGCAGCGGCGGGGCGGCGGCAGCGCTCACCACGCGAGCTCCATCATCGCGGTGTTGATGCCCGAGCCGACGCCCATGAGCAGGACCCGGTCGCCGGCCCGCAGGGAGGCCTGCTCCTCGACGAGGGTGATCGGCACCGAGGCCGGCCCGACGTTGCCCAGCCGCGGGAACGTGGTCGGCACCTTGGACCGGTCGAGCCCGACCGCCTCGACGATGGCGTCGGTGTGCACGCGCGAGACCTGGTGGGTCACGTACCGGTCCATCCGCGCCCAGTCCCACTCGGAGACGGCGTCCTTCCAGGCGTCCACGACCAGCTCCAGGCCGCCCTCGAGCAGCGCCTTGGCGTCGGTGAACATGCCCTCGACGCTGCCGACGCACAGCTCGTGGAAGCGGGTGGCGGCGCGGGTGACCCCGCCGAGCACGCGGTGGCCCGCCGGGTGCTCGTCCGCACGGCCGAGCACCGCCGCGGCCGACCCGGAGCCGAGCGTCAGCGTGGCGAACTCCTGCAGGAAGTCCTCGCGGCTCACGCCCTCGCGCAGCAGCCGCTCGAGGGTGTTGGCCCGCACGTCGTCGGCGTCCTCGCCGTCCACCACGAGGGCGTAGCGGATCTGGCCCGACTCGATCATCCCCGCCGCCAGGGTCATCCCGTTGATGAAGCCGAGGCAGGCGTTGGCCACGTCGAAGTTGACCGCGGACGACGGCAGCCCCAGCCCGTGGTGCAGACCGACGGCGACCGACGGCTCGAGGTGCTTGCGCGTCACCGACGTGTTGATCAGGAGCCCCACCTCGTCGGGGCTCACCCCGGCCTGGGCGAGCGCGGCCTGGCCCGCCGCGATCGTCGCGCGGTCGCAGTCCTCGCCAGCAGCCCAGCTGTGCCGCGCGTGGATGCCGGCGACCCGCTCGAGCAGCCGGCCCGGCAGCCGCAGGCGGCGCAGGGCGGGTGCGAGCAGTCGCTGGATCTCCGCGGACGTCGTGACGCCGGAGGGCAGGCGGCTGGTGACCGCCAGCAGCGACACGTTCGTGAACCGGGTGGTGGCGTTTCCTGCCACACGACCTCCAGACCGCCGGCGCCCACGGGGGGCGCTCGGCACGACGACACGATCTCGGGACCGCCTTCGCCGCCCCGGGACGGTGGCACACGACGTGACTACCGCCCGCATCGACGGTATGACGGGCGGACCATCCTCGCGCATCAGCAGGCGATGTGCCTCTTGACCACGCGGGTCCGGGCCTAGGCTGGGTGGGTGCACGACCCCACGCCCCTGCCCCCGTTCGCCTCCGACAACTACGCCCCGGTCCACCCCGACGTCATGGCCGCGCTGGCCGCCGCGAACGAGGGCTACGCCGTCGCCTACGGGGACGACCCGTGGACCGAGCGGCTGACGGAGCGCGTCCGCGAGCTGTTCGGGCCGGCGGCGCGCGCGTTCCCGGTGCTCAACGGCACGGGCGCGAACGTCGTCTCGCTCATGGCGCTGTCGCCCCGCTGGGGCGGGGTGGTGGTGTCCGACGTCGCGCACGTCAACACGGACGAGAACGGCGCACCCGAGAGGGTGGGCGGACTGAAGATGCTCGCGTGCCCGTCCGTCGACGGGCGGATCACGCCGGGCGACGTCGAGCGGTGGGCCGGGCAGCGCGACGACGTGCACCGCGCGCACCCGGGCGCGCTCTCGATCACCCAGTCGACCGAGCTGGGCACGGTCTACTCGCTCGCCGAGCTCAAGGGGCTGGCCGACGCCGCGCACGGCCTCGGGATGGCGGTGCACATGGACGGCTCGCGCCTCGCCAACGCCGCCGCGGCGCTCGGGTGCTCCCTGCGGGCGCTGACGACCGACGTCGGCGTCGACGTGCTGTCCCTCGGCGCGGCCAAGAACGGCGCGATGCTCGGCGAGGCGATCGTCGTCCTCGGTGACGACGAGGTGGGCACGACGGCGGCCGCGGCCGTCCCGTACCTGCGCAAGGCGACGACGCAGCTCGCCTCGAAGGCCAGGTTCGTCTCGGCGCAGCTCCTCGCGCTGCTCGGCGACCCCGGCACCGCCGGCGACGCGCCGCTGTGGCTGCGCAACGCCGCGCACGCCAACGCGATGGCCGCGCGGCTGCGCGCCGGGCTCGAGGCGGCGGGCGTGACCGCGACGGGGTCGGCGCCGACGGCCGGGGTGCGGTTCACGCGCCCGACGGAGGCCAACGCCGTGTTCGCGACGCTCCCCCGGGCCGCGGCGGACCGGCTGCGGGCGCGGGCACGCTTCTACGACTGGGCGGCGGGCGAGACGCCGGACCGGGTCGAGGCCCGGTGGGCGTGCGCGTGGGACACGACGCCGCAGGCCGTGGACGGCTTCGTCGCCGCGGTCGTCGACGAGCTCGGCCGGGCCGGGTCGGGTCCCAGGGCCGGTGACCTCAGGACGTGAACTCGGAGCGTGACCTCGGAGCGTGACCTCGGGGTGTGACCTGGGGAAACCAGTCGGCGACGGTCGGATCCTCCGGATACGGTCGTCTCGGAATCACCACGAAGGGGTACGGATGACCACGGACAGCACCGCGCGACACACCGCCACCGCGACGACGCACGTCGCCGAGCCGCCCGAGCGGGTGTGGGCGGAGCTCATGCACCCGGGGGCGCGCTGGATGCTGGGCGCCAACATCGAGACGGACTTCCAGCCGGGCAGTCCGATCACGTTCGAGGGCCACTTCTTCGGCCGCCAGTTCGCCGACAAGGGCCAGGTCATCGCGGTCGAGCGGCCGCGCCTGCTGCACTTCACGCACTTCTCGCCGCTGAGCGAGCTCGAGGACGTGCCCGAGAACTACCACGAGATCCGGATCACCCTCGACCCGGACGACGGCGGTACGCGCATCACGGTCGTGCAGGAGAACATCGACACCGAGCGGCACGCGGCCGCCTCCGAGGGGTACTGGAAGGACGCGCTCGCCACGCTCGCGCACCGCGACGACGGGACGCGTACGTCGCACTCGTGATGCTCCCGGGCCGGGTGTCCGCCGCCGCCGTCGTGCTCACCGCGGCCACGGCGCTCGCCGCGTGCTCCGGCCCGACGGCGGAGCCGTCACCGGGCCCGGACGCGTCGCGGTCCTCCTCGCCGGCGCAGGCGACGCCCGGCCGCAGCCCGTCCATCACGGGCGACCCCGCGCCGTCGGGCAGCGCGAGCGCGGCGCCGCAGGACCCGCTCGACGGCTGGACGCTCGAGCAGAAGGTCGGCCAGCTCGTCATGGTCGGCGTCGCGGTGGACGGCGGGTCCGCGGACGCCTCGAGCGCCGCGGTGACCGAGCACCACGTCGGCAGCGTCTTCCTGCACGGGCGGTCGGAGGCGGGCGTCGAGGCGACGCGCGACCTGGTCGAGCGGTACACCGCGCTGGTCTCCGAGGAGACCACGCGCGGCGAGCCGCTGCTCGTGGCGACCGACCAGGAGGGCGGGCTGGTCCAGGTGCTGCGCGGGCCGGGGTTCTCCGAGATCCCGCGCGCGACGACCCAGGCGACGTGGGAGCCGGCCGAGCTGGAGCGCCGGGCGCAGGCGTGGGGCGCGGAGCTCGCCGCGGCGGGGGTCAACCTCAATCTCGCGCCCGTCGTCGACCTGGTGCCGGAGGAGACCGCCCGGCAGAACGCACCGATCGGCTACTTCGCGCGCAACTACGGGTACACGGCCGAGTCGGTGACGGCGTCGGCCACCGCGTTCGCCTCGGGCCAGCGCGCGGCGGGCGTCGAGACGGTCGTCAAGCACTTCCCCGGGCTGGGCAAGGTCACCCAGAACACCGACACGGCGACCCACGTGGTGGACGACGACGTCACCCCGGAGTCGCCGGACGTCGCGGTGTTCGCCGCGGCGATCGAGGCCGGGGCGCGGTTCGTGATGATGTCGACGGCCGTGTACGCGCGCATCGACCCGGAGGCCCCGGCGGCGTTCTCCCCCGTGGTGGTAGGGCTGCTGCGCGACGACCTCGGGTTCGACGGCGTGATCATGACGGACGACGTCTCGGCGGCCGACCAGGTCGAGGGCTGGTCTCCCGGCGAGCGGGCCGTGCGGGCCGTCGACGCCGGCGTGGACCTCGTGCTGGCGTCCGCGGACCCCGGCGTGGTGCCCGAGATGACCGCCGCGCTGGTCGAGCGGGCGCGGCAGGACCCGGGGTTCGCGGCGCAGGTCGACGCCTCCGTGGAACGCGTCCTGGCGGCCAAGGCAACCCTGCCGAGGTAGCGCGTCCTTCGCCGAGGTAGCGCGTTCTTCGCCGAGGTAGCGCGCTACCTCGCCGGCCGGAGCGCTACCTCAGCCGACGGTGCGCTACCTCGCGGTCAGTGGCCGCCGGAGATCAGGAAGCCGATGCCGGTCGCGATCGCGCCGACGCAGACGACGAAGCACAGCCCCGCACCGACCAGTCGCGCCGTGCCGGGCCGCGTCCGCGCTCCGACCGGGCCGCCGCCCTGCGCACCGTCCGCACCCGCGGACGTACCGCCGTCGGGCAGCACGAGCAGGCGCAGGCCCAGCGCGAACAGCGCGGGGATCCCCGCGCCGACCACGATGCCGGCGATGACGACGTGGGCGAGCGCGCCCCACTCGATGAACTCGCTCATGGGTGGCTCCTGGTCGAGGTCGTGACGGTGATCGCCTCGGACACGGGGCTCGCGTGGTCGGACTCGACGGGCGCCACGTGCGCCGGGGCGGCCGCGCCGGTCGTCGCGGCGACGGGCGCGAGGCCCGCGGCCCTGTCCTCGTCCCAAGCCTCGTTGACGTTCGTGTGGTCGACGGGCTTGCGGCGCGAGGCGAACCAGATCAGGGCCGACGTCGCCAGGAGCAGCCCGAAGACGAGCATGCTGCCGCCGAACCCGCCGACGCCGTGCTGCAGCCAGAAGCACAGCGCGCCGACGATCCCGGCGGCCGGCAGCGTCAGCCCCCACGCGGCGAGCATGCGCCCCGCGACGCCCCAGCGGACGGTCGCGCCCGGCATGCCCACGCCCGAGCCCATGATCGAGCCCGTCGCGACGTGGGTGGTCGACAGCGAGAAGCCGAAGTAGCTCGACAGCATGATGACCGCGGCGGACGAGGTCTCGGCCGACATGCCCTGGCGGGTGTCGATCTCGACGAGGCCCTTGCCGAGCGTGCGGATGATCCGCCAGCCACCGAGGTAGGTGCCGAGCGCCATGAAGAACGCGCACGAGACGATCACCCAGAAGGGGACGCTCGAGTCGGCCGGGGCGGCACCGCCCGCGATGAGCGCGAGCAGGATGATGCCCATGGACTTCTGCGCGTCGTTCGTGCCGTGGGCGAGCGAGACGAGCGACGCGGACCCGACCTGACCCCAGCGGAAGCCGCGCGAGGTCAGGTCCTGCGGCAGGCCGCGCGTCAGGCGGGCAACGAACCAGGTGCCGGTGGCCGCGACGGCGATCGCCACGACCGGCGCCAGGAGCGCCGGCACCAGCACCTTCGCGACGACGCCGGTCCAGATGACGCCGGACGTGCCGACGGCGGCGAGCACCGACCCGACCACGCCGCCGACGAGCGCGTGCGACGAGCTCGACGGCAGTCCGAGCAACCAGGTCACGAGGTTCCACACGATGCCGCCGACGAGGCCGGCGAACACGACCTCGAGCGTGATCACGTTCGCGTCGACCAGCCCCTTGGCGATGGTCGCGGCGACGGACAGCGAGAGGAAGGCGCCCACCATGTTGAGGACGGCGGACAGGAGGACGGCGGTCCTGGGCTTGAGCGCACGGGTCGCGATGGAGGTGGCCATCGCGTTACCCGTGTCGTGAAATCCGTTCGTGAAGTCGAAGGCCAGAGCGGTCACGACGACGAGCACGAGCAGCAGCGTCTCGGTCACGCATCCATGGTGCAGCGTGCCTGCGTCACAGTTGTCCGCAGTACGGCGTCCAGGTGAACAGTTTGGCCCGTGTTCACCTGATGTTCATCGGGCGTTCGAGCGCTCCGCGTCCGGTGTCGCGGGCTCGTCGAACGCCACGTCGGCGAGGCCGAGGACGTCGAGGATCCACGCGTGCTCGAACGCGACCTCCTCCCACCGCGCGTACCGGCCCGAGACCCCGCCGTGGCCCGCTGCCATCTCGATCTTCAGCAGCGCGGGCGCACCCGCGGCACGCAGCCGCGCGACCCACTTCGCGGGCTCGACGTAGAGCACCCGCGTGTCGTGGAACGACGTCGTCGCGAGGATCCGCGGGTAGTGCGAGGCGTCGTCGGGCACGTTCTCGTACGGCGAGTACGACCGCATGTACGCGTACACGTCCGGGTCGTGCAGCGGGTTGCCCCACTCGTCCCACTCGACGACGGTCAGCGGCAGGGACGGGTCGAGGATCGAGGTGAGGGGGTCGACGAACGGCACGCCCGCGAGGACGCCGGCGAACATCTCGGGCGCCAGGTTCGCGACCGCACCCATGAGCAGTCCGCCCGCGCTGCCGCCGTCGGCGACCATGCGCTCCGGGGCGGTCCACCCCGTCTCGACGAGGTGCCGCGCGCACGCCACGAAGTCGGTGAACGTGTTGCGCTTGCGCGCGAGCTTGCCGTCGTCGTACCAGCGGCGGCCCATCTCGCCGCCGCCGCGCACGTGCGCGACGGCGAGCACGACGCCGCGGTCCAGCAGGCTCAGTCGCGGCACGCTGAAGTACGGGTCGATGCTGATCTCGTACGCGCCGTATCCGTAGAGGACCAGCGGCGCCGGCTCGGCGCGCGTGCCCGCGCCGTCGAGCGTCACGGCGTCGCGCTTCCACACCAGGCTGATCGGCACGCGGGTGCCGTCCTCGGCGACGGCCCACTCCCGGCGCTGCACGTAGTCGGCCGGCTCGTAGCCGCCGAGCACGGGCTGCCGCTTGCGCAGCAGGAGCTCGCCGGTGGCCAGGTCGACGTCGTACACCGTGGTCGGGGTGACGAACGACGTGTACTGCAGGCGCAGCACGGGCTGGTCGAACACCGGGTTGGCACCGAGCGCCGCGGTGTACAGCGGCTCGTCGAACGCGATCTCGCGGACGTCCCACGGACCGCCGGACGCGGCGTCCGCGAGGGCGACGAGACCGACGCGCGGGACGGCGTCGCGCCGGTACCCCAGCGCGACGTGGTGGGCGAACGCGTCGACCGACTCGAGGCGTGCGTCCGGGTCGTGCGGCACGACGACGGTCGCCGCGGCCGGGTCGAGGGGCGCGGCGGGGCCGTCCTCGCCCGGACGGGCCGGCACGTCCGTCACGACGAGCTCGAAGTTCTGCGCACCGTCGTTGTGCAGCACCAGCAGCTTCTCGCCGACCCCGGGGAACCACGCGTGCTCGACCGTGTACTCGACGCCCTCGCGCCGCGTCCACACCTGACGGAAGTCGCCCGTCGGGTCGTCCGCCTCGAGGATCCAGGCCTCGCTCGTCGTCTTCGAGCCGAGCTCGATCTGCAGGAAGCGGTGCGAGCGCGAGAGACCCACCCCGACCCAGAACCGCTCGTCGGGCTCCTCGAACACCAGGACGTCCTCGGACGCCGGCGTTCCGACGGTGTGCCGCCAGATGCGGTAGGGGCGCCACGCGTCGTCGACGGTCGGGTAGAAGACGTGCTCGCCGTCGGGGGTGATGACCGCGCCCGGGAAGGTGTTCTCGATCTCGTCCGGCAGGTCCTGGCCCGTGACGAGGTCGCGCACCCGCAGCGTGTACCGCTCGTCGCCCGTGGTGTCGACGGCGTAGGCGAGGCGGCGGCCGTCGGTGGGCGTGACGGCGAACGAGCCGAGCGAGAAGAAGTCGTGCCCCTGCGCCTCGACGTTCTGGTCGAGCAGCACCTGCTCGCCGTCGGGCACGCGTCCGGGCCCGATCTCGGGCGGCGTCCAGCCCGCCGCGTCGTCCCCGGGCCCGTGGGCCGGCACGCGCGCGTGGATCGGGTACTGCTTCCCCTCGACCGTGCGCGTGTAGTACCAGTACGCGCCCTGGCGGGTCGGGACGGACAGGTCGGTCTCGAGGGTGCGCCCCTTGATCTCCTCGAAGACGCGCTGCCGCAGCGGTGCGAGGTGCGCGAGCTGCTCCTGCGTCCACGCGTTCTCCGCCTCGAGGTGCGCGACCACCTCCGGGTCCTCCTTCGCCCGCAGCCACTCGTAGTCGTCGACGAACGTCTGCCCGTGGTGGGTGCGCTCGGAGGGGCGACGCGGGGCGCTGGGCGCCCGCCGCGGGAGGGGCTCGGTGCGTGCGGTCTCGGGCTGGGCTGGCTGCGCGACGTCGGACACCCGGCCAGCGTACGGGCAACGTGCGACACCGCGTTGGTCACGGCTCTGCAACGGTTTGCGACCCGTCGCCGCCGCAGATGCCAAGAGATGTCCCAGATCGCACCAGGAGGCGTGCCGGAGTGTGACCTACGAGTGTCATGCAGGTCACAGTGCGCGGCTACACTTCCGGCACGCTCGCGAAACCCGGCAGATACATGGGGCCTTTAGGTTCGCTGCATCCGCCGGGGGGCACGGGCGACCCCGAGCCGCCTCGGGGAGACACACCTGACCCGACGGAGGAGCCGCCCGATGACAGCGGACCGACCCCCTACCGCGAGCCTGGCTCGCCGCATCCTGGCGGCGCTCGCGGTCGCAGCCGCACCCGTGCTGCTCACCGCACCGCCCGCGGCGAGCGCGGACACGCAACCCGTGGCCACCGACTGCCGACCCGACGACTCCACCGCCTGCGTGGCGGCGATGGTTCTCGACGAGGAGAACGAACCCGTCGCCGACGTCGCGCTCACGATCAGCGGCGGGTCGGGCTTCAGCGAGACGATCACGACGACGGCGGACGCCCCGGCGTCGGTCGCGGTGCCGGAGGTCGGGCGCTACACCGTGACCATCGACCCCGCCACGCTGCCCGCCGACCAGCCGCTGCCCGAGGGTGCGCCGACCGACCTGGAGGTCACGGCCCAGTCCGGCGCCACCGCCCGGGCCGCGTTCCGCGTCGGGGCGGGCGCGGCCGCACCGAGCACCCCCAGCCCCGCAGCGACCCAGGACACGGGCGGCGGCGAGGGCGACGCGCCGGTGGTCGACGACGGCGAGGGCGTGGGCGCCGCGCCCGAGGGCGACGCGTCCGAGCGGGCGCTCACCCTGGCGCAGGTGTGGCAGCAGTTCGGGTCCGGGATCCGCTTCGGGCTCCTGCTGGCGCTGGCGTCGATCGGCCTCAACCTCATCTTCGGGACGACGGGCCTGTCGAACTTCGCGCACGGTGAGCAGTTCGCCCTGGGTGCCGCGCTCGGGTTCATCTTCATCAACCAGGTCGGCATGCCGCTCTGGCTCGGCGCCCTGGTCACGATCGCGATCTGCGGGCTGACAGGTCTGGCGCAGGACGCCGGGATCTGGCGGCCGCTGCGCCGGCGCAACACGCCGATCATGCAGCTCATGATCGTGACGATCGGCCTGTCGATCGCGCTGCAGTACCTGATCCAGCTGCTCATCGGCGGCGGGTCGGAACGCATCCTGTCGAGCAACCCGCGGCCGCTGACGCTCGCGGGGGTCACGCTCAGCACCGCGTCGTGGCTCTCGATGATCGTGGCGCTCGTGTGCATCGTCGGGATCGCGTGGTTCCTGACGCGGACCCGCATCGGCCGGGCCACCCGCGCGGTCTCGGACAACCCGGCGCTCGCCGCGGCGACCGGCATCGACCCGGACAAGATCGTCCGCGTCGTGTGGGTCATGGCGACCTCGTTCGCCGCGCTGGCCGGCCTCATGTGGGGCATCTCGTACGGCGCGTTCAACTGGCAGCTCGGCGTGCAGCTCCTGCTGCTCATGTTCGCCGCGGTGACCCTCGGCGGCCTCGGCACCGCGTTCGGCGCGCTCGTCGGGTCGATCCTCATCGGGCTCGTCGTCGAGCTGTCCAACCTCGTGATCCAGAGCGACCTGCGCTACGCGTCGGCGCTCGTGATCCTCATCCTCGTGCTCCTGTTCAGGCCGCAGGGCATCCTCGGCCGCCGCGAGCGGATCGGCTGAAGGGAGCCTCACCATGGACGAGATCCTGCGCATCGTCACGCAGACGCTGGCCGAGCTCATCGCCCCCACGACGGCGGCGTACGCCATCGCGGCGATCGGCCTCAACCTGCACTTCGGCTACACGGGCCTGCTCAACATGGGCCAGGCCGGCTTCATGCTGCTCGGCGCGTACGGCTTCGGCATCGCGACCATCGCCGGCGCCCCGTTCTTCGTCGCGCTGCTGGTGGCCCTCGTCGCCGGCACCCTGTTCGCCCTGATCCTGGGTCTGCCCACGCTGCAGCTCCGCGGCGACTACCTGGCGATCGTGACGATCTCCGCCGCGGAGATCATCCGCTGGGTCGGGCGCTCGACGTGGCTGCAGGAGTGGACCGGCGGAGCCTCGGGCCTCCAGGGCCGCGACTTCAAGGAGTCGTTCCACGCGCTGTCGCCGCTGCCCGACGGGCGGACCGCCATCGGGCCGCTCGAGTACATCAACACCGGGTCCGACTCCTGGTGGACGCGCATCTTCGCGTGGGGCCTGGTCGCGCTCATCCTGCTCCTCGTCTGGCTCATCACGCGCAGCCCGTGGGGCCGCGTGCTCAAGGGCATCCGCGAGGACGAGGACGCCGTCCGCGCGCTCGGCAAGAACGTCTACTCCTACAAGATGCAGGCGCTCGTCCTGGGTGGCGCGATCGGAGCGCTCGGCGGCGTGGTCTACGCGTTGCCGCTGGCCATCGCACCGGACGCCATGGGTCGCACGATGACGTTCTTCGCCTGGACGGTGCTGCTGCTGGGCGGAGCCGCGACGGTGTTCGGGCCGGTGCTGGGCGCGATGGTGTTCTTCGCCGCCTACATGCTCATGCGCACCGGCATGCGGTCGCTCACGTCCAACACCGGGCTGGGCGACGTCATCACCACGACCAACGTCGAGCAGATCGGCGGCATGCTCGTGGGCGTCACGCTCATGCTCCTCGTGATCTTCCGGCCGCAGGGCATCCTCGGGAACAAGAAGGAGCTGGCCTTCAATGTCCGCTGATGAGACCACGACCACCGTTCCCGGGGCCGCGGGCCCGCTCACCGAGGACCACCGCAGGGTCCTGCGCGACCTGTCCGACGTCGAGCGGCGACCGGGTGCACCGAAGCCCGACGCGATCCTCACGATGGACGACGTGCAGCGCCGCTTCGGCGGCATGACGGCCGTCGACGTCGACCACCTGGAGGTCCAGGAGGGCACGATCACGGCGCTCATCGGGCCGAACGGCGCCGGCAAGACGACGCTGTTCAACCTGGTCACCGGCTTCGACACCCCGAACAGCGGTCGGTGGAGCTTCCAGGGCAGGCCGCTGGCCGGCAAGGGCGCCGCCGCGGTCGCCAAGGCCGGCATGGTGCGCACGTTCCAGCTCACGAAGGCGCTCTCGCGCCTCACGGTGCTCCAGAACATGCTCCTCGCCTCGCCGGCCAACCCGGGCGAGAACCTGTTCCTGTCCTGGCTGCCGTTCACGTGGAAGAAGCACGAGGCGGAGGCGACCGAGAAGGCGATGGAGATCCTCGCCCGGTTCAAGCTCGACACGAAGGCCGGCGACTTCGCGGGCTCGCTGTCGGGCGGCCAGCGCAAGCTCCTCGAGATGGCCCGGGCCCTGATGACCGACCCCACCATGGTCATGCTCGACGAGCCGATGGCGGGTGTGAACCCGGCGCTCGTGCAGTCGCTCCTGGGTCACATCCAGGCGT
Organism: Isoptericola sp.; assembly: GCA_031181105.1. Lineage (GTDB taxonomy): Bacteria > Actinomycetota > Actinomycetes > Actinomycetales > Cellulomonadaceae > Isoptericola. The sequence continues at coordinate 3,779 of JAPSLD010000037.1, read as the reverse complement.
TGCGGGACGAGGGCATGACGGTGCTGTTCGTCGAGCACGACATGCACGCCGTGCGCCACATCTCCGACTGGGTCGTGGTCATGGCCGAGGGCCGGCTCGTGGCCGAGGGACCGCCCGAGACGGTGATGAAGGACCAGGCCGTCGTCGACGCCTACCTGGGTGCGCACCACGACACCGACCTCGGGGACGACTCCCTGCTCGACCCCGCGATCCTGGCCCGGCTCGAGGCCGAGGAGGAGAACCGATGAGCGAGACGGCGACCCTGGCCGGCGCAGCCACGGCCCGCCCCACCGGGGACGTGCTGCTGCGCGCCGAGAACATCGTCGCCGGGTACCTGCCCGGCGTGAACATCCTCGACGGCTGCTCGATCGAGGTCGGCAAGGGCGAGCTCGTCGGGATCATCGGTCCCAACGGCGCCGGCAAGTCGACGCTCCTCAAGGCGCTGTTCGGCCTCGTGAAGATCCACTCGGGCACCGTGACGCTCGAGGGTGAGGACATCACGGGCATGAAGGCGAACACGCTCGTGGCGCGTGGCGTGGGCTTCGTGCCGCAGAACAACAACGTCTTCCCCTCGCTGTCGGTCGAGGAGAACATGCGCATGGGCGTCTACCTCAAGCCCAAGGTCTTCGACGAGCGCTGGAAGTTCATCGGCGACCTCTTCCCTGTGCTGCACGACCGGCGCGGACAGCGCGCGGGTGCGATGTCGGGCGGCGAGCGCCAGATGGTCGCCATGGCACGCGCGCTCATGATGAACCCGTCCGTGCTGCTCCTCGACGAGCCGTCCGCCGGGCTCTCGCCCGTGCGCCAGGACGAGACCTTCCTGCGCACGCGGATGATCAACAAGGCCGGCGTCTCGGTGGTCATGGTCGAGCAGAACGCGCGACGGTGCCTGCAGATCTGCGACCGCGGGTACGTGCTCGACCAGGGGCGCGACGCCTACACCGGCACGGGCAAGGAGCTGCAGTCGGACCCGAAGGTCGTCTCGCTGTACCTCGGGACGTTGGCCGAGGACGTGAAGACGAAGGCCGACGCCGACTCGCCGAGGTAGCGTGCCGCGCGGCGAGGTAGCGCGCCGTTCCGCGAGGTAGCGCCGCGTTCCGCGAGGTAGCGCGTCATGCCACGACGAGCGGCCGGCCCACGGCTGCCCGACGGCGGTCCACGGCGCGCTCGTACGCCCTGCGGATCCGCAGACCGAGCGCCAGGGGGTCGCCCAGCTCTTCCCAGCGCACACGGACGACGGTCCACCCGGCGTCCTCGAGCGCGTGCTGGCGGGCGGCCTCGAGCCGGCGCACCCGCTCGGGGTCGCCGTACTCGCCCCCGGAGTACTTCACGGCGCCGTCGAACTCGACCGCCAGGTGCGCGTCCTCCCACCCGAGGTCGACGAAGAAGGCGCCGTCGACGGTCGCGACCTCGACCTGGCACTCCGGGCGAGGGAGTCCGTCGTCGACCGCGGCCATGCGTGCCACCGACTCCCCCGGCGAGCCGGACCGGGGGTCGCACAGCTCGAGGATCCGCCTCGCCTGCACCACGCCGCGCTTGCCCTTCGACTCGGTCATGATCCGGGACACCGTCCCGGGGTCCGCGCCCAGGCGGAACAGGGAGTCGGCGACGACGAGAGCGCTCGCCGGCCGGAACGTCCGCACGCAGTCGACGAGCGTCCGCTCGATCGACGTGGCCGGGATGCCGTGCACCGCCGTCCGGTCCCGACGCGGGAGGGACGTGTGGTGGCGTCGGACCAGCGGCTCGTCCGCGCGAGCCACGTGCGGGTGGAACTCGTGGGTCAGGTGGACGAGCTCGGGCACGTCGTACAGCCAGGCACCGTGCAGCAGCGCCGCCGTCGAGTGGCTGAACCACAGCTCGCCGGACGCTCGCTCCCGCACGCCGCGCACCTCGGCGAGGAGTCTGCCGAGATAGCCCTCGTCGCCGCCCTCGGCCGTCGAGAGGTACACGCCGGGCCGGACCCGGCGGAACGTGCCGTCCTCCAGGCGCCGGGCCACCGCCGTCGTGCTGGCCAAGGAGAGGTCGATCGGCGCCGGGACGACGACCGGTGCCCGCGCGTCCGCGGACAGCATCGTGCCGAGCGGCGACCCGGGAGCACGCATCCTGTCGAGGATCCCGGCGATCCGGCGGATTGCCGGGGAATGGGCAGCGTCGTTCATGGGGCGAGCGTGCCGCGCCGCCCGCCGCGGTCGGCGGACCGACGGTCGCCCTGTGGACATCCGCCCCCTGGGGGCGTCCTCCGACGCCGGATCGGCGCGAGGCCGACGCGGCGTGCGCCGCGCTACCTCGCGCATATGAGCGCTACCTCGCGGGATCGTGCGCTACCTCGCGCATTCGAGCGCTACCTCGGCGTGCGCCGCGCTACCTCGCGACGACGGCCCAGGCGGTCCATAAAGGACCGACCGGGCCGCCGTCGTCGCGCGGGAGCGCCAGGAGCTCCGATCAGATGGAGCCCTCGATCTGACGGTCGTAGGTGTAGGTGTTGTCCTCGCCGTAGGTGTAGATCCCGATGTACGCGGACGACGGGTCGTTGTCCTCGTTCAGCGGGCCGATGCCGGACTTGCCGACGTAGTGGATCTCGTCGCCCGCCTCGAGCGCCGCGACGCCCTCCTCGAACGTGGTCACCTCGGTGCCACCCTCGGCCCCCGAGACCGCCTTGATGTTGTCGGCGATGGTCTGACCGTCGGTCCCCTCACCGCGGACCGCGGCGAGCGCGGCGAGGATCGTCGCGTCGTACGACTCGGCGGAGTACGAGAAGTCGGTCAGCTCGCCGCCCTCGTTCTCGGAGTACCAGGCGCTGAGCTCCTCCTTGAAGGAGTCGTCCGCCTGCGCACCCGGCAGCGTGCCCTGCACGCCCGTGAGCGTGCCCGGGTCGAAGCTGTCGCCGTAGTTCGACAGGTTGCCGTCGCAGAAGTACGTCGTGCCGTCGAACGTCCAGTTCTGGGCGACGAGCTCGTTGACGATCGCGACCGTCTCCTCGAACGCGATGATGGAGATCGCGTCGGGGTCCTGCGCGAGCAGGTCGGTCACCTGGGCGCCGAAGTTCGTCTCGCCCGGCGCGAACTCCTGGCCGGCGCCGGTGCCGCCGTAGACGACCTCGCAGCCGCCGGCCTCGACGGCCTTCTGCACGTTGTCGCGCAGGCCGGTGCCGTACGCCTCGTTCTGCACGAGGAAGCCCACCCGGCAGTGCCCGCCGTCGAGGATCAGAGAGCCGAGCGCGGCGCCCTGGACGGTGTCCGGCGGTGCGGTCCGGGCGAAGAAGTCGCCGTAGCCGGACAGGTCGGTCGCGGTGTTCGCGGGCGAGATCTGCATGACCCCGGCCTCGGCGAAGGTGTCGACCACGGCGAGCGACACGCCCGACGACGCCGCCCCGACCACGGCCGAGACGCCCTGGCCGATCAGGTCCGTCGCCGTCGAGTTCGCGACCGAGTAGTCGGTCGTGTCGCCCGAGTCGCCCCACTCGACGGTCACGTCGTTGCCGAGGACCCCGCCCGCCTCGTTGATGTGCTCGACGGCGAGCCCGACGCCGGCGATCTCGGGCGGGCCGAGGAACGCGAGCGTGCCCGTGACCGGGAGGATCGTGCCGATCTTGAGCGGGTCCGCGCTGGTCTCGTTGCCGGAGGTGTCGGCGGTCTCCTCGTTGCCCGCGTCTCCTCCGTCGGAGGCGCAGGCAGCGAGGCCGAGGCTGAGGACGGTGGCCAGGGCGAGGCCCTTCGCGGCCGTGGTGCGTCGAATCATGCTCATCCCCTTCGGGAGGTGGTCGTGCGGCGGGCTCAACA
>JAPSLD010000036.1 GCA_031181105.1 Isoptericola sp. | reverse complement strand
CGCTCGCCGAGGCGTTCGACCTCGCGCTCGTGGATCTCGACGGCGTCGCCTACCGGGGCCACCTGCCGATCGACCACGCCGCGGAGAGCCTGGGGGCGGCGCGCGCGGGTGGCATGCGTCTCGTGTTCGTGACGAACAACGCGTCGCGCGAGCCCGAGGACGTGGCCGACCAGCTCACCGGCCTCGACATCCCCACCGCGCCGGACGAGGTGATGACGGCGGCCCAGGCCTGCGCGGCCCTGCTGCGCACGAGGCTCGAGCCGGGCGCGCGCGTGCTCGTCGTCGGCGGGCGCGGGCTCGTCACGGCGGTCGAGGCGCAGGGCTTCGCGGTCGTGCGGTCGGCGGACGACCGCCCCGACGCCGTCGCGCAGGGCTACGCCCCCGAGGTGGGCTGGCCCCAGCTCGCCGAGGCGGCGTACGCCGTGGGGGCGGGCGCCTGGCACGTCGCCAGCAACCTGGACCTGTCGCTGCCGACGGCACGCGGGTTCGCGCCGGGCAACGGGGCGCTCGTCGGCGCGGTCGTCGCCGCCACCGGCGTCACGCCCGACAGCGCGGGCAAGCCGTCGCCGACGATGTACCGCCTGGCCGTGGAGCGTGCCGGCGCGGAGCGCCCGCTGGTGATCGGCGACCGCCTGGACACCGACCTCGCGGGCGCACGCTCGGGCGGGTACCCGGGCCTGCACGTCCTCACCGGTGTCTCGAGCGCTCGTGACGCGGTGCTCGCCGAGCCGGGGCTGCGTCCCGACTTCGTCGGGTCGGACCTGCGCAGCCTGCACGAGGCGCACCCCGTCCCGACGGAGGGCGCCGACGGCTGGTGGGAGTGCCGCGGCCGGGCCGCGCGGGTCGTCGACGGCGGTCTGCAGACCGACCGGGACGGCGCGCACGGCATCGACGTGGTCCGCGCCGCGTGCGCCGCGGCGTGGTCCGCGGTCGACGCGGGGGCCGCCCTCGACCCGTCCCGGGTGCCCGACCTCGCCGCATGACCGGGCGGGCCTGTGTGCGCCGCCGCGGAGACGTGGGCGCCAGCGGGTAGCGTGGAGCGCGGCCGACACGAGGGGAGGACCGATGTCGCAGGACGGTGAGACGGGCGTGACGCACGGGTCGCTGCTCGGACCCCTGGACGACCTCGACGACCTGCCCGTGCACGACCACGTGGCGCGGTTCGAGGCGGTCCACGAGGCGCTCGTCGCGCGGCTCGAGGGCTCGCCGGACGCGTCCGCCGGCGGGGCGGGGGCCTGATGGCGGACGCTCGTGCGGACGTGGAGCTCGTGCGTCGTGGGCTGGCCCGCTCGCGCCGCCACGCCGCCGAGATCGTCGCCGCCGGACGCGTGACGGTGGCCGGACGGGCCGTGCTCAAGCCCGCGACGCCGGTGCCGGCCGACGCGGTCCTCGACGTCGCCGCGGCGGCAGGCGACCCGTCCTACGCGTCGCGCGCCGGCGGCAAGCTCGCCGGCGCGCTCGACACGCTCGCCGCCGACCCGGCGGGCCGCGTGGTGCCCGACGCCGTCGCCGGCGGGTGGTGCCTCGACCTCGGCGCCTCCACGGGCGGCTTCACCGACGTCCTCCTGCGGCGCGGCGCGGCGCACGTCGTCGCGCTCGACGTCGGGCACGGCCAGCTCGTGCCGGAGCTGCGGGCCGACCGGCGCGTGACGGTCGTCGAGGGCTTCAACGTCCGCGACCTCACCGCCGGCGACCTGGAGCGCGCGCCGGACCTCGTGGTCGGCGACCTGTCGTTCATCTCGCTGACGCTCGTGGTCCCCGTGGTCGCGGCCGTGCTGCCCGCCGGGGCCCCCGCGCTGCTGCTGGTCAAGCCCCAGTTCGAGGTCGGGCGGGAGCGGCTCGGCAGCGGCGGCGTCGTGCGCGACCCCGCGCTGCACGCCGACGCCGTGCTGGCGGTCGTCCGCGCCGCGTCGGGGCACGGGCTCGCCGCGCGGGCCGTCGTGCCGAGCCCGCTGCCCGGACCGAGCGGCAACCGCGAGTACTTCTGCTGGTTCGAGCGCGTGGCGGCCGACCACGACGCCGTCCGCGCGCTCGACGGGCCCGGCGTGGAGGCCGGCGTCGCGCGGGCCGTCGCGTGGCTGCCTCCGGGCGAGGGCGAGCCGCCGGCCACCCCGCCCGTCGCCCACCTGGCCCCCGCACCGACTCCCGGAGGAGCACCGTGACCCGCAGAGTCCTGATCGTGACGCACGGCGGGCGCCCCGAGGCCGTCGCGGCGCTGACCGAGGCGGTGCGCGAGCTCACGGCCGCGGGCTTCGAGGTGGCGCTCCACGACGACGACCTGGCCGAGACCTTCGGCGACCACATGTCCGCGGTCCGGGCGCGCGAGGGCGTGACCGACTCCGAGGTCGTCATGGTCCTCGGCGGCGACGGCACCATCCTGCGCGCCGCCGAGCTCACCCACGGCACCACCGTCCCGCTCCTGGGCGTCAACCTGGGGCACGTCGGCTTCCTCGCCGAGTCCGAGCGCGACGACCTGCGCCTGGCGGTGCGGCGCCTGGCCGACCGGGACTACGTCGTCGAGGAGCGCTCGGTCGTCGACGTGCACGTGCACCGGCCGGGCGAGGACGAGCCGCTCAGCGGGTGGGCGCTCAACGAGGCGACGGTCGAGAAGGCGCGGCGCGAGCGGATGATCGAGGTCGCGATCGGCGTCGACGGGCGGCCCCTGTCCTCGTTCGGCTGCGACGGCGTGGTCGTCTCGACGTCGACGGGGTCCACCGCGCACGCGTTCTCGGCGGGCGGTCCGGTCATGTGGCCCGACGTCGACGGGGTGCTGCTGGTGCCGCTGTCCGCGCACGCGCTGTTCGCCCGCCCGCTCGTGATCGGGCCCGGGTCCGCCTACACCGTCAAGGTGCTCGAGCGCAGCCCGATGCCGGGCACCCTCACGTGCGACGGGCGCCGCAGCATCGACCTGCCGGTCGGGTCGCGCGTCGAGATCCGCAGGGGCGCCCAGCCGCTGCGCTTCGCGCGGCTGTCGCCGGCGCCGTTCACCGACCGGCTCGTGTCCAAGTTCTCGCTGCCCGTCGTGGGGTGGCGCGAGGCGGCGTCGACCCGCGACGTCAAGGAGGGATGAGGTGCTCGAGGAGATCGCGATCGAGAACCTGGGGGTCATCCGTGCCGCGCGGGTGCCCCTGGCGGACGGCCTGACGGTCATCACGGGCGAGACCGGCGCGGGCAAGACGATGGTGCTGACCGGCCTGGGCCTGCTCATGGGCGGCAAGGCCGACGCCGGCGCCGTGCGCCCGGGCGCCCCGGGTGCGGTGGTCGAGGGCCGGCTGCGCGTCGCGGAGCACCCCGCCGTCGTGCGACGCGTCGACGACGCGGGCGGCGAGGTCGACGACGACGGCACCGTCGTCGTCGTGCGCACCGTCGCGGCCGAGGGCCGTTCGCGCGCGCACCTCGGCGGGCGCAGCGTGCCGCAGGGCGTGCTGGCCGAGATCGCGGACGAGCTCGTGACGGTCCACGGGCAGTCCGACCAGCTGCGTCTGCGCACGCCGGGCAAGCAGCGGGCGGCGCTCGACACGTTCGCCGGGGCCGGGCACCTCGAGCTGCTCGAGCGGTACCGCGCCGCGTGGCAGGAGCGGGCCGCCGTGCTCGCCGAGATCGAGGACCTCACGACGCGCGCGGCCGAGCGTGCGCGGGAGGCCGAGCTGCTCCGCCTCGGGCTCGCGGAGGTCGAGCGCATCGACCCCAGGCCCGGGGAGGACGCGGAGCTGACGGCGCTCGTCGCCCGCCTCGGCAACGCCGAGGCGCTGCGCCAGGCGGCCCAGCAGGCGCACGACGCCGTCGCGGGCGACGAGATCGAGAGCGCGGGCAGCGCGGTGGACGCGGTCGAGCGGGCGCGCCGCGCGCTCGAGGCCGCCGCCGGCGACGACCCCGCCCTCGGCGAGCACGCCGCGCGGCTCGCGGAGGCCGGCTACCTGCTCGCGGACGTCGCGACGGAGCTGGCCGCCTACGTGGACAACCTTCAGGCGGACCCGGGCGGCCTCGAGGCCGCGCACGCGCGGCTGGCCGAGCTCACCACGCTCACCCGGAGCTACGGCGAGACCGTCGACGACGTGCTGCGGTGGGCGAGCGACGCCGGGCTGCGGCTGCTCGACCTCGACGACGGCGGCGAGCGGCTGCGGGGGATGACCGAGCGCACCGCCGAGCTCGACGCGCAGGTCGCCGAGCTGGCGGCCGAGCTCACCGCAGGCCGCGCCTCCGCGGCGGAACGCCTCGCCGAGGCCGTCACGGCCGAGCTCGCGGGCCTGGCCATGAGCGGGGCGCGCCTCGTCGTCGACGTGACCGCCGCCGACGAGCCCGGCCCCTACGGCGCCGACCAGGTGACGTTCTCGCTCGTGCCGCACCCCGGCGCGCCGGCCCGCCCGCTCGGCAAGGGGGCGTCCGGCGGCGAGCTGTCGCGCGTCATGCTGGCGGTCGAGGTCGCGCTCGCCACCGCGTCCGTCGCGGGGGACGGGGGCACCCCGATGCCGACCTTCGTGTTCGACGAGGTCGACGCCGGCGTCGGCGGGCGGGCGGCCGTCGAGGTCGGCCGGCGCCTCGCGTCGCTCGCGCGCAGCACCCAGGTCGTCGTCGTCACGCACCTGGCCCAGGTCGCGGCGTTCGCCGACGCCCACCTCGTGGTGACGAAGTCGGCGTCGGATGCCGACGCGACCGTCACGGGCGTGCGGGAGGTCACGGGGGACGAGCGCGTGCGCGAGCTCGCGCGGATGCTCAGCGGGCAGGAGGACTCCGAGGCCGCGCGGCAGCACGCCGTCGAGCTTCTCGAGACCTCCACCGTGGGACGATGAGGGCGATGAGATCGATCCTGCGCAAGCCCGACCGCTCGCCCGACGCCGGCGCCCACGAGGTGCAGGGGCCGGCCCGCGTCGGCACGCGGACCAAGGACCTGACGAAGCGCCTGCGTCCCGGGGACGTGGCGGTCATCGACCACGTCGACATCGACCGGGTCGCCGCCGAGGCGCTCGTCGCGGCGGCGCCGGCCGCCGTGCTCAACGCCTCGCGCTCGACCTCGGGCCGTTACCCGAACGCGGGTCCCGGGATCCTGCTCGAGGCCGGGATCGTCCTCGTCGACGACCTGGGCCCCGGCGTGATGTCGCTGCCGGACGGCACGACGGTCGCCGTCGACGAGGACCGTGTGCAGGTGGACGGCGAGGTGCTCGCGACCGGCATCCGGCAGACGGGAGCGACCGTCGCCGCGAGCCTCGCGCAGGCTCGCGAGGGCCTGTCCGCGGAGATCGAGAGCTTCGCCGAGAACACCATGACGTACCTGCGCCGCGAGCGCGACCTGCTGCTCGACGGCGTCGGCGTGCCCGACGTGCGCACGCGCTTCGACGGGCGGCACGTCCTGATCGTGGTCCGCGGCTACCACTACCGCGAGGACCTCGCGATGCTGCGCTCGTACATCGCCGAGAACCGGCCCGTCCTCGTCGGCGTCGACGGCGGCGCCGACGCGATCCTCGACGCCGGGTGGAAGCCGGACATGATCGTGGGCGACATGGACTCGGTGTCGGACAAGGCGCTCGCGTCGGGGGCCGAGATCGTCGTGCACGCGTACCGCGACGGCAAGGCGCCCGGCCTCGAGCGCGTCCGCGCCCTCGGCGTGGAGCCGGTCGTGTTCCCGGCGACGGGCACGAGCGAGGACATCGCGATGCTCCTCGCCGACGACAAGGGCGCCGAGCTCATCGTCGCCGTCGGGACGCACGCGACGCTGGTCGAGTTCCTCGACAAGGGGCGCGCGGGCATGGCGAGCACGTTCCTGACGCGCCTGCGCGTGGGCGGCAAGCTGGTCGACGCCAAGGGCGTGTCGCGCCTGTACCGGACGCGCATCTCGAACCTGCAGCTGACCCTCCTGTCGCTCGCCGGCGTCGCCGCCGTGCTCGCGGCCCTGTGGTCGACGTCCGCGGGCCAGACGGCGTTCGGCCTCGTCGGTGCGCGCGTCGACGACGTCGTCTCCTGGGTCGGTAGTCTCTTCGGCGGCTGACCGCGCCGAGATCCTGGGTGCCGCGGCCCGCACCCGACCGACCCCTCGCCGACCGCTCGACCGACCGAAGGAACCGCAGCCGACCGTGATCGACTTCCGCTACCACCTCGTCTCCCTGATCTCCGTGTTCCTGGCCCTGGCGGTCGGGATCATCCTCGGAGCGGGTCCGCTCCAGGGCGCGATCGGGGACCAGCTCACCGACCAGGTGGAGGCGCTGCGCACCGAGCGGAACGCCCTGCGCGAGGAGCTCGACGAGACCCAGGCCACGCTCGGGGAGCGCGAGCAGTTCGCGATCGCGGCCGGCGAGGCGCTCGCCGCCGGGTCCCTGTCCGGCACGACCGTCGCCGTCGTGGACGTGAACGGCGTCGGTGACGGCGTCGAGGACGAGATCGTCAACCAGCTCGACGAGGCCGGTGCGGCGCTCGTCGCGCACGAGACGCTGACGGAGTCGTGGACCGCGGCCGACGAGGCGACGCTGCGCCAGACGGTCGCGAACGGGCTGCGCGACCAGCTGCTGGAGGACCTGCCCGAGGTGCTGGCCGACGACTCGGGGACGGCCGAGCTCCTGGGTGCCGCGCTCGCCCTGTCGCTCACCGAGGCGGACGAGGCCGACGCGGGCGTCCTGAGCGCGAACGCGGCCGAGCTGCAGCAGCTCCTCGTGCGCGTCGGGCTCGTCGAGGAGCAGACGGCGCCGAGCGCGCCGGCCGACGTCGTGCTGCTGCTCGCGTCCAACGCCACGCAGGAGGACGTCGCGGGGGAGGAGACCCTGCCCGCGGACGTGGAGCCCACGGAGGTGGGCGTGGCCGCCCTCGCGACCGCGACCGGCGTGGTCGCGGAGGTCACCGGCGCGGTGGTCGTCGCGGGGCCGACGACGCAGGCGGGCGACCTGGTCTCCACGGTGCGCGGCGAGGACGAGCTGGCGGAGCGCGTGAGCACCGTGAGCGGCGCCGACCAGCAGGCCGGCCGCCTCGTCGTCCCGCTCGCCCTCGCGGCCCAGGGCGCCGGGCACGTCGGCCAGTACGGGTTCGAGGAGGGTGCGGCCGTCCTGCCGCCGGTCGTCGAGCCGACCCCGGAGGAGGTCCCGCCGGCGGACGTCACGGCCGGGGGCTCGACGGACGGCGACGACGGCGCCCAGGGCGGCGAGGGCTGATGGGCCTCGTCCGCGCGTGCCGCGCCGGCCTGCTCGCCGCGGCCGTGACCGCCGGCACCCGCCGGCTGCTCGACGTCGACCCGCCGGGCGGCGCGGCGCGCTGGACCCGGACGAACCACCGCGCCGAGCTGGTCTCCCTGCTCGAGGGCCCGGCCGTGGCCGCGGGGCTCGTCGCGGGTGCGCTCGCGTCGTCGGACGACCCACGCACGCGCGTCGCGGTCGCGCTCGCGACCGCGGGCGGCGGCGCGTTCGGCCTCGTCGACGACCTGACCGAGGACACCACCACGCGCACCAAGGGCCTGCGCGGCCACCTGGGCGCCCTGGCGCAGGGGCGCCTCACCACCGGCGGGCTCAAGGTCCTCGGGATCGGCGCGACGTCGATGCTCGCGGCCGCCGTCGGGACGCGCCGGCGCGGGGGCGCGGCGGGGCACCTGCTCGACGTCGCCGTCAACGGTGCCCTCGTGGCGGGTACGGCCAACCTCGTCAACCTGCTCGACCTGCGCCCCGGCCGTGCGCTCAAGGCGTCGGTCGTCCTCAGCCTCGCGGGGGCGGCCACCGGCGCGGCCGGCGCCACGGGCGCGGTGCTGGGGGCCGCGGCCGCCGCCGCCCCGGGCGACCTCGACGAGCGGGACATGCTGGGCGACGGCGGGGCGAACGCGCTCGGGGCCCTCGTGGGGACGCAGTGGGCGCTGGGCGCGCCGCGTCCCGTGCGGCTCGCGGCGCTCGCGGGTGTCGTCGGGCTCACGGTCGCCTCGGAGAAGGTCAGCTTCTCGCGGGTGATCGAGCGCACGCCGTGGCTGCACCGCGTCGACCTGCTCGGCCGGCGCCCGGCGCCCGGTACCGGCCCCGGCACCGGCACCGGCACCGGTACCGGCACGGGCTCGGGCGCCACCGCCTGACCATGGTCGCGCCCCCCGACCGCGCCCGCGCCGCCCAGACCCTGGCCGGCGCGGCGCTGCTCATCACGGCGGTGACCCTGGCCAGCCGGGTCGTCGGCTTCGGCCGGTGGCTGGCGCAGGCGAGGTTCGTCGGCACCGGCGGCGTCGACAGCCCGCTCAACGCCGCGAACTTCCTGCCGAACGTGCTGTTCGAGATCGCGGCCGGCGGCGCGCTGGCGGGTGCCGTCGTCCCGCTGCTGTCGGGATACCTCGTGCGCGGCGACGGCGAGCGGGCGTCGCGCACCGCGTCGGCGCTGCTCGGCTGGACGCTCGTGGTCCTGGTCCCGCTCGGCGTCCTGGTCGCGCTGCTGGCGGACCCGCTCGTGCGCGTGACCCGGCTCGAGGACCCGGTGAACGTCGCCGTGGCCACGGACTTCCTGCGGGTCTTCGCGGTGCAGATCCCGCTGTACGGGATCGCGGTGGTGCTGGGCGGGATCCTGCAGGCCCACAACCGGTTCTTCTGGCCCGCCTTCTCGCCGCTCGTCTCGAGCCTCGCGGTCATCGGCGTCTACGCGCGGTTCGGCACGCTGGCCGACGGCAACCAGCAGGACGTCGCCGAGCTCTCCTCGCAGGCGCTGGGCTGGCTGGCCTGGGGGATGACGGCAGGCGTGGCGTTCCTCGCCCTGCCGCTGGTCGTGCCGGCGCTGCGCACCGGGCTGCGGCTACGACCGACGCTGCGCTTCCCCGAGGGCGAGGGCCGGCGGGCCGCCCGGCTCGCCTTCGCCGGGATCGGGGCGCTGGTGGCCCAGCAGCTGGCCCTGCTCGCCACGATGGCCGCGGGGATCGAGGCGGGCGGCGACAGCACCTGGACGATCTTCCTGTACGCCCAGAACGTGTACTTCCTGCCGTACGCCGTCCTGGCGTTCCCCATCGCCACGAGCGTGTTCCCACGGTTCTCCGAGCTCGCGGCGCAGGGCCGCCGCGACGACCTCGCGCGTCTCGCGTCGTCGGCGACCCGGGCGCTCGTCGTCGTGACGGCCGCCGGTGCCGCCGCCCTCGTGGCGGGTGCGCCGCTCGTGGAGAACGTGTTCGACGGCGTGGCGAACGGTCACGCCGACGGCCTCGCGGCCGCGCTCGCGTGGATGGCGCCCGGCCTGCTGGGCTACGCCCTGATCCTCCAGCTCTCCCGGCTGCTCTACGCGGTCGGCGCCGCCCGGGCCGCCGTGGTCGCGACGGCCGCGGGCTGGGTCGTGGTCGCGGTCGGGGTGGGGCTCGCCGTCCCGGTCCTCGGGTCGGCACCCCACGGCGGCTCCGTCGAGGCCCAGGTCCGGGTGCTGGCATGGCTGGGCGGCGCGACCAGCGTCGGGATGACCGTGGCGGGCGCGTCCCTGCTCGTGGCAGTGCGGCGCACGGTCGGAGCCCCGGCCCTGTCCGGTGTCGTCCGTACGGTCGCCGTCGCGGTCGCCGCGGGCGCGCTCGGAGCGGCGCTCGGACGGTGGGCCGTCCCTGTCGCCGACCGCCGGCTGCCCGCCGGGGCGGGCGCGGCAGACCGTGCGCCGGACCTCGGTTCGCTCCTCGCCGACGTCGGGCTCGGCCTCGTCGCCGGCCTCGTCGCCGCCGCGGTCGTCGTGGCGGCCGGGGCCCTCGCCGACGGGGACGTGCGCCGCCGCCTCACGTCGCTCGCGCGACGCGCGCGGGGCGCCGCCCCCGACACGCCGACCGCCGGCTGATCTTCCCCACAGGGACCTCCGGCGAGCAGACTGGCGCGAAGACGCCGGAGCGCCGCTGTGCCGAGTCACACAGCGCCGGGCCACCCTGCCTCAGTTAGGATGGAGTTCCGTGGCCGACACCGTGAACCGAACCCAGACCCGCTCCTCCAGCCGCTCCGGTGCCACGCACCAGACGCGCCACATCTTCGTGACGGGCGGTGTCGCCTCCTCCCTCGGCAAGGGTCTGACGGCCTCCTCCCTCGGGCGCCTGCTGCGCTCGCGCGGCCTGCGCGTGACGATGCAGAAGCTCGACCCGTACCTCAACGTGGACCCCGGGACGATGAACCCGTTCCAGCACGGCGAGGTGTTCGTGACGGAGGACGGCGCGGAGACCGACCTCGACATCGGCCACTACGAGCGCTTCCTCGACGTCGAGCTCCCGGCGTCGTCGAACGTCACGACCGGGCAGGTCTACTCGCGCGTCATCGCCAAGGAGCGCCGCGGCGAGTACCTCGGCGACACGGTGCAGGTCATCCCGCACATCACCGACGAGATCAAGTCGCGCATGCGCGACCAGGCCGGTCCCGAGGTCGACGTGATCATCACGGAGATCGGCGGCACGGTCGGCGACATCGAGTCGCAGCCCTTCCTCGAGGCGGCGCGCCAGGTGCGCCACGAGCTCGGCCGCGACGACTGCTTCTTCCTGCACGTCTCGCTCGTGCCGTACATCGGCCCCTCGGGCGAGCTCAAGACCAAGCCGACGCAGCACTCGGTCGCCGCGCTGCGCTCGATCGGCATCCAGCCCGACGCGATCGTCCTGCGGGCGGACCGCGTCGTGCCCGAGCCCATCAAGCGCAAGATCGCCCTCATGTGCGACGTCGACAACGAGGCCGTGGTCAACGCGGTCGACGCGCCGAGCATCTACGACATCCCGCGCGTGCTGCACTCCGAGGGTCTCGACGCGTACGTGGTGCGCCGCCTCGACCTGCCGTTCCACGACGTCGACTGGGAGGGCTGGAGCCAGCTGCTCGAGCGCGTCCACGAGCCGGAGCACCGGATCGAGATCGCGCTCGTCGGCAAGTACATCGACCTGCCCGACGCCTACCTGTCGGTGACGGAGGCCCTGCGTGCCGGCGGGTTCGCCAACGACGCGAAGGTCGCGATCCGCTGGGTCGCCTCGGACGACTGCCGCACGCCCGAGGGCGCGCAGGCGTCGCTGGAGGGCGTCGACGCGGTCCTCGTCCCCGGCGGGTTCGGCGTGCGCGGCATCGACGGCAAGATCGGCGCGCTGCGCTGGGCGCGCGAGAACCTCGTGCCCACGCTCGGCATCTGCCTCGGGCTCCAGTCGATGGTCATCGAGTACGCGCGCAACGTCCTCGGCCTGAGCGAGGCGTCCTCGACGGAGTTCGAGCCCGACAGCGCGCACCCGGTGATCGCGACCATGGCCGAGCAGCTCGCCATCGTCGGCGGCCAGGGCGACCTGGGCGGGACCATGCGCCTGGGCGCCTACGAGGCCCAGCTCGTGCCGGGCTCCGTCGTCGCCAAGACGTACGGCACCGAGCGGGTCTCCGAGCGCCACCGCCACCGCTACGAGGTCAACAACGCCTACCGCGACCGCCTCGAGGAGGCGGGCCTGGTCGTCTCGGGCACGTCGCCCGACTCCACGCTCGTCGAGTTCGTCGAGCTGCCGGCCGAGGTGCACCCGTACTACGTGAGCACGCAGGCGCACCCGGAGTTCAAGTCGCGCCCGACGCGGTCGCACCCGCTGTTCACCGGCCTGGTCGCCGCGGCGCTCGAGCGGCAGGGCGCGACGGCGTGAGCGCGGCCGGCTCGTCCCGCACGGCCGACGAGCTCGACCCGCGGCCCGTCCTGCGGCACGAGACCGTGCACACCGGGCGGGTCTTCGACCTCGTGCGCGACGACGTCGACCTGGGTGCGGCCGGAACGGTCACCCGGGAGTACCTCGACCACCCGGGAGCCGTCGCCGTCGTCGCGCTCGACGACGCCGACCGCGTCCTCCTGCTGCGCCAGTACCGCCATCCCGTGCGCGCCTTCCTGTGGGAGGTGCCGGCGGGCCTGCTGGACGTCCCGGGCGAGGACGCGCAGACCGCCGCGGCGCGGGAGCTGGCCGAGGAGGCCGACCGCACGGCCGCGCGCTGGGACGTGCTCGTGGACTTCGCGACGACGCCCGGCGCGAGCAACGAGGCGCTGCGCGTGTTCCTGGCGCGGGGTCTCGCCAGCGTCCCCGAGGACGAGCGGCACGTGCGCTCGGGCGAGGAGGCGGACATGGTCGAGCGGTGGGTGCCGCTCGACGAGGCCGTCGCGCTCGTGCTCGACGGCAGCCTGCACAACCCCTCGGCCGTGGTCGGGATCCTCGCGGCCGCGGCGAGCCGGGCGGGCGGCTGGGCGTCGCTGCGCCCGGTCGGGGCGCCCTGGCCCTACCGGCGCGCCGCCGCCGGCTAGCGCGTGCGCAGGCGCAGCACCGCGTTCGCCGTCGCCCACACCAGCAGGCCCGCCCCGAGCATGTGCAGCCCCACGAGCAGCGCGGGCAGGCCGGTGAAGTACTGCGCGTACCCGACGCCGCCCTGGGCCAGCGTCACGGCCAGCAGCAGCCAGGCGCCGGCGCGGGCCGACCGCGCGCGGCGGTCGTCCGCGGGCAGCCGGTGGACGAGCGCCAGCAGCACCACCAGCGCGGCGACGAACACCCACACCGCCGCGGAGTGCGCCCGCGTGACGGCGAGCGGGTCGAGGGCGAAGCGGTAGCCGACCTCGGCGTCGCCCGAGTGCGGGCCCGAGCCGGTGACGAGCACGCCCAGCGTGACGACCGGCACGAGGAGCAGGGCGAGCGCCCAGCCCGTGGCGGTGAGCGGGCGGGGGCCGACCGGGACCGGGGGCCCGTCGCCCTCGCCGTGCCGGTGCAGCAGGCAGGCGGACACCCACACCAGGGCCGCCGAGACGCCGAAGTGCAGCGACACCCACCCGGGGTGCAGCTCGAGCAGGACCACCACGCCGCCGATGACCGCCTGCGCGGCCACGCCCAGGAGCGGCACGAGCCCGAGCAGGCGGTACGAGCGGGCCCGGCGGCGGTCGGTCCACACCAGCAGGAGGACCATGAGCCCTATGACCGAGAGCACACCCGTCAGGGTGCGGTTGCCGAACTCGATGTAGGGGTGCAGCGACGTCGCCTCGTGCAGCTCGGGCGTGAACCGGCCCGGCTCGCAGTGCGGCCACGTCGAGCAGCCCAGACCGGAGCCGGTGAGCCGCACCGCGCCGCCCGAGACGATGATGCCGACCTGCGCGACGACGTTGGCCAGCAGCACGCCGCGCGTCCACCCGCGGAAGCGGGCGAGGCGGTCCGGTCGGGCGACGGGGGAGGGCTGCAGCGCGGACGTGCTCACGCCGTCCACGGTAGTGCCCCGCGGCGGCCCGCCGGCCCCGCGCAGCACGCCGCGGATGTGATCTTGGCCCGCGAGCGCGAGCTCAGTGCCAGCGGAACAGGCGCGTGGCGCCCCAGCCCAGGGCGGCCGTCCAGCCCAGCAGGACGACGACCGACAGCGCCGGCACGCCCGTGCCGGCCAGGGCGCCGCGCAGCGCCTCGCCGAGCGCCCCCGACGGCAGGAAGGCGGCGAGGTGCGCGAGCGCCCCCGGGAGCTGGTCGGGCGGGACGAGCAGCCCGCCGCCGACCACGAGGAGCACGAGCACGAGGTTCGCGACTGCCAGCACGCCCTCGGCGCGCAGCGTGCCGGCCAGCAGCAGGGCGAGCGCCGTGAACGCGGCGGTGCCGAGCAGGCCGGCACCGACCGCCGCGGGGACGCCCGCGGGCTCGGGGCGCCAGCCGAGGCCGAGCGCGACGGCGCCGATGACCACGATCTGCACGACCTCGACGGCGAGCACCCCGAGCACCTTGCCCGCGAGCAGGCCGCCGCGGCCGAGCGGGGTGGTGGCGAGCAGCCGCAGCACGCCGTTGCGGCGGTCGAACGCGGTCGCGATGGCCTGCGAGGTGAAGGCGGTCGACAGGCAGGCGAGCGCCAGGACGCCCGGGGTCACGAAGTCGACGCGCGCGGCGCCCGCGGTGTCGAGCTCGACGAGCGACGTCTGGACGAGGCCGACGAGCAGGAGCACCGGCAGCACGAGCGTGACGAGCAGCTGCTCGCCGTTGCGCAGGATCGCGCGCGTCTCGAACGTCGTCTGCGCCAGGACGCGGCGGGCCGGGGGAGCAGACGTCATCGCAGGTGCCGTCCCGTCAGGTCGAGGAAGACGTCCTCGAGCGTGCGGCGTCCCACGGTGATCCGGCTCGCCAGGACGCCCGCGTCGGCGAGCCAGGCCGCCAGGCGGGCGACGGCCCGCGCGTCCGCGGGCCCGCTCGCGACGTAGGAACCGGGCTCGGGCTCCGTGACGGCCCACCCGTCCGCGCCGTCGCGGCCGAGGGCCGCCGACAGCGCCGCGCGGTCGAGCCCCGGCGCCGCGTCGAAGCGGACCGTGCGCTCGCGGTCCCTCTCGTCCACGGCGAGCAGCTCGCGCACCGTGCCGGAGGCGATCACGTGCCCGTGGTCGACGACGTGGACGTGGTCGGCCAGGTCCTCGGCCTCGTCCATGAGGTGGGTGGTCAGCACGACCGCCACGCCGTCGTCGCGCAGCTCGCGCACGAGGTCCCACACCGCTCTCCGGCTCTGCGGGTCCATCCCGGCGCTGGGCTCGTCGAGGAACACCACCTCCGGACGACCGACGACCGCCGCGGCGAGCGCCAGCCGCTGCCGCTGGCCGCCCGACAGGCGCCGCACCGTGGTGCGCGCGAACGCGTCGAGCCCGAGCCGCTCGGAGAGCAGGCCGAGGTCGCGCGGCGCGGCGTACATCGCCGCGACGTGGCGCAGCACCTCGCCGGCGCGCGCGCCCGTGGGCATGCCGCCGTCCTGCAGCATCACGCCGACCCGGGGGCGCAGCGCACGTGCGTCGCTCACCGGGTCGAGGCCGAGGACCCGCACGGTGCCGGCGTCGGGCGTGCGCAGTCCCTCGCAGCACTCGACCGTCGTCGTCTTGCCCGCCCCGTTGGGTCCGAGGACCGCGGTCACCGCGCCCGCGCGGGCCTCGAGGTCGAGGCCGTCGACGACGGCGCGCCCGCCGTAGCGCTTCACGAGACCGCGCACGACGACGGCGGCGCCGGTTGGCGCTGGGGACGTGGGCACCGGAAGATTCTACGGAGTCGAGAACGCCCACGACCCCGGAGCGGTGATGGTCTTCCCCACGTTCGCCCAGCCCGACGACGTCACGCGCCTCGCCCGCCGGATCTGGTACTGGCCGGTGGTGCGCGGCGTCCTGGCGCTCGTCTTCGGGCTCGCCGCGATCCTGCTGCCGGACCGGACGCCCGCGGTGCTGGTCCAGGTCTTCGGCGCGTTCGTGGTCGTGGACGGCCTGGTGAGCCTCGTCGACGGGCTGCGCCGGCGGGGCACGGTGGCGGGCTCGGCCAGCACCGGGGTGGGCGTGGTGGCCGTCGTGCTCGGCGCGGTCCTGGTGCTGCTGCCCGAGCTCGTGCTGGGCGTCGCGCTGGTCCTGGTCGCCGTGTGGGCGCTGGGCCTCGGGGTGCTGCTGCTCCTCGTGGCGGCCGTCATGCGTCCGCGCGGAGGGACCACGTGGCTGTGGGGGCTGGTGGCCGGGTCCCTGCTCGTGGCGCTCGCCGTCGTGTGCCTCGTGAGCCCGAGCGCCTCGATGGCCGTCATGTCCGTCGTCGTGGGCGTCCTGGCCGTCGTGATCGGCAGCGCGCTGCTCGCCCTGGGTCTGCGGCTGCGGTCCCTGGCCCACGAGCCCCGGCCGTCGTCGGGCCCGGGGCGCGTCATCGAGGGCGAGATCTCCTGACGCGGCTGTGACGTGCGTCGCGAACGCTCCCGCCGGTGGCGCTCACGGGCCGGTACGGGGTCCCGTGTGAGGCTCGCCTTGCTTGACATCCTGGATTACGCAACAAGGATGTTACCTATATCGACGACGCTGCCCGGGGCCCGCCCGGGTGCCCACGAGCCGGACGGGAGGTGACCCATGGCGACGACGCAGGCCGTCGCGCACCCCACGGTGCACGTCGGTGCCGCCCACGACGTCGACGGCACCACCCGCCGCCGCGTGCTCGAGCTCGTCGCGGCCGAGGGGCCCGTCACGGCCGGCGAGCTCGCCGCCGCGCTCGGCCTCACCTCCGCGGCCGTGCGCCGGCACCTGGCGCTGCTCGAGGACGACGGCAAGATCGCGGTCCACGACGGCGGCCCGGCCGCCGGCCACGCCCGCCGCGGGCGCCCGGCCCGCCGGTACGTCGTCAGCGCGGGCGGCCAGACCGAGCTCGCCGGCGGGTACTCCGAGCTCGCCGCCCAGGCGATGCGCTACCTGCGCGACGCGGCCGGACCGGACGCCGTCGCGGCGTTCGCCGCGCAGCGCTACGAGGCGGTCGTGAGCCGGTACGCACCCGAGCTGACCGCGACGGACCCGCAGGCGCGCGCGGCCCAGCTGGCAGAGCTCCTCTCGGCCGACGGCTACGCCGCGTCGGTCCGGCCCGTCGCCGGACCCCGGGTGCCCACGCTCCAGCTGTGCCAGGGGCACTGCCCCGTGCAGAACGTCGCCGAGGAGTTCAGCGAGCTGTGCGAGGCAGAGGCCCGGGCGTTCTCCCGGCTCCTCGGCACGCACGTGCAGCGCCTGGCGACGATCGCGGGCGGGGCGCACGCCTGCGTGACGAACGTCCCGCTCGCCCCGACCCCGCAGACCACCCAGACCACCCAGACCACTTAGAACCCCACCCCGGCCGGTCGCACCCGCGGCACGCAGGAAGGATCACGATGAGCGCTCCCACCCAGGACGCCGCCCAGTCGGCACCGGAGCAGCGCACCGACGAGGAGATCATCGCCTCGATCGGCGCCTACGAGTACGGCTGGCACGACCCCGACGTCGCCGGCGAGACCGCCGAGCGCGGCGTGAACGAGGCGGTCGTGCGCCGCATCTCGGCCCTGAAGAACGAGCCCGAGTGGATGACCAAGCAGCGGCTCAAGGCGCTGCGGCTGTTCGAGAAGAAGCCGATGCCCAACTGGGGCGCCGACCTCACGGGCATCGACTTCGACCAGATCAAGTACTTCGTGCGCTCCACCGAGAAGCAGGCGACCAGCTGGGAGGACCTGCCCGAGGACATCCGCAGCACGTACGACAAGCTCGGCATCCCCGAGGCGGAGAAGCAGCGCCTCGTCGCGGGCGTCGCGGCGCAGTACGAGTCCGAGGTCGTCTACCACCAGATTCGCGAGGACCTGGAGGCGCAGGGCGTCATCTTCATGGACACCGACACCGGTCTGCGCGAGCACCCGGAGCTGTTCCAGGAGTACTTCGGCACGGTGATCCCGGCCGGCGACAACAAGTTCGCCGCCCTGAACTCGGCCGTGTGGTCGGGCGGCTCGTTCGTCTACGTGCCGCCGGGCGTGCACGTGGAGATCCCGCTGCAGGCCTACTTCCGCATCAACACGGAGAACATGGGCCAGTTCGAGCGGACGCTGATCATCGCGGACGAGGGCTCGTACGTGCACTACGTCGAGGGCTGCACCGCGCCGATCTACT
>JAPSLD010000248.1 GCA_031181105.1 Isoptericola sp. | reverse complement strand
CCGGCGCCGGGTCGACCCGTAGCGCACGACGACGTCGCGCACCTCGAGCCCGCGCCCACGCCCATGCCCATGCCCATGCCCATGCCCGTGCCCGGTGGAACTCGTGCCCATCAGAACTCCCCTCCGGGCCGGTCGCCGCGCAGGCGCTCGGCCAGCATCATCACGGTCGCGGTGAGCGCTGCCAGCACGACCGACGCCGCGAGCGCCATGCCGTAGTTCTCGGCCCCCGGACGCCCGATGAGCCGGTAGATCACCACGGGCAGCGTCGCGGTGTCCGGCCGGGCGAGGAACGACGTCGCGCCGAACTCCCCGAGCGAGACCGCGAACGCGAACCCGACCGCGAGCCCGAGCGAGCGCAGGCCGATCGGCCCGTCCACGGTCCGCAGCACGCGCCCGGGCGCGGCCCCGAGCACCGCGGCGGCGTCGCGCAGCCGCGGGTCGATCGCGCGCAGCACCGGCAGGACGGTGCGCACCACGAGCGGGATCGCCACCACGGCCTGCGCGATCGGGACCAGCAGGCCGGAGGTGCGCAGGTCGACGTCGAATCCGAGCGGCCGGTCGAGCGTGACGAGGAACCCGAAGCCCACCGTCACCGCCGAGACGCCCAGCGGCAGCATGAACAGCCCGTCGAGCACGCCGACGGCCCGCCGCGCACCGCCGGAGCGCGGCCGCCGGGACGCCACGAGCGCGAGGAGCCCGCCGACCACCACGGCGATGACGGTCGCCAGCGCGGCCGTGCGCAGCGAGTTCGCGGTCGCCTCCCACACGGTGACGGACAGCGCGTTGCGCCCGCCCGTGGTCCCCAGCGCCACATAGTTCTGCAGCGACCAGGCGCCGTCCGGCCCGCGGAACGAGCGCGCCACGAGCCCGGCCATCGGCAGCACGAGCAGCCCGAGCACCACGACGAGCGTCACGGCGGCGGGCACGGCGTCCGCCGCGGCCGCCGGACGCAGCCGGTGCGCCGACGTCCGCTCGCTCCCGAGGTGCAGCGCCCGCTCGCGACGC
This sequence comes from Isoptericola sp., assembly GCA_031181105.1. Taxonomy (GTDB): domain Bacteria; phylum Actinomycetota; class Actinomycetes; order Actinomycetales; family Cellulomonadaceae; genus Isoptericola. Next base: position 1,381 of record JAPSLD010000248.1, on the reverse strand, counting down.
GTGCGCGCGCGGGCGCTCACGAGCAGCGCACCGGTCACGACGACGAGCTGGAGCACCGAGAGCACCGCGGCCGCCCGCAGGTCCAGGAACTGCGTGGTCCGCACCCAGATCTCGGTCTCGATCGTGCCGTAGCCCACGCCGCCCAGCACGAGCACGACGCCGAACGCCGTCGCGCAGAAGAGGAACACCACGGCTCCCGCGGACGCGACCGCCGGGGCGAGCGCCGGCAGCGTGACCGTCCGGAACGCCCGCCACGGCGTCGCACCCAGCGCCCGGGCGGCCTGCTCGGCGCGCGGGTCCAGCCGCTCCCACAGCCCGCCGACCGTGCGCACGACGACGGCGTAGTTGAAGAACACGAGCGCGAGCACGATCGCGGCGAAGCTCTCCTCGAGCCCGGCCCACCCCAGCGGCCCGCCCGGGACGAACAGCGCCCGGAACGCCACGCCGACCACGACGGTGGGCAGCACGAACGGCACCGTCACGAGCCCGCGCACCAGGGTCCGCCCCGGGAAGCGGCACCGGTAGAGCACGTACGCGCCCGGCAGGCCCAGCGCCAGCGCCAGCACCGTGCCGGCCGCGGCCTGCGCGAGGGTCTGACCGACGACGCGCCAGGTGCGCTGCTCGGACAGGACCTCGGCGAAGCCGGACAGGTCCAGCACGCGGCCCCCCGCGCCGTCCTCGGCGAAGAAGCCCTCGACCACGAGGGAGACGACGGGCCAGGCGAAGAAGACACCGAGGAAGGCGAGCGGGACGCCGGCGGCCAGGCCCCAGGCGGCTCCCCGCCCGAGGCCCCGGCCGACGGCCCCGCCGCCCGCCGGCGCCGTCCTCACCCGATGACCGTCGCCGTCCACTGCTCGATCCACTCGTCGCGGTGCTCGGCGACCTCCGCCGGCGGCACCTCGTACGGGTCCTCGGCCAGCGGGGCGAACCGCTGCCACTCCGCCGGGAGCTCGACCGTCTCGTCGGCGGGGTACATGTACATCTGGCCCGGCACGTCGGCCTGGAACTCGGCCGAGGCGAGGAAGTCGACGAGCGCCCGGGCGCCCTCGGGCTCGTCGGTGCCGGCGAGCACGCCCGCGTACTCGACCTGGCGGAAGCACGTCTCGAGCAGCGCCGCCGTGGTGGACCGCGTGCCGTCCTCGGTCACCGTGAACGCCGGGGACGTCGAGTACGACAGCGCGATCGGCCGCGTGCCGCCCTCGCCCGCGCCGGAGAAGTCGACGTAGTACGCGTCCTCCCAGCTGTCGACGACCTTGACCCCGTTGTCGCGCAGCCGCTCCCAGTACCCCTGCCAGCCGTCGGTGCCGAACGCGCCGACCGTCGCGAGCAGGAACGCGAGCCCGGGCGACGACGTCGCGGGGTTGGTCACGACGGTCAGGTC